>JAKOOG010000129.1 GCA_022701545.1 Weeksellaceae bacterium | reverse complement strand
GTAAAAGAAATTGCACATCATCTGGGATATGACGATTATTCCTATTTCTCCCGTTTATTTATTAAAGTGACCGGAATGACTGCTTTAACTTTCAGAAAAAAAAGCTTCGAATAGTCCTATACTTACTTTGTCCAATCCATTTTAGCGCTTTGTATTTCTCTATTTCTTTGTATAACAAAATTAAAGATATGCCAACAGCACCAAAATGGCTCAACGATGCCCTTGAGAAAATAGCCCCATCCTTTATACGAACGGTAAAAGTGGAAGAATCCGTTTATCTCAATCCTCAAGTAAAGAAAATACGTTTAAAGGGTAATTTTACCTCTCTGGATTTTACTCCCGGATTCACGATCTCATTTCGGGTCACTCCCACGGAGTCACGTCACTATACCGTTTCCCATGCAGACGATTCAAAGAAAGCCATTGAATTTGTAGCTTATCTTCACGGTAACGCAGTTGGAGCCGATTACATCAACAATCTTCGGGCTGACGATCAAAAAATAAAGCTGGCAGTCCTGGGAAGTGACAGACAATATGACCCAAAGGTAGAAAAACAAGTTATTTTTGGAGATGAAACTTCCTTAGGTTTGATGCTCAGCTTTTTACCTTTCCTTAATAGGAATAATCATCAATTCATGTTTTACATCGAATTGGACGAAGAGAACATGGTCATTGCTGAAGAAATTGGTTTACGTAACTACACAATTTTTTCAAAGAATGGGGTATTCCGCAGCGTAGAGTGTATCCAGCAATTGCCCTTGCTCGGTAATCCTGAATGGTCGGACGCCAATATAATCCTGACCGGAAATGTAAATTCTATCCAGAATTTCAGAAAAGCTTTGAAGTTAAAGGATCACAAAGGTAAAATCTACGTTAAAGGTTATTGGCTTGAAGGCAAGAAAGGATTGTAATTTAAGTTACGATGAAAATTTTATTAATTAAAGATACAAGAGCATACAAACAGGATGTGTTAGATTCAGTAGCCGAATTTTTGTGGGATTCTGGTCATGAAGTCGTTAAGACAAATTCTAATTATACTGCTGAAAACACAGAGGATTTTGATGATTGCGATTATATTATAACCATAGGTGAGAGTCCCGGGACTTCCGAACCTTATAATAAATGGAGTGATATGAAATATCATAAATTTTCAATAACCGTCAGACGGGGCAAAGAATTAAATGACATGAACTCGAAGCAGAATCAGGATTAAATGGCTGGATGAGGAAAGCCGGATGCCGGAATTCCATTGTGTCAATAAACAATTAAAGATATTGATTATAAAATGAAATCATTGGCCACTTTATGAGAGAGATTTTGCTCAAAGCCTTATTCAGGAATCTAATTTTTACTGCAAGCATCGTCAAAGGAAAGCATGGTGCTGCAATACGAATTTTTTACAGGAAGTTTTTCAGTCATTAAACAGTTCCCCGAAGAAAGTATTATGAAATAAATCGTCCGTAATTGTTGTTTTACTGCCTGCGTAATGAACTGTTTTTTCACCCTGTCCTAAAAATGACACCAGGTTCTGTGGAAGGAATATTTTATTTCTGGCCGCCGGCTATCCGGATGTATAGGTAAGTACTTGAAATACAGCTATTTTTATATTATAAGCAATTGATCTTTAATTAAAGGATTTCCGGAACTCCAGTGGCGAAACCTTTGTCTTTATCTTAAAAAGCTTGCTGAAAGACTGGGGATGCTCAAATCCCAGTTCATAGGCGATCTCACTTACTGAAAGATGGGTGGCCGCTAACTTCTCTTTTGCTTTTTCAATAAGCTTGTGATGGATGTGTTCCTGAGCATTTTTACCGGTGAGCTGTTTCAGCATGCTGCTCAGGTAATCGGAGGAAACATTCATGGCATCAGCAACGTTTCTTACCGAAAGAAGACCGCCTGCTGCCTGTTGTTCGGAAGAGAAATAGGAATTCAGAAAATTCTCAACTTTTGTCAGCATTTGGTGGCTGCTGATTTTCCTGGTGATAAACTGCCGGTTGTAAAACCGTTCACAATACTTCAGCAGCAATTCGATCTGAGCTACGATAAGACCCTGGGAGAAGCCGTCAATATTGGCGTGATATTCCTGCCTGATATTTTCAAAGATGTTGAGGATGATCGCTTCTTCTTTATCGGAAAGAAACAGCGCTTCATGGATCGAATAGTCGAAAAAAGAATAATTTTTAATATTCTTTGCCAAATGCGATCCCCATATAAAGTCAGGATGGATTTGCAAAAGATAACCGGACCCACTGTTTAATGAGTCCGGATTTCTTTCGATCCGTAAAACCTGGCCTGGCGCAATGAAGGACATCAGCCCTTCATCAAAATCATAAATCTGCTGCCCGTAATAAATCTTGGCTCCAATATCCCGCTTTAAAGCGATTGAATAAAAATCCATGACGATATTCACCGCCTGGGAATCTTCAGCAAACTGCAACAGCGAATAATCCACAAGGCTGATCAGGGGATGTTCCGGTTTGGGGAGTCCTCTGAACCGGTGGTATTCTGTAATCGATTTTATTCTGACGATTTCCATACGTGCAAATTTAAAGTTTTATCTGCCTGTTGCAGGCCGAAAAGTTTGAAAAAAACAGGGTGCATTCAGATGCCGAAAAGCCATCAGCTGATTTCCGCGGACTTACTTTTCATTAAAAGTCCAAACCAGTCTTCGAGATGCCAGGTATGGGTAAGCCTGCCATCCTTTAAATAATGAAATTCGTGCAATGGCACGGACACTTTCTGATGAGTTGGCGGAATCCCCATAATTTCATTGACATGGGTAAACTCCATTGAAGCTCTTACCGCTGCCCGCTCATGGGTACCAAAAATTTCATGGATGACGACCTCAAGATCCGGGCACAGCTCAAAAAGATGTTTCATGATTTTCTGAAGCCCTTGCGGGCCTTCTTCCTGACCTGGAGCCAACGGAATATCTTTCCAGTCCGGAGTGCAGATTTGATCCAGTATTTCCGGATTCTTCATCCTGAATGACCCGTAAAATTTCCTGATCGTGTCTGTTTCTGCTTCCGTTAATGCCTTTACGATCTTATGCTCTTTACTTTCCATCGTGAGTCAGGTATTAAAGATTAGATCCGCCTGAAATTTCAATACGCTGGGCATTGATCCAGCCTCCGGCATCACTGCACAAGAAAGCAACGACTCCACCGATGTCTTCAGGAAGTCCCACTCTTCCCAAAGCGGTCTGAGATGCCAGGAGCCGGTTCATCTCTGCATTGTCACGGACGGCACCGCCCATAATATCGGTTTCGACTGGTCCGGGAGCGATCACATTCGCCCTGATGTTTCTCTTTCCCAATTCCTGGGCCTGGTATTTTGTTAGGGTTTCCATGGCTCCTTTCAATGCCGCGTATGTGGCAAAGCCGGGTGTGGCAAAACGGGTAAGCCCCGAAGAAACATTCACAATACCGCCAAAAGGATTGATTTGAGGCAATAGTTTTTGGGTAAGGAAGAACGGCCCTCTGAAGTGTACATTTTCCATTTCTGTGAACTGCGCTTCGGTTACATTTTCAAATTCTGCATAATGGATAAATCCTGCGTTGTTGATAAGAAAATCAAACCGGTCTGTATTTAATTGAGACTGCAGTTCAGAGGTTAGTTTACCTGCAAATTCACCGAATCCCGAAGAATCCGAAACATCAAGCTTCAAGGCAATTCCCTTTTGTCCAAGTTCTCCAATTTGTTTTACGACTTCTTCGGCAGCTTCTTTTTGGCTGTTGTACGTAAACACGATATCCAGTCCATTTTTAGCAAGGCTCAGCACCATATCTTTTCCGAGACCGCGGCTTCCTCCCGTAACGACTGCAATTTTGTTTTTAGACGACATAATTTTGTTTTTGATATTATTCTGAAACAAAGGTAAAGCGGCACGTGGGAGAAAATGTATCCAAAACCTGGCGGTTTGTATCCAAAAACCATTTCCTGGACCAAGTTGCTTTATTATTGCTTAGCTTTTTGTTTTTTCGGAAAGTCTCAAATGCAGGTCAAAACTCATTTCGAACATCAATTTTAAAAATCGAAACGGCTTACGCTGGGTTTTTCAAATAAAAAGCAATTCTTTCTGCAGATATGTTCAGCGGATTTTTGTGGGCACGGATAAAAAAAATCCAAGTAAATGACTGAAATGGAAAGTGGCCTGATATGAGTTGAAGTGAGTTATATCAATTATAGATTTAGCTATTATTCAGACCATAAGCTGCTGTACATGTTGGGTAATGGAGATGATAGCCGTAATCCAATGGCTGATGATCATCCGGCAAAAAAATTCTCTTGTCAGCTGTTTTCTTTTTTTGAAGTACTTTTAGTATCTTACCGTCAAACTATTGTTCAATGCCGAAAAAAATTATAAGAAATTTCCAGATCGGGGTATTATTTTCTCTTATACTGCTTATTGCGAGTTCCATAGCCTCTTATATCAGCATAAATAAACAGATGGAGAACCGGAAAAGTCTCTTAAAAAGCAAGGAATCTATAAGTTTGGTAAAAGATGTCCTCAATGCTTTGCTGGATGCTGAAACAGGCAACCGGGGATATCAGCTTACCGGCCAGAATAATTTTCTTGAACCTTTCGATGAAAGCGGGAATGAATATCCGCTGCTCGTTTCCAGCAGAGACAGGCTTAATCTTGATGATAAACACCAGGTTAGTATCCTGGATGAACTGCTGCGTACTTCAGGAATGATGATGAAAGGATATATTTCGTTCATTGACAACCGTAAAAAAGGAATATTGATGACCAGGGAAGAGCTTGTGCAAAATAAGAGGGCTATGGATAAATGTCGCAAGCTCGTTCAGGAATTTGTAGAGCACGAGGAGGTCCAGCTTGCTATAAAAAACGAAGATCTGAACAAGTCTTCCAAATCGACCGTTTTATTTATCATCTTTTCTGCGATTGCCACTATCGGTGTTACCATTTTTGTCTATATGCAAGTAAAATCCGACATTATCCGCCGGGATAAGTTAGAAAAAGATTTGTTTTACACGAAGGAAATGCTTGAGGAAACAAGTGCAGTTGCCCAGGTTGGAGGCTGGGAAGCCAATTTGAAGACCCAAAAGCTCTCCTGGTCCCAATGTACAAGAGAAATTCATAAAATTGAAAATAATTTTCAGCCTACTTTTGAAAATGCCCTTGAATTTTACAAAGGAGAAAACGGAGAAAGAATGAAATATCTCTTCAACAGGGCAGTAAAGCAGGGAATTTCTTTTGATGAGGAACTTCAGCTTTTGCGGAATGACGGCGTTACCATCTGGGTAAGAATAAAAGGAGTTCCCGAATTTGAAGATGGAATCTGCAGCAGGGTTTTTGGAATCATTCAGGACATTGATGCCTTTAAGAAAATGTTTCTGGAAGTTACCCAGAAGGAGGCTATGATGCAGTCCTTTGCCACTGATGTTCCTATTCCTTTGGCAATGTTTGACAAAGACCTTAATTATGTTGCCGTAAGTAGCCGGTGGAGAGAGGAATTCAATATGAATGATATGGATCTTATCGGTCATCATCTATTTGCCATATCTCCGGATGTTCCCGAAGAAAGAAAAGAGATTTACAGGAATGCATTGATGGGAAAATCGTACAACGAAGAGGATTTTATGTTGAAGGTGGAAGGAAAAGAAGAAATTCAGTATTACGACCTTAAAGTCGGACCCTGGTACCTCACAAAAGATGAAGTTGGCGGTGCAGTTATTTCCATACAGAATATCACAAATGCCGTAAAGATCAATGAGGAACTGAAAAATGCGAAGAAAGCTGCAGACATAGCCAGCCAGGCAAAATCCGAATTTCTGGCCAATATGAGTCATGAGATCCGTACCCCTCTGAACGGAGTGATTGGTTTTTCAGACCTTCTCCTCAGAACACCGCTGAATGAAACACAGACACAGTATCTGAATTACATCAATGAATCGGGGGAAAACCTGCTTGGCATCATCAACGATATACTGGATTTTTCTAAAATAGAATCCGGAAAGATGGAACTTTTGATTGATAAGTGCAATGTGTATGATATGGTAAGCCAGGTCATCAATGTCATTCTTTACCAATCCCGGAAAAAAAATATCGAACTTCTCCTCAACATTGAGCCGGGCCTTCCGGCAACACTTTTCATTGATGAAGCAAGGCTGAAACAGATTCTGATCAATCTTCTGGGAAATGCTGTGAAATTTACAGAAAAGGGAGAAATCGAGCTTAAAGTTGAGAAATTAAGTATGGATGACCATTCCATTGCTTTACGTTTCTCGGTAAGAGATACGGGAATCGGCATTCCTGTGGAGAAACAGAAATATATTTTTGCTGCCTTCACACAGGAAAACAGTTCCATCAGCAAACGATATGGTGGTACGGGGCTCGGGCTAACCATCTCGAATAATATCCTGGAATACATGGGAAGCCGTTTGTCGCTGACCAGCGAGAAGGAAAAAGGGTCTTTGTTTTTCTTCGATATTGAGGTTCCTTACGAGATCTCCGAATTGATTGAAGAGGATGAAATGATTGTTAAAACAGCCTTAGTGGTCGATGATAATGCAACCAACAGGATCATTCTAGAACACATGCTTACTTATAAAAATATCAAATCCACCCTGGCCTGCAATGGTTTGGAAGCCCTGGAAATCCTGTTGAAAGGCGAGCGGTTCGATGTGATTGTGATGGATTATCATATGCCTGTTATGTCAGGCCTGGAAACAATAGATAGGATAACAGCACTATTCAGTCAGCGAAAGGAGATGGCTCCAATTATAATACTTTCTTCCTCGTCGGAAGAATTAAATGTCATTAATGCACTTCGGAAGATAGAAAATGCCCATTTATTGCTGAAACCCATCAAATCCAATGATCTATTCAAAATCCTCAGAATGGCCGACGAAAATAGTACCATAGAAATTATTCAGGATCAGACCGGGAAAGCTCCGCATTTATTTGCTTCAGAATTAGAAGTACTTTTGGTTGATGATAATCCTGTGAATATGCTTTTAAATAATAGGATAATGAAAGCGCTAGCTCCGGATATACGTCTGACGGAAGTGGTCGATGGTATGCAGGCCGTGGAAGCATGCAGGAATAAGAGGTTTTCCATTATTATCATGGATGTCCAAATGCCGGTCATGAGCGGTATTGAGGCAACACAAAATATCAGAATGCTGCCGGGTTACGACCATGTTCCGATCATTGGCGTTACCGCCGGAAATGTGTTGGGTGAAAAAGAAAAATGTCTTGAATCCGGAATGAATGACTTTCTTCCCAAACCTATACGGCAGGCAGACCTCTCTGAAGTACTTCAAAAATATATTGGTATCTAGAAAAAAAATAGATCGAATTAAAGTTCTCCATCGTATGATTAATCGCCTCTTTTTATATATTTAAAAGTTTTAGGTAAACAGCGCCCAAACGTAGGGGAATCACACCAAATCAATGGATCTGATTGTCATGTAAATATTATGGGCCTTTTTGGAACTGCGATTCCAGGATTTGGTAATTTATAAAAACGGTGATAAAAATTGCTGCCGCCTTGCAGCAGCAATTTTTATATAGATAATCTGATTTACAAAAGCCCACCCGCAACAGTAATTCTTTCACCCGTAACCCAACCGGCATCTTCTGAAGCAAGAAAAACCGCAACTTTAGCAATGTCTTTGGGTAGACCGACACGACCTAATGGTGTCTGATCAAGATAATACTTTTCCATAGCGCTTCCCGGCCTGCCATCTGCAGTTGAGCCTTCAGATTCCGTCATACCGGGAGCAATTGTATTAATTCTGATATTTTTAGGTCCCAATTCTTTAGCTAAAGTTTTTGCTATACTGTCCACGCCGGCCTTAACGGCACAATATATCAGAGTTCCGGGAATCGGATTAAGGCTGATAGTAGAACTCAGATTGATGATGCTTCCACCTTTCTCGCCAAATAAAGAAACTGCTTTTTGAGCACAGAAAATATGAGCCATCAGACCTGTGGTGATTTGCATTTGGAAGGTTTTTTCACTTACATCCTCCAACATTTCATATTTCCATACACTTGCATTATTAACCAGAATATCCAAAGTACCATAGGCGGTCCTCGTTTCTTCAAACAGCTTTGTAATACCTTCTATTTTTGAAATATCTGCCTGCACAGCAATGGCAGTTCCCCCACCTTGTGTAATTTCATCTACCACTCTGTCTGCGTAGTCTTTACTTGATGAATAATTAACGACTACTTTGGCACCTTCCCGTGCATACTCCTTGGCAATACCTGCACCGATACCTTTTGACGATCCGGTTATAATGGCCACTTTATCTTTTAATTTCATATTTTTCTTTTTTATTATTGTTGTCCGCCTGATACCTGAATTCTTTCTCCCGTAACCCATGCTGAATCCTCAGAAGCCAAGAAAACCGCAACCCGGGCAATATCTTGCGGGGCTGCAATGCGTCCTAAAGGTGTGATTGATCTTGTTTGATTTTCAAAATCACTGCCTATGATCCCTTTTTCATTTGAACCTTCTGTTGCCGTCATGCCGGGAGCTATTGTGTTGATTCTTATGTTTTTTGGTCCCAGCTCCTTTGCAAGTACCTTAGTCACATTATCAATTGCAGCCTTGGTTGCCGAAAACACCAGGGTTCCGGGCAAAGGGTTGATGCTCGTGGTAGCGCTGATATTAATGATGCTTCCGCCATCTGTATGCATTAAGGCAGCTGCCTGTTGCGTGGCCAGTATAGTCCCGATCAAATTGGTATTTATCTGGGCGTGCAGATTTTCAGCTGTTATTGCTTCAAGAGTTTCGAATTGAAGTATACCCGTGTTGTTGACAAGGATGTCTAACTTTCCAAAGGCATTCACTGTATCCGCAAACAGTTTCTTTACATCTGCCGGTTTTGAAATGTCAGCTTTAACTGCAATGGCTGTTCCGCCCAGGCTTGTTATTTCATCTACGGTTTCGGTAGCTTTAGCTTCGTTTTTAGAATAGTTGATTATCACTTTAGCCCCGTTTTCGGCAAAAGCTTTTGCAATGCCTGCACCGATACCCTGAGAAGACCCTGTAATTACCGCCACTTTGTATTTTAGTAATGTGTTCATTTCCATTTGTTTAAAAGTTTAAATTTGTCCTCCAGCAACTTGTAATCTTTCTCCAGTAACCCATCCGGCATCATCTGATGCCAAGAAAACTGCAGCTTTGGCAATATCTTCCGGTTGCGCAATGCGGCCTAATGGAATTTGTGCTAGAAGTTGCGCTTCCCACTCGCCGCCCATGAAACCTTTTTCATGCGAGCCTTCCGTTTCGGTAATGCCGGGTGATATGGTATTTACTCTGATTTTTTTTGATCCCAGCTCTTTTGCGAGTACTTTGGTTACATTGTCCAATGCCGCTTTCGTCGCTGCATATACAAGAGTGCCAGGCATCGGATTAATGCTCACGGTCGAACTGATATTAATGACAGACCCGCCGTTTTCTCCCATGAAATGTGCAGCTCTTTGTACACATAATATAGCACCGATCAGATTTGTATTGATATTTGCATGAAGGTTATCTACTGTAATATTTTCCAACATCGTAACATCATAGATGCCGGCATTATTAACCAATATGTCTATTCTGTGAAAAGAATTCAGTGTTTCCTGAAAAAGTCTTTCCACGTCATCTTTTATGGAAATATCAGCTTGAACAGCAATTGCGTCTCCACCAAGTTTTATAATATCATCAACCACTTTTGCCGCCCTCATTTTGTCTTTGGCATAGTTGACAACTACTTTTGCTCCAGCCCCTGCGAATGCTTTGGCAATCCCTGCTCCGATTCCTTTTGATGCGCCGGTCACTACTGCCACCTTATCTTGTAACTTCATTCTGTAAATAATTAATTTTATTTGTCACAAAGCTATAATGTATTTACCTTTGCAGCAAGTACCTACTTTTAAGTAGTATAGCTACTAAAAAGAAACTAAACTGATTATTAGTTATTTAAAATTAAAAATATGGCAAAAAAATGTTCTGATGCACCAACGTGTTCTGTTGACTATGCATTTAGAAGAATTGGAGGGAAATACAAAGGCAGGATTCTATGGTCTTTGAATGAACATAAAATTTTAAGATTTGGAGCACTGGGAAGAATATTAGCAGACGTAACAACAAAAATGTTAACACAGACTCTAAGAGAACTGGAAGCAGACGATCTGATTATCCGTAAAGTTTATCATCAGGTTCCACCGATGGTTGAATATTCCTTGTCTGAAACAGGCATGGAACTTATACCTTTTATAACTTATTTAAAAGTGTGGGGCGATAAAAAGATGGAAAAAAAAAGCTGAGAAATCTATAATGTTAATGATTGGAAAATTTAGATTTACAGTAAGGAAAAGAATATTTACTGTTGTTTATAATTTGTTTGGAAACCAAGTATATAAAAAATGCAGAAAAAATAACAAAATGATTCGCAATTTAGATTGTACGAATTTATCAAGAATATTTTCCCAGAACTAGCTAGTTATAGACAAAAGCGTCAAGATACATCTTCAAGGGATAAAGCCTTACTTTTAAAAAGGATCCTAGAAATAGAAGAACTGCTAAGTAAGTTAGATGTAAAAATATCTTTAAAAAAGGATACAATTGAAAATTCGGTATTAATTGATAATCAATAAACTAAGAAAAAGCAGAAATGTTCATCTTTATATTGATATATTTGCGCAAATTTTGTATCGTATGAAAACTGAGATGATTACCGGGGTTTTATGCCTCTTTTCTATATCCGCATTTGGGCAAGTGGGTATCAATACCCAGACTCCGGCGGCAACGCTCGATGTGGCTGCCC
>JAKOOG010000118.1 GCA_022701545.1 Weeksellaceae bacterium | reverse complement strand
GTCTTTTTTTCGTTCCCGATTGTAAGTGATTTTTTCTTCGCACAAACTGTTCAGTGACTGTAAATTTTTCCAGGTTGCACCATTTTTTCAGGAATCTTCCGTAAAATTTGCTGATGGGAGACCTTTTAGAAAGTCCGGAGTCGTTGGTGGGGTAATCGTATTTCTTTTTGGCGTACGCTAAATATTAAAATTATTAATGCAATAATGTTGCGATAATATAAATTTGTTTTACCTTTGACGGAAACAAACGGTGCAGTACTTGTATTCAACCCCACAATAATAAACAGTTATGGAAAATAATTTTGACGTTATCATTATCGGAGGAAGCTACGCAGGATTATCGGCGGCAATGTCTTTGGGAAGATCTCTCAGAAAAGTTTTAATCATCGATAGCGGAACGCCCTGCAACCGGCAGACCCCTCATTCGCATAACTTTCTTACCCACGACGGAAAAACCCCGAAAGAAATTGCAGGTCTTGCCAAAGAGCAGGTGCTGCATTATCAAACCGTAGAATTTTATGACGGATTGGTCAAGGGAGTATCAAAGCAACCGGAAAATTTTGAAGTACGGACTGAAGGAGGCAATACGTTTCATGCTAAAAAAATAATCCTGGCCTCAGGCGTAAAAGATCTGATACCGGATATTCCCGGGTTTGCAGAATGCTGGGGAATCTCGGTAATTCATTGTCCTTACTGCCACGGGTATGAAGTCCACGGAAAGACCACCGGCATTATGTCCAACGGCGATATGGGCTTCGAGTTTTCGAAAATCGTTTATAATTTAACCAAAGAACTCACCCTTTTCACCAACGGCAGCTCTACCCTGAATGAGGAACAGACTGAACGATTCGCAAAGAATAACATTGGCATTATAGAAAATGAAATCGAAAGGATTGACCATGAGGACGGGCAGATCCGCAAAGTTGTTCTCAGAGGCGGGGAAGAAATTTTTCTGGATGCCCTGTATGCCAAGATTCCTTTTGAGCAGAATGTCAATACCGATGATCTGGGGCTGGAGCTTACGGAACATGGATACATTAAAATAGACCATTTTCATAAAACCAATGTGGAAGGCGTTTTTGCCTGCGGTGACAATACCACCATGATGCGTGCCGTAGCAAATGCGGTGGCCCAGGGGAACTTAACCGGCGCCATTGTGAATAAAGAACTTGCCGAAGAAAGTTTTTAAACTTCATCTATATATTTATTTTGTTGCCTCCCGGTTTTTCGGGAGGTTTTTTATAAAAAATTAGCTGATAAAAAATATTTATCGTAATATTGCGATATAGTTTTAGACATGGGCGCTACAAAAACAGATTTCTTTACCGAACAGCAGAACCGGATTGCCGTAATCGCAAAGGCCTTAGGCCATCCTGCACGGATTGCTATTGTAGAATACCTGCTGAAAGTAAACGAATGTATATGCGGAGATATCGTGAACGAACTTCCCTTGGCGCAGCCTACTGTTTCCCAGCACCTCAAGGAACTGAAAAATGCAGGCCTGATCAAAGGAAATATTGAAGGCAACTCCGTTTGTTACTGTATCGACGAGAAAGCTTTTGAAGTGCTGCACCTGTTTTTTTCGGAAGTAATAAATGCCGTTAAAAAACAGAATTGCTGTTAAAAATTTTTTAAACCATATTATCGTAATATTGCGATATTACAATTAAAATAAATATATTATGACCCTTGGACAGATCAAAAAAATTCTTCCGGAGTTAAGCACTCTGGGATTCCAGTTGGAAAACGGCACCTTTGTTCCTCAACATTTTCATGTGACCGAAATCGGAAAGGTTACCAAAAATTTTATCGATTGCGGAGGAGCGGTAAGAAACGAAGAGAAAGTAAATTTTCAGCTTTGGATTGCCGATGATGAAGACCATCGTCTGAAAGCGGAAAAACTTCTTGACATCATCCGGATCTCAGAAGAAAAGCTGGGAATCGAAGACCTTGAAATCGAAGTGGAATACCAGGGCACGACAATCGGCAGGTACGATCTTGATTTTAACGGAAGCAATTTCGTTCTTACCAATAAACTGACCGCCTGCCTTGCCCAGGATTCATGCGGAATACCACCGCAAAAGCAGAAAGTTGCCTTAAGTGAATTGACAAAACAGAATTCCGGTTGCAGCCCCGGTTCCGGATGTTGCTGATTCTATGAAAAAAAAATTCTTTAAATACAAAAAGCCTGTTGTTATTACGGCTTCGGTTCTTATTCTACAGCTGATTTTCGGATTCGACCCGAAATTCTGTTTGATTAATATCATTTGGTTACTTGTTTAAACATGAAAAAGAAAATACTTGTTCTCTGCACCGGAAACAGCTGCAGAAGCCAGATCGCAGAAGGTTATCTGCGGTACTTCGCCGGGGATAGGGCTGAAATTTACAGTGCCGGCATCGAAACCCACGGCCTGAATCCGAAGGCCGTTGCCGTCATGAAAGAAGATGGTATTGATATTTCCGGGCATACTTCCAACCACATCGATGAATACAGGCATCTCGATTTTGATGTTGTGATTACCGTTTGTGATCATGCCAGAGAAAACTGTCCGCATTTCCCGACGAAAGCAGAAATCGTTCATTACAATTTCCCGGATCCTGCAAAAGCTCCGGGATCTGAAGCTGAGATTGGGCTGGCTTTTAAAAAGGTGCGCGGAGAAATAAAAAAATATTGTGAAAATTTCATCAAAGAAAACCTTTTATAGGCTGATTTGATCATTTTTAACACTAAAAAACCTATTTTCCCATGCTTCAATCTCGCCGGAAATTTCGTACTTTTGGCGTGAAAAATTTCTAAAACTAAAAGTAAAATGGACATTATTTTCGACCTGATTGAAAAAGAAAGACAAAGACAGACTCACGGCATTGAGATGATTGCGTCAGAAAACTTTGTTTCTGAGAATGTGATGAAAGCGGTGGGAAGCGTATTGACAAATAAATATGCCGAAGGATATCCCGGAAAAAGATATTACGGAGGATGTGAAGTGGTAGATGAGGTCGAAACCCTGGCGATTAACAGAGCAAAAGAACTTTTCGGAATCGAGTATGCAAATGTTCAGCCTCATTCCGGATCCCAGGCAAATGCCGCCATTTATCTTGCCGTTCTGAAACCCGGTGACAAAATTATGGGAATGGACCTTTCCATGGGAGGGCACCTTACGCACGGTTCATCGGTAAACTTTTCCGGGATCCAGTACGATGTGGTTTCTTACGGTGTTCAGCAGGAAACCGGTCTTATCGATTACGATCAGATGAGGGAAGTGGCTTTAAGAGAAAGACCGAAAATGCTTATTGCAGGTTTTTCAGCGTATTCCAGGGATCTTGATTATGCAAAATTCAGAGAAGTGGCGGACGAAATCGGCGCTACGCTTTGGGCAGATATTGCACACCCGGCAGGTCTGGTAGCCAAAGGTCTTTTAAATAACCCGTTCGAGCACTGTCATCTGGTAACCACTACTACTCACAAGACGTTAAGAGGTCCGAGAGGAGGGATGATCATGATGGGCAAAGATTTTGAAAATACCTACGGTCATAAAACACCGAAAGGCGAAACGAAGATGATGAGCCAGGTTCTAGACGGAGCGGTTTTCCCGGGAATCCAGGGTGGTCCGCTGGAGCACGTCATTGCAGGAAAAGCAGTAGCGTTCGGTGAAGCTTTGGACGACAAGTTCATGACCTACGCCAAGCAGGTGCAGTCTAATGCACAGGCCTTAGCCAAAGCAATGATCGACAGAGGTTTTGATATTGTAAGCGGCGGAACGGATAATCACCTGATGCTGGTCGATCTCAGAAATAAAAATGTGAACGGTAAGGAAACCGAGAAAGCGTTGGTATTGGCTGATATTACCTGCAACAAAAACATGGTTCCGTTTGACGATAAATCACCGTTTACGACTTCCGGAATCAGATTGGGTACGGCAGCGATTACGACAAGAGGATTGAAAGAAAACGATATGGATACCATTGCCGGATTTATTTCCGACGTGGTAGACAATATCAAAAATGAAGAAGTGATTGCTTCCGTAAGAAAGAAAGTGAATGAATTAATGGAAGGTAAAGCGCTGTTCAATTACTAATAGTATTATAAATAAATAAAAGAATGGGCATCTGGTCCATTCTTTTTTGTATCATTACAGATGGAAAAGAAATCTTTGACTTTTGCTGAGATCAAGCTGAAACTCGTCAATTACTGCGTGTATCAGGACCGTTGTCATGCAGAAGTTGAACAGAAGATGAAGGAGTTTCTTTTAATTGATGAAGCGAAAGAAGAAATCATGCTTTACCTGATGAAAGAGAATTATCTCAACGAAGAGCGGTTTACAAGAAGCTACATCCGCGGAAAATTTTACATCAAGCATTGGGGAAAGACAAAAATCAAAATGCACCTTAAGCAAAAGCAGATTACCGATAAACTCATCAGCAAATGTTTTGATGAAATTTATGAAGATGATTATTTAAAGATAATCCATAAGCTGTATGAAAATTATGAAAGTAAATTAAAAGGCTTGAACGATTATCAAAAAAAACAGAAAACCATTAAATATCTTATAAGCAGAGGTTTTGAATATGATTTTATTTTGCAAGTAAGTGATTGAAAATTAACGTATACGTAATTTTAATATTCATTAATATTATTTAGATTTGCCACATGAAAATAATAATTATATGAATTTAAAATTACACACGACATCAAAGATGTTTTATGCATTTTTGATGACTCTGTTCTCGGTTTGGGGATGGGGGCAGACGACCTTGTACACCACTAATTTTGGTAGTGGCACTACTTTACCCCAGAATTGGACAAGCTCTAATACTAGTAATGGATGGAGTCCAAATACTTCAAACACTTCAACAGGTTATACAGGTGCTTCAGGTAACACAAATATTCAGTTCAATAATACCGGAACTAATGGTGTTACTCATACGCTTACACTTAGCAGTATATCAACTGTTGGTTATACAGATATTTCTGTATTGTGGGCAGGTAGAGGAACTTCATCATTTAACAAGGATGTTATCTTTCAATGGTCTACAAATGGAACAACATGGAACGATGTTACCTACATCTATTCTAAAAATGCGAATTCATGGGCATTAGTAAACAACGGAAATAGAATTGTACTTCCTCAAGGTGCAGAAAATGTGTCTAATTTAAGATTAAGATTTTCTTCCAGTTCGGCAAATTCAGGGAACTATAAGATTGATGATTTTAATGTTATGGGTACTGTTTCCGCACCAACTGTTGTTCCTACAGTGACAGCTTCAAATTTCTCCGGAACAGTAGGCGTTAATTTTTCTCAGAATATCCAAGCATCAGACAACCCAACATCTTATAATGTTGCAAACGGAAGTTCATTACCCAATGGATTAACACTGGATTCAACTTCAGGTGTGATTTCGGGAATACCTACGTTAGCAGGAACATTCACGACAGATGTTACAGCAACTAATAGTGTAGGTACTTCAAATGCAGCAACAATAACATTTACTATTGGTAAGGGAACTCAGACTTTGACAGGATTTTCTAATACAAACAAGTATTTAAGTAGTCCTGCATTTACTTTTCCTTTGAATACAGATAATGCTAATTTGGCAATTGTGTATTCTAGCTCCAATACTGGGGTAGCTACTGTATCAGGAAATACTGTAACTATTACAGGAATTGGAACAGCAAATATAACTGCAGCTCAAGGAGGAAATAATGATTGGAATTCTTACAATCAACAAATTGTCCTGACAGTTTCAAGTGATCCGTATAATGGAATTGGAAAATTTGAAAAAATTAATTCTTTATCAGATCTAGCTGATGGTTATTACGTGATGGCTTATGGATCTTCTCAAGCAATGAATAATACATATAGTAATAGTGTTTTAGGAAATACAGCAATCACTGTGGTTTCTAATGTTATTACTGATCCAAGCCCATCAATTGTCTGGAAGGTAGTAACAAATGGGGCAAGTAAAAGTATTTTTAATGAAGCAACGGGTAAATATCTTTCTTATACAGGGACTAGTAATACTATACAAGTTGTAGATAATGTTACTACCAGCAATCAATTATGGGATATTTCTTATGTATCTTCACTATTTGTTATTGCTAATAGTGCAGTTACAGGTAGAAGTTTACAATATAATGCATCAAGTCCGAGATTTGCTTGTTATACAGGTACTCAGCAGGATTTAACTTTATATAAGCGCATTGAAAACACAACTTGGAATGGGTCAGCTTGGAGCAATGGTTCACCCGCGGCTTCATTAGATGTAATTATTACAGGTAATTACTCAACAAACTCACAGCCTGCTTTTACCTCAAAAAGCATCACCATTAAAAACAGCGGCGTTCTGGAAGTTAACGGGACCAACACGATCAATACGACCGATGTAACGGTAGAAGACGGAGGTAACCTGATCATCAAAGATTCGGGAGTTCTGAATCAGACAGGATCATTCAAGGTTCTTAAAAATTCGGCAAGCCCGCAGGGTAAATATGTCTTCTGGTCTTCACCGGTTGCCAATCAGAACCTGTTTACCGCTTATTCCAATGGTTCTTCATCAACGGCTCCGTTGTATGTGATGAGTTATGATCCGGCAACCAATTTATATCCAATGGTTGCGAATGATAATGCCAACTTTACAAACAATGCAGGAAAAGGCTATTCGGTAAAAGTTCCGGCTGCCAATGCAAGTCTGGTTTTTGGAGGCGCTTCTCAGGTTCCTAACAATGGGACGATCAATGTAGCATTGAGTAATGCCGGAAACGGATATAATTTAATCGGGAATCCTTATCCTTCAAACGTGAGCCTTACCGATTTTTATACCGCCAACAATTCAGCCATTGAACCGACCTTATGGTTCTGGGATAATACCACAGGAAATGTAACGACGCAGACGGGTAATACTTCTGTGAACGTGGGCTTTGCTACTTTCAATGCTCAATCGGGAACATGGACCGAAGCACCCAATACGCAATCGTATGGTTCTGCAGCCCTAAATTCTTTAGGCAGTTTTGCTAAAATTGGTCAAGGTTTTATTGTGAAATCAATCAATGCAGCACCTGCAGCCTTTACAAATGCCATGCGATCATCAGCGGCAGCCGTTACGATGAATAAAAATATAAATACTGCAGAAGGTAAGTATTGGATTAAACTGACGACGTCTTATGGAAATACTGTTACCCAGGCAGTCACTTACAGCCAAGCTGCTTCTGACGCTTACGACGGGTACGATTCGAGAGCAATGGGAATGGGCTCCGATGCATTCTATAGCCTGGCAGGAACTGAAAAACTGGTTATCCAGGGCAGAGCACCTTTCCAGATCAATGATGTGGTGCCGTTGGGCAATAAGCATTTTGAAAACGGAAATTTTATAATTTCCCTTTCTCACAAAGAAGGATTATTTACAAACGGTCAACCCATCTATCTCCATGATAAGCAAAATGGAACTTATACCAATCTGCAATCAGGAAATTATACCTTTGCGGCCAATGCAGGAGACTTTACAGACAGATTTGAAATCGTATATAAATTAAATGTTTTATCTACAAACGAAACTGGAAAGGCAAATTTTGAAGTGTACAGGGATGGTGAAGACTTCGTAATCAGAAATCATAATACTATTCAATCGGTTGAAGTTTTTGATGCTGCAGGAAGAAAAATTCAGCAAATGACAACTAATTCTAAATCTGTAATTGTAAGAATTCCGGCAAAAGGAGTATATATTCTGAAAGCCGTTTCTGAAGGAAAACAATTTACCCAAAAAATAATTAAATAAAAATGAAAAAGATAATCATCATATTTTCACTGGCAGTTTCTGGCTTCTCGCTGGCCCAATCTCACAATCCGTATGTTTATGATCAACCTGAAACATCTGCAATGCAGGAGCGGGATACTCCTGCAGGACCGGGAGATCCTGGTTCAGTTCCAATAGATGAGTATATTCCTGCGCTTTTTATTATGGCAACTATTTTAATATTTGCAACTATAAATAAGAAAAAAGTAATTGAAAATAATAAATTATAAATGATATTGTATTCCCGGAGCATTTGCTTCGGGAATCTTTTTATAATACTTTAAAATAGTTATGTATAAACACTTCTCGACCCTTCACTAAAATATTTTTACTTAGTAAATAGCTAACTGACAGAAACCTTAATTTATAAAGATTTATTTTGATTAATTTTTGGGTTAATCTATTGGTTTTTAATTGTTTGAATTTTTAAAAGGGGGAGAACTTTAATATTTAATTTTTTTATAGTTATAATATTGTTAGATTTGCAGAATTAAATTAAACACCAAAATGCTGGATGAAAAAGCTAAATGATGCTTTTAATGTACTTTACAATGGAGACAATATTGTTAAACTCACTGAGTTAAGATATATCCCTAGATGGTCAGTTATCCTTATTGACATTTCAATAGTATTGCTATCCATATTTTTCTCTCATTTTTTTCTTGAAAAGCTTCATGTAAGAATTAATTTTCCACAATATATCCTGGAACAGAAAATCCTTTTGATCGGGATCAATATGCTGTTTATGTTTGTTTTTAAGACCTATGCAGGCATCATCAGGCATTCTACATTTTTTGATTTTTTCAAAATTATTTTGTCATCAGGGAGTACGTTGGTTACTTTACTTATCATTAATTTTTTAATTGAAATATGGCTGGGAAAATCTTTATTTTTATATCCATATTTGTTTCTGTATTTCTTTATTTCTGTAACGGTTATGTTCTTGTTCAGGATGTTTACCAAGCAGTTTTTCAATGTCCTGATCGATTTCAAAGGTTCCGCGTCCAAGGTAAGGGTTGCTGTTGTAGGGGTCGGAGATGCCTCTGTGTCTTTGGCAAGAGCAATTTTGCATAATCCCAATTATCCTTATCGTTTAGAAGGTTTCCTTACCAGAAGGTTAGATTCCCATAAAGCATTGCTATTGGGTCACAAGATTTATAATATTGATAAATTTTGTGAAAACAAACCTTTTATGAGTCAATTTGATGCTGTCCTGATCATTAAAGAAATTATGTCGAAGCAGGAGCTTGAAGAATGGATGACCTGTGCACTGGACAATGGGTTGAAAGTG
The DNA here is from genome assembly GCA_022701545.1 of Weeksellaceae bacterium. Classification (GTDB taxonomy): domain Bacteria; phylum Bacteroidota; class Bacteroidia; order Flavobacteriales; family Weeksellaceae; genus Chryseobacterium. Next base: position 2,056 of record JAKOOG010000118.1, on the reverse strand, counting down.
CTGAAAGCCCCTACTTTAAGCAAGATGCGCGATTCTGATCTGGTAGGTGGAATCCGTCAGTTGCAGATCGAAGACCTTCTGAACCGTAGGCCGATAAAAATTGAAAATGAAGAAGTAAGAAAACGGCATTTTGAAAAAAATGTATTGGTAACAGGTGGTGCAGGTTCTATCGGAAGTGAAATTGTAAGGCAGGTGGCCCAGTTTGATCCTTCTTTGATTGTAGTCCTGGATCAGGCGGAATCTCCTCTATACGAACTGGAACTGGAATTACTGGAAAAATTTCCGGAGCAAAAGTTTAAATTTGTCCTGGCGGATATTTCAAACAGTTACCGGTTGGAAAAGATTTTTGAAGTATATCAGTTTTCCATGGTTTATCACGCTGCCGCTTACAAGCATGTCCCTTTAATAGAAGAAAATCCGCATGAAGCTATTTTTGTCAATGTTTTAGGGACCAAAAACGTAGCTTTTCTTTCTAAAAAGTATAAAGTAAACCGTTTTGTCATGGTTTCAACGGATAAGGCAGTGAACCCGACCAATGTAATGGGCGCTTCAAAAAGAACGGCAGAACTTTTTGTACAGTCTTTACAAAATTCTGAAGGAAATGTTACCAAATTCATTACCACGCGTTTCGGTAATGTTTTAGGATCAAACGGTTCCGTTATCCCGCATTTCAGAAAACAGATTGAAAAAGGAGGTCCTGTAACGATTACCCATCCTGATATTATCCGGTATTTTATGACGATTCCCGAAGCCTGTGAATTGGTCTTACAGGCAGGAACTATGGGAGGAGGCGGAGAAATCTATGTGTTTGATATGGGAGAGCCGGTGAAAATTTTAGATTTGGCAAGAAGAATGATCAGACTTTCCGGATATGTGCCGGATGTTGATATCAAGATCAAATTTATTGGCCTGAGACCCGGTGAAAAGTTATATGAGGAATTGCTGAGCAACAATGCCACTACAATTCCCACCCATCATGAAAAAATCATGATCTCTAAGGATCCGTGTGTTGTGTTTGAAGAAATTGACCTCTTATGCAAAGAAATTATCAAGTCAGCTGTTAAAAGAGACCAAATACAAGTGGTAACCCTTTTAAAGGTTATTGTTCCTGAATTTATAAGCAATAATTCTCAGTTTGAAGCCCTAGATAAAAAGAGTGATGCTTTAGACCAAACAAAATTACAGCTAGAAGAGCCTGATACTGCTATATAGTTAAGGCAGTTAATATAATTGAAAACAAATTTTATTTAGAAAATAATAATCCTATTTTTGTGAAAAAATTATCAAAAATGAATTTTAAAAAATATATTATATGCGGTACATTAGGTATGGCAGTATTTTCTTGTGCACCCCGACAGGAACTTAATTACATGACAGACATCAGCAATGTTGCACTTGAAAATTCTGTTAAAAACCTTAGAAGTACACTGCAGCCGGGTGATCAGTTAATCATTACGGTTTCAGCTAAAGACCTCGATGTTGTCAAACCATTTAATCAAAATTACTCTTCTGCAGCTACGATAGCACAATATTCTGCTCCAAGTGGTAATACACAGATGCAGCAGGTACCCTCTGCCGGGCCGACATATTTTGTAGATGTTGAAGGAAATATAAATTTTCCGCAACTTGGAAAAATAGATACAAAAGGTGAAAATGTGGAGACCTTCAAGGTTAAAATGGAAAACTTAATCTCAAAATATGTCAAAGATCCGATTGTAGACGTAAAGTTAGTGAATTTTAAAATTTCTGTTTTGGGAGAAGTGAGCAAACCGGGTACATACGTGATTCCTGACGGTAATGCTACAATTCTTCAGGGACTCGGAATGGCAGGAGATCTGACGGTGTATGGCGTACGAGATAATATTTTGATTTTACGAAATGTAGATGGTAAATTTGTTCAGCAAAAAATTGATATCACGAAGTCCGATTTTATTAATTCTCCCTACTTCTATCTGAAGCAGAATGATATGATCTATGTACAATCCAATACCATCAGACAAAGAGCGTCAAGAGTTGATCCGAACACAGGATTATATATATCAATTGCTTCAGTTGT
>JAKOOG010000102.1 GCA_022701545.1 Weeksellaceae bacterium | reverse complement strand
TTGAAAAATAAAACAGGAATTAATAAATTGAGTCTCCGTCTGACAAGGCGGGGATTTTTTTATGATCTGATTTTAAATGAAATATCTTTTTAACAAAATCATAAAAGAAATTATCTGATATTTAAGGCTATGAACTGTATATGGACAGAAGTTACCCAAACATCCAGCTTCTCTCTTCCAGCCCTTTTTCAGGTTCACATTAATTTTAATACATTGATGCTTTATGTTCACTGAAAATATTTTGTTTGGATAAATTAAAGATACTGGAGGTCTTACAATGAAAATCTTTGATTTTCTTCTGATGTGCTCTGAAATATTTTCAAATCATTACTCTTAAACCTAATGTGCCTTATGTGTCATAGAAGATTCCTGTTAAATAAAAAAAATGATAATTCGATGAGCTTTTTCTTAAACCTGATTCCGGTTACGTAACTTTAATTTAATACATTTGATCCTTCCAAAATGTTTGTTATGGATAAATTGAAAATACTGGATGTCGTAAAAACAAAAGTCACGGATAAAATACGGAAGCTCGAAAACCTTATCGAAGAAACCCGAGCATCGAATAATGATACCAAGAGTTCCATGGGCGATAAGTACGAAACCGGCCGCGAAATGCTGCAGCAGGAAATCAATAATCTGCAACGGCAGTTGAATGAATCTCTGCAACAGCAGTCGTGGATTCAGAAAATCAGCGGAGAACCGTCTTCAAAAGTACAGACCGGAGCATTGGTAAAGACAGACAAAGGGCTATTTTATATTTCGGCATCAGTTGGAGAAATTATATTTGAAAATCAGAAAATCATGACCGTTTCTGCCGAATCTCCATTGGTAAAAGCGATGACAGGATTAACCAGGGGCCAGAATTTCTTTGTGAATACCGTGAGCCAGGCTGTTGAAGAAATCTGGTAATGGATTCCACTTCAAAATTTGCATAAATATCAGTCAAAGACTGACTACTAAATCAACAAAATTCCTTTTTCTTTTACAAAAGATTGCTGATTTAAGATATTTAATATTTCACGGAATAAATTAAGAAAACTTTATCCTTCCGGTGCAAAAAGAACTGATATTTTCCCCGTAACTTTATAAATAACGAGTTAATAAAACAATTAAAATTGATTAGTATGGGAATTTTAGACAGTAAAGTAGCGTTGGTGACAGGAGCCGGATCAGGAATCGGGCTGGCTATCGCCGAGTTATATGCAGAAGAAGGCGCAAAAGTGATTGTATCCGATATCAACGAAGAACACGGGAATCAGGCGGCCGAAAAGATCAGATCAAATGGTGGTGAGGCAACTTTTATAAAAGCAGATACATCCAGTGCAGAAGAGGTTAAAGCCCTTGTTGAAAAAACCGTCGCAATGTACGGGAAACTGGATATTGCCTGCAACAATGCCGGGATCGGAGGAGAGCAGGAGCTTACCGGGAATTATAATCTGGACAGCTGGAGAAAAGTTCTGGGTGTTAATCTGGATGGTGTTTTCTACGGCTGCAAATACGAATTGGAGCAGATGGAGAAGAACGGTGGTGGCATTATCGTCAATATGGCATCCATTCACGGAACGGTAGCAGCACCGCTTTCTTCAGCCTACACCGCAGCAAAACATGCGGTAGTCGGGCTTACGAAAAATATCGGCGCGGAATATGGTCAGAAAAACATCCGCTGCAATGCGGTAGGCCCCGCCTATATTGATACCCCGCTCCTGGAAAGCGCAAGCGGTGATATGAAAGACGCCCTGATCGCCAAACATCCGATGGGTAGATTGGGAAAACCGGAAGAAGTGGCGGAGTTAGTCCTTTTTTTAAGCTCAGATAAATCTTCTTTTATGACGGGAGGGTATTATCTTGTAGATGGAGGATATACTGCTGTCTAATAGAAACAGCTTTCGGCACAATAAAGAGCGTCCATCAGAAATGGATGCTTTTTTACTGCAATTTTGAATTTCTTTCTTTAAATTTGATCCCAGAAAAATTTACTTCTCAACATGCAAAACTACTTAGACCTTTTACAGCATATCTTAGACAAAGGAACAGACAAAACCGACAGAACCGGAACCGGAACGAGAAGCGTTTTCGGCTATCAGCTGAGATATGACCTGTCTGAAGGTTTTCCTTTGGTCACCACCAAAAAAGTGCATCTGAAGTCGATTGTCTATGAATTGCTCTGGTTCTTAAAAGGCGATACCAATATCAAATACCTGAAAGACAACGGCGTTTCCATCTGGGACGAATGGGCGGATGAGAATGGTGATCTTGGGCCGGTGTATGGTGCACAGTGGAGAAGCTGGGCCGGTGCAGACGGAAAAGTGGTAGACCAGATTACGGAAGTGATCGAGCAGATCAAAAAAAATCCGGATTCCCGGAGGCTCATCGTATCGGCCTGGAATGTTGCGGAAATTCCCGATATGGCTTTGGCGCCCTGTCATGCCTTATTCCAGTTTTATGTAGCGGACGGGAAACTGTCGCTTCAGCTTTACCAGAGAAGTGCCGATGTTTTTCTTGGTGTACCTTTCAACATTGCCAGCTATGCTTTATTGCTGATGATGGTGGCGCAGGTGTGCGATCTTGAAGTTGGCGATTATGTACACAGTTTCGGAGACGTTCACATCTACAACAATCATTTTGAGCAGGTTCAGAAACAGCTTTCGAGAGAACCGAGACCGCTTCCCGTAATGAAGATTAATCCTGAGGTTAAAAATATTTTTGATTTTGATTTCGAAGACTTTACGCTGGAGAATTACGATCCGCATCCGGGAATCAAGGCACCGGTAGCCATTTAATTATAGTAATAATTTCATTAACTTTAATCTAAATATTAAATTATGGAAATCAAGATCAGTTTAGATGAATACGCGGATATCCCGTTCATTAAAAAACTTTTATCGCAGATAAAAGGCATCACGAATATTGAGGTTTCTGAAAATGATAAAGTGTATTCCTGGGAAGAAATTGAAAATTCAGAATATTTTGCAAAAGTAATGGAGCAAAGTGAGAATGATTATAAAAACGGAAAAACTCAGGAACTAACCGATGATTTATTGAATGAAATATTTAACGGAAAATGAAAATAACGATTTCTGAAACGGCAAGAATATCGCTGGATGAAATTATTGATTTTCTAAAAGTAAGATGGACTGCAAAAGAGATTAATGTTTTAAAAAATGATATCGATAAGTTTAGAAAAACAATAATGGATGATATTGTAAAACATCCATCCTTGGAAATCTTTCCGGACTTAAAATATACGCTCATCGGAAAAAAACAGATTAAGCTGTTTTATGAAATCAAGAAAAATGAAATTGTAATTAAGCTATTCTGGCACTGTAAACAGGACCCGATACGATTAAAAAATATTCTTGACGAACATAAGTAAAGTGAAGCCCAAAACTTCACTTTTTTTGTAACATCTCCCGGAATTTTTCAACTTATCGGTAAATCTCAAAAATATGTTGAAAAAATTATTTCTTATTTCAGCCATTGGCGTTTCAGGGATAGCTCTTTCGCAGAATAACATAAAGGAAAAGCTGGGAAGAAGATGGCTTTAAGCAGTAAAGCTTGAACAGGGAAAACTGATCCGGAAAGAAAGCTTTGAAAAAATGAAAAATTTTACAGACGGCTACGGCTACAGCCTTGCGAAAATACCTTTCGGAAAATACTGGGCATATGACCATAGCGGAGGAGTCGATGAATTCCGGTCGTCAATTTTTTATTTTCTGGATTTAAAAATTGCAGCGTCTTGTACCGTGAATCAGTCGGATATGAACGTGAACGATATTTTAATCAGTCTTTTGGAAACAGCGGCCGGGCAAGATTTTGAAATGCACGGCTTCAAAACATTCAATATCCCCGAAAACGAACTTCAGAAATTGACGGGAAAATATGCCAGTACCGGGATACCGGTAAAATTTGATATTTTTATCAGGGATAAAAAACTGATGGCGCAGGCTTCCGGCCAGGGTGAATTTCCGCTGGAACCGGTTTCGGGTACGGAATTTAAATTTGCGCCCGCCGGTATTGCCGTTGAGTTTTTCCCGGAGAGAAAACAGCTTGCCATTATGCAGAGTAGAAGAAAAGATCTATTTACCAAAGAATAATACAATGAAATATTTAAAAATTAACACGGTGCAGGATGCCGATCT
>JAKOOG010000068.1 GCA_022701545.1 Weeksellaceae bacterium | reverse complement strand
CAATCGTTTTTCTCCCATCAAAGCTTCGGATTTATTTTCGAATTCCTGTATATAGACTATTTTCCAATCATCCGTACCTGATGTATACCTTCCCTTAGATTCAAGATGATGCAGCAAACGCCTTTCACCATCTTCAGAAAAGCCTTTATAACACATCACGGATTGAAGAATATAAAATAACATGCACTCGAAGTAGAACCTCTATTAAAAGGCTGGAAGATGGATGCCGGATGCTGGAAGTACTACATATCAATATACAATCAAAGATATTGATTATTAAATGAAATCATTTTTCACTTTATGGGAGAGACTTTGTTCAAATCCTTATTCAGGAATCTGACTTTTACTTTATTTTTTTATAAATAACTAAATATAAATTAAATATAGCCGAATTCACGTTAAAATATAGACGCAGTACATAACAAAAAAATCCTGTAAAATGATTTACAGGATTTGCGATCCGGACGGGACTCGAACCCGCGACCTCCGCCGTGACAGGGCGGCATTCTAACCAGCTGAACTACCGGATCAATTTTATTTTAAAAGTAAATTGAAAACTTTCTGCGATCCGGACGGGACTCGAACCCGCGACCTCCGCCGTGACAGGGCGGCATTCTAACCAGCTGAACTACCGGATCAATTTTTTAAAGAAACTGAAAAAAACTTCTTTCATCCGGAGTTCTGAACCTGTTTCGTTCTGGGACGACACTTAAAGAACTTAACTTCCGGTCAATTTTATTTTAAAAGTAAATTGAAAACTTTCTGCGATCCGGACGGGACTCGAACCCGCGACCTCCGCCGTGACAGGGCGGCATTCTAACCAGCTGAACTACCGGATCAAATTTGTTTTGTTTTTAAAGAACCTCGTTTCTTTTTTGTGATGGCAAAAGTACAACTTTTTTCGTTACCTGCAAATTAATTTCAAAAAAAAAGCCTCCCGAAAACGGAAGGCCTTCATTATCAAAATTATTATTTTTACAAGTGTGCGCTTAATTTTTCAGCGATCACTTCTTTTGGAGCTACTCCTACCAATTTGTCAACCACTTCACCATTCTTGAAAATAAGAACTGTAGGGATATTTCTGATACCGTACTGCATAGAAATTTCCTGGTTGTTGTCTACGTCAACTTTTCCAACTACTGCTTTTCCTTCGAAGTCTGTTGCTACTTCTTCGATGATTGGTCCCAATGTTCTGCACGGTCCGCACCACACTGCCCAAAAGTCTACCAATACCGGCTTATCTGATTTTAAAACCGTTTCCTGAAATGAGCTGTCTGTAATTTCTAAAGCCATTTTATTTTTTTATTTAAATTAATATTCTTCTTAATTGATTTCAATTGATAATCAAAATTACGCTTTTTGAGTAATAAGCCTATCTATGCTCAACATTTGTATTTTCTATAACGAAATCTTTCGAAATCTCGCCCAGGGCAGCTGCCAGAGCATCGATATCTTCTGTTGTCGTTAAATGACTGAAAGAGATCCGAAGCGGCGTACAGTGGTCCATCTCATCTTCTGATAAAACCATCATCATGACCATGGAAGGTTTTGATGCTCCTGACGAGCAGGCACTCCCCTGAGAGATTGCAATCCCTTTCATATCCAGCTGCAGCCCGATCAATGGGTTCTTATAGGGCAATAAAGCACTCAAAACCGTATAAAGGCTGTTTCCCTGCTCGGCACTTCTTCCGTTGAATTTGATGCCCGGAATCTCTTCCGTAAGCTTTTCTGCAGCATAGCTCTTGATGTTCTGCATGTGGCCGGCATATTCGTCCAGATGATTTAAAGAAATCTCCAGGGCTTTTCCGAGGCCTACGATTCCTGCAACATTTTCAGTCCCTGCTCTCAGGCTCCTTTCCTGAGGCCCTCCAGTAATGATTCCTTTCAAACCGCTTGATTTTCTGATAAAAGCAAATCCAACACCTTTCGGGCCGTGGAATTTGTGGGCACTGCACGATGCAAAATCCACCGGGATATCGGAAAAGTCCAGTTTCATGTGAGCCATGGTCTGTACCGTATCAGAATGGAAAAGCGCATGATGCGTTTTGCACAGTTCGGCTGCTTTTTTAATATCTGTAAGGTTTCCGATTTCGTTGTTGGCATGCATCAGACTTACCAATGTCTTTTTATCGGATGCCTTTAATAGTTCTTCTAACTTATTAAGATCAATATCCCCTTTTTCATCCGGACGGATATAATTTACCTCTACCTCTTTACGGGCTTTCATATCCAGAATGCTTTCAGAGACACATTTATGCTCCAGCGGAGAACTGATGATTCTCTCTACGCCCAAATGCTCTACAGCAGACTTGATGATCATGTTATTCGACTCGGTTCCGCAGGAGGTAAAAATAATTTCCGCCGGCGTTACGTGAAGATAATCTGCCACCTGCCTTCTTACGTTTTCGATCAGGATTTTCGCTTCCTGCCCAAAACTGTGGGTAGAGGACGGATTGCCGAAATTCATTTTCATGGTACCCACCATGGCATCGATAACTTCATCCGAAATCGGAGTCGTAGCAGCGTTATCAAGGTATATTTTATTCATTTTTACTTTTGAAAATATTAGTTTCTGTTCAATAAAAAATAGAATTTAAACCAACTGATTATTACCTCCTTTGGTTTTCCGTTTTTACTGTTCAAAATTAGTGAAAAAATTGATAATGTCCCTCATTTGCCCACTTTAACATCGGCTTATCTCCTGAGGTATCGCCGAAAGCGATGATCTTATCATATTTCTGATGCTTAATTTCCGTTTGGATACGGTTTAATTTTTCGTTGCCATTACAGTTCTTTCCTATGAAATTCCCCGTAAAAACACCGTTTTTAAACTCGGCCCGTGTAGCCAGAAGCTTCATGCGGAAAGCGTCGGCAAAAGGTTTGGCCCAGATGTCGAGTGATGCGGTTACCAATAAACTCTGGGTATTTTCCCGATCTATATTTTTAATAAAGTCCAGTGCATTTTCCCTTACAATTTTGGGATAGTGCGCTTCAAAAAACTGCCGGGATTTCTTTTCGATCTTTTCCTGGGTCTGCCCTTTCAGAATCGAGCCGATAAAACTTTTTTTCACTTTTTCAGTTTCTGCCAGTCTCAATTTCAATAAGACAAAAAGCGGAACATGCTTCAAAAACTGCAGTCTGAATTTTGTGGGATCATAAAATTTCAGATACATAAACATCGTATCCTTGTAAGTAAGGGTTCCGTCAAAATCAAAACAATACAATTTTTTCATTGTTCTTACTTTATCTTTTTAAATTTTGTCAATACTATGGTAAACGAAAAGAAGCAGGGTTATATTTTATATGCTTTATTTATTTAAGTGAAATGAATGAATTCAAATCAAAAAAAAATCTTAACTAATTTCAGTAAAAAGCTTTTAAAGCTTTAATTTTTTAAATATAAATTCAGGGATATTTCGGATAATCATCATGATCATTCCCCAAACCGGCAACACATAAGCTACATTCTTCTGCTTTTTGTAGGCCTTGAAAATGCATTCTGCCGCCTGCTTCGGAGTTGCCGTCAGCTTTGGATTCAAAGGCAATCCTTCGGTCATTTTCGTTGCCATGAATCCGGGCTTCACGGTAAGCACATGCACTTTCTTGTCAAAAAGATAGTTTCTTAATCCGCTTAAGTAAGCGGTAAATGCTGCTTTTGCACTTCCGTAGATAAAATTGCTCTGCCGTCCCCGGTCTCCTGCTACAGAAGAAAGCCCGATGATGGTTCCGGATCTTCTGCTTTCAAATTTATGGGCAAAGTAATTGATGACCGGAACCAGCTTTGCATAGTTGATATCAATGATGCGCTCTGTATTTTTATTGTCATATAAGCCTTCTTCAGTACCTTCTCCCAGGTAACCTGTTGCGCAGAACAGCAATCCAGAATTGATCTGTTCCAACCGGTTATAATCGATTTCCTTCATCAGATCCAATTCAATGATTTCCGACTGCTGAAGAAATTTGACATCGATATGCCGGGCAAATCTTTCGGTTGTTTCCCTGTTGGAAGTAAAAAGATAGATCCTTTCAAACTTCTCCCCTTCCTGTAAAGCTTTTTCTACAAAAGCCTGTGCTACTTCCGATGTACTTCCTAAAACGATCATTCGTGCTAAATGTTATTTAAAATTCTTTTATGCTGCAAAGACACGAATTTCGAGCTTTGAACATTTTTGAGGTAGTTGGTAAGAGACGACCGGCTCATGCTGTCTTTGGTAAGATAAATCTTCCCGTTGTACTGCTCTACAATATCATCCAGCTGATCGATCAGCTTTTTCAGTTTTGAATTCACCTTGAAATCCAATGCCAGGGAATAGCCTTCAAAAGGAAATGAATTGTAGGCCTGCGGATTTTCTTTTCCGTAAAGCTTCAGGACCGCGAGGAAAGACCCATTTCCGCTATTGGCAATAGTTTCAAGAATTTTTTTCATTCCTTCCCTGCCCGATTCTTTGGGTATCATCATCTGGTACTGGATAAAACCGGATTTTCCGTAAATCTTATTCCAGTCGTGGACAAAATCCAAAGGGTAAAAAAAGGTCTCGTAATCGATAAAGCTTTTTACTTCTTTTTTGGCCTGCTTCTTATAATAAAGAAAATTAAAAATCCTTACCGTCAAAGCATTCAGAACAAATCCCGGAAAATAGAAGGGAACCGTCGGCTCAAATTTCTTTTTCAGCCGCAACGGTTTGTCTTTGAGGTTTTGAGGCAGCTGATGCTGGAAAGCATGTTCGCCTCTCATCAGGATACTTCTTCCTATGTTTTTACCTTTTTGAAGACAGTCGATCCAGGCAACGGTATAGGTCCAGTTTTCGCTTTCTTCAAAAAGCGCAAAGATCTCGTCAAGATTTTCGGCTTTAATGCTTTCCTGACGGATATAAGCGGATTCTATATTTTTTAATTTGAATTTTGCCGTAAGGATTATTCCAGTAAGTCCCATCCCGCCTATCGTGGCCCAGAACTTATCGGCATTTTCCTCTCTTGAGCAGGTAATGACATCACCGTTTTCAATCATCAGTTTAAACTCAATAACATACTCGGAGAAACATCCTTCGGCATGGTGATTTTTGCCGTGAACATCCGAAGCAATGGCACCGCCTACAGAAACGAATTTTGTTCCCGGTGTCACATAAAGAAAATATCCCTGCGGAACCGAAATTTCCAGCACATCGGAAAGCAGAACTCCGGATTCGCATTCAATGGTTCCGTTCAGGCGGTCGAAACTGATAAATTTATTTAATTTTTTTGTCGAAAATATATGTTCGCCCAGTGAAGAGTCTCCATAGCATCTGCCGTTTCCCCTGGCAATGACTTCATTGTTGTTAAGGATAAATTCTTTTATTTTTTTGAAGCTGTCATCAGACCTCATTTCTTTTTCCACAACGGGATAATTGCCCCAGTTGGTAACTTTCTGTGTAAAATTAGGCTTCATTTTTTAAAATAGATTTGGATTAAAAATGCAGCGACCCACAATACCAGGGTAACCTGAATGTACCGGTCCCGGTATACGATCTTGGTAGGCGATTCCGTCCTGTTATAAACCAAGGTCTGCTGTAAATATCGTAAGAAAGCAAAGACCACAAAGATCACGGTATAGAAAACCCGTGAATGGAATCTTTCCTGGACTTCCGGGGATAGGGTAAACATTAAGTAACATACAATAGCAAGCGTCACCGAAATAGAAAGGGCAATGTCTGCAAACTGTACGTTATAGCCATCTAAAGCTCTTCTTGTCTTTCCAGAAACCTGAGCGTTGATGAGCTCTCCCCGCCTTTTGCCGATGGCCAAAACCAAAGCCAGGACAAACGTAAGTAAAATAGCCCACTGAGAAATACTAATCCCGGTGATATATCCCCCGGCCAGCACCCGCAAGACAAATCCTACAGCGATGATGGAAATATCAATAATAGGAACATGTTTCAGTTTAAAAGTATATGCCAGGTTCATGACAAAATAAAACCCGACAATGGTGGCAAACTTCCAGAGGCTCTCATGAAAATATGACTGGGCAACAAAAACAAGGGCGATATCGGCAATGATCAGCCCGATAAAAATCCCTATGGCCTTCGATTTCGAAATGGCCCCGCTTGCCAAAGGCCGTCTTCTTTTTTCGGGATGCTTTCTATCCGCTTCAATGTCATTGTAGTCATTCAGGATGTAAACCACACTGGCTGCCAATGAAAAAATGATAAAAGCAAAAATGCTTTTGGTAAGCAGATCAAGGTTTCTGATATTACCTGAGAAAAATAGAGGAACAAAAACAAAAAGGTTTTTCACCCATTGCTCCACACGGAGCAGTTTTACATATTTCTTCATTTATGCTGTTTCAAATGCAAAAATAGTGATTTCTAATTTATCCGGATAAAAATACAAAAATAACCGCAAAGGCGGTTATTTAAGAAAATATTTATATGTTAATTGTTACTGTCCCTGCTGAGCGTCCTGGATCATCTTTTCATTGGCCGTAATGGCAAACTCTACTCTTCGGTTTTTAGCTCTTCCCGCATCGGTATCGTTGGTTGCTACCGGCATGTTTTCTCCTTCACCTTTAGCAAACAGTCGGTTTGAAGCAATCCCTTTACCGGACAAATAAGCTTTTACAGCATTTGCTCTTCTTTCAGAAAGACTCATATTGTAAGAGTCTGAACCTTTACTGTCGGTATATCCGTAAATATTAATGTTGGTGTCAGGGTTATTGGTTAATACCTGAGCCAACTTATCGAGGTTTGTTTTTGCCGTGCTTGTAAGGGCAGATGAATCAAAATCGAAGTTTACAATACTTTCATTCAATGTAATTTTGATCCCGTCTCCTACTCTTTCTACTTCAGCACCCGGCAATGTTTCTTTAATTTCTCTTGCCTGCTTATCCATTTTGTTACCGATTACGTTACCGGCAACACCCCCAATGATACCTCCCAGCACCGCTCCGATGGCTCCGTTACCTCCTCTTCCTACATTATTTCCGAGAATTCCCCCGATTACGGCTCCTGAAGCAACCCCTACGGCTGTACCTCTCTGCTGGTGGTTAGAATTCTGTACCGCTTCACAGCTTGTCAGCAATAATGCTGATGACAAGAAAAGTCCGCCAATATATGTTTTTGTAAGTTTCATCTTTTATTATTTTAAATTAATTATTTCATTCCCGCTCTCTCAAAGTTGTAAACGACTCTGACATTTTCTCCGTTAAAAGCAATGTTCTGTTCCAATGAGAATTGATCGGTTGACTGATTGGTAAGCGTAAGAGCATATCCTGCTGTATTTTGCTTTGCCTTTGTTCCTTCGGCAATTTTCTTAAACTCAAAAGTATTACCGCTTACCACGTTTAGTTTAATCGGCTGGGTAAATCCTGCACCGCATGTTCCGCCGCCGTTCAGCGTATACGCACCGGTCCAGTTATTAGGAATCAATCTCCAGTGGCTTCCTACGAAGCACTGGGCATCTACTCCGTCATCAAAGGGTTTTATTTTGAAGTTTTTATCGTAATCAATACTGACGATCTGCCAGTCGCCTTTCATCTTAAGAAATTCTGATCTTTGGTTCTGGGAAGTCTGAGCATTTTTTACTCCGGAACATGACGTCGCAAAAAGCGCTGTTCCCAACATTCCCGCAAATAGTAACTTTTTCATTTTGTTGTTTATTATTTTGTAAGAATAAAGTCACAAAAAACCGTGCCAAAAATTAAATAATAGCAATAAAAAAAGTCCGAAAATTTCGGACTTTATATGGTTCTGTTTAGAAAACAGGAAGATAAACTATTTTTTAACCTTCTTTTTTACGGATTTTACAGCCTTGTTTGAAGAGGCGGATTTACCCTTGTAAAAATTATTATAAGCATATTCTGCTGCTTTTTCCAGATCAATTACTCCTCCTGCCTGAGAATAATCAGCAAACTGATTGGCAGTGCTTGGATTGCTGGATTTTACCAGAGATTCGATGATCTGTGCAGGCGTTAACGAAGGCATGTAAGCCAACAGCACTGCTGCTGCTCCCGCTACTACCGGTGAAGCCATTGAAGTTCCCTGAAGGTATTTGTATTCATTGTGAGGAACTGTAGAGTAAATCTCTTCACCCGGAGCAAACACATTCACCATTTTCTTGTTGTAATTGGAGAAACTTGCTCTTAATGCCTCATTGTTATTGGTACTTGCTCCTACAACCAAAACGTTGTTTACAAACGGTTTTTCGTCAGTAACTTTTTTAAAGTTGGTAGGGTAAGCCAGGTGTTCCGCAACATCTTCGTTTTCGTTACCCGCTGCTTTTACCAAAAGCACGCCTTTATCCTGAGCATATTTGAAAGCATCCCATACTACATTTTTACCAGGAGAAACCGGTTTACCAAAGCTCATGTTCAATACTTTGGCTCCATTGTCTACCGCGTACCGGATGGCATTGGCAACATCTTTATCTCGTTCGTCACCATTAGGAACGGTTCTTACGGACATAATTTTAGCCACTTTTGAAGCCACTCCATACTGAACCTCTTTACCGTTCGGAAGACCGGCGATGATTCCGGCAACGTGCGTTCCGTGCTCGGCATCCGGGCCTTCGTAATGGTTGTTTCCGTAATTTTTCTGAGCATAGTCGTCATAGTTGTCCCCTACAATCTCTTTTCTCGGATCATAAGCAAGATCATATTGTTTTGACTGAGGCCCGAAATAATCAAGTGCTTCTTTCATCTGCCCGGAAATCGCTTTTTCAAATTCTGCCGGTGTTTTTCCCTTGAATTCCGGACTTTGCGAAACCTGCGCCAAAACCTGCGCTGCCATTGCTTCCTTCTGTTCTGCCGGCTTGATGGCTGCCACGTTTTCAGGAGTAAGGGGTTTACCGTTCAGCAATCTTACCATGGTAGGAATCGCATCACTGATCATGGTATACATCTGGAAACTCTGTCTTGCTTCAACGCTTTTTTTCGTGAAGAGCTCCTTTGCCTTCATATACATCGCGAATTCTTCCGGCATTTTAGCCTGGTTGGCTTTATTTTTTGCAGAATCTTCACCTTCAAATACCGGTTTATATTTGGCAACGACTCTTGTTACCTCCATGTTATCGATGTCGATATCGCCGTTTTTACCACCGATAAAATTCCATCCGTGAACGTCGTCGATGTAGCCGTTTCCGTCATCATCTTTGCCATTCCCCGGAACTTCATTCGGGTTGGTCCATACATTATTCACCAATCCCGGGTGATCTACCTGAACACCGCTATCCAATACTCCGACAACAACGGTCTTAGGCTTCAGCCCTTTTGATTCTAAAAATTTATAGGCATTTTCCGTGTTTACCCCATATACTTTGGTTGCAGCAAAATCTTTATGATACCATGTCATAAGATCTTTATTCTCTTTCGGGTCAACACCGGATTTTGCTTCCTGTGCATTTGAAAAACCGAATCCCGCTAAAAAAACAGCGGCTAATAATACCTTTTTCATGCTAGTATGATTGTTTAATATTTTTAATATAAGTCATTGATTCCGGTCCTTTGTTACAAATGAGGTCCAAAATTGATAAATCTTCCAAAAATCCGGATTTGTCTGAAAATGTTTGATAGTATTCATCCATTTCAAATTCCGAAGGATGTTTGGCTGAAAATTTTTCCCTGAAACTGATCTCTTCCGGAATTTTGATATATTCGTTATTCAAAGAGTATGCCTTTCCGGTCTTAAGAATCTGCTGGATGACTTCAAGCGCTTTGAGGTTAAAATCCAGAACATGCTTTTCTTTCAGATCGTATATTTTTCTCAGTTTATCTTCATAAAACTCGAAGTACGGAGAACTCTGATAAGCCGTCTTAATGGACTTCCAGTGCAGGTTTCTCCAGTCTTCCCGGTAGGAGATTTCGATGTCCTTGAAAGTCCGGCTTCCATTATGAGCAATAGGGATAATGAGCGAGAGTTTGCCGTTGGCCCCATAGATGTTTGTCCTGTTTCTGTACGTCTGCTTGGGAAAGTTTTCAAACTGTTCGAAAAGGATTTCGGTTTCAGGATCCAGGAATACGGAAAACCATGAAATCGGCGGTATATAAAATACCGGTAATAATACATTCTTCATATTCATAATGCAAAAATGAAGTATTTTTTCAAACACTTCATTCTATTTATATTTATTTTAACTTATTAATCTTCGCCTGTCTTTTTCTTTCTGAATAATTTAACGAAATATTCCCATCCGAAGAACAGAATAAGGATCATCGCGGCAATCCACCAGTAGGAAGTTTTGTTGGCTTCACCTGTGTTGGTAGCTTTGAACATTCTGTCCCAACGGATTCTCCATCCGTCTGCCTGATAAGAAGAGCTGGAATCTTTAAATGCACCCTCAATACTCATCCAGGTGAATATTGGTTTACCAACGATATTCTCTTCAGGAACGAAACCAAAGAACCTTGCATCTAAAGACGCATCTCTGTTGTCCCCTACCATCATATAATAGTCCTGCTGAATGGTATATTGGTTGGTTTCTTTTCCGTTGATGAAAATTTTTCCATTTTTATTTTCCAGGCTGTTGTGCTCATATTCGGAAATAATCCATCGGTATTCAGGTAAAGTTTCCTGATTAAGCGTTATTACATCTCCTTTTTTAGGAATTTTCAATGGTCCGTACCAATCCGGATTCCAGGGTTTGTTAATCGGGAAAATAGACTGGGTGGTATCTATTTTTTTCTCAGCCTGATCCCTATAGGATATCGCTGCGTATCCTTTATCCTGAATATCTTCCTTCATCTCAATAACTTGAGGAAGCTGTTTTATTTCAGCGGCAGTCTTATCAGTAAGTCCCTGGAATCCATAAATATAACCTTTATCAGTCTGCTGCTCCTGAACCGGCAGGAAACCATAAATTTTATATAAAGAAGGAATATCCAATTGGCTTCCTGTCGTAACAATATATCTATGCTGAACCTCCTGATCTCCCAAGAATGTTTCAGCCTTTCCGTTTACGAAAAGTCTTCCGGCTCTCATTTCAAAAGTATCTCCTGCTACAGCCACACATCTTTTAACATATGGATCTTTTCTGTCTATGGCCGTGTGCACGGAATCCTGCGGATAGTTAAAAACAACGATGTCCTTTTTCTGCGGCTTGTTGAACTGAAAAATTCTTTCATAAGGTAATTTCACACCATCAACATACGATTTCGGATCATCTTTCGGGTTCCCTTTTTCTCCGGTATCTGTAATGGTACCCTGTAAGAAAGGAATGGCGAGCGGACGCATCGGCAGCCTATATCCATAGCTCCACTTATTTACGAACAGGAAGTCGCCTACCAGCAATGTCCTTTCCATCGATCCTGTCGGAATGCCGAAAGGCTGGGTAACAAAAACGTGAATAATGGTAGCGAAAACCACGGCAAAAGTTACCGATCCGATAAAAGAATCTTTTTTCTTTGCGTTTTTTTCCTCATCCGTAAGGAACAGGTCATTTTGAGTTTCATCTTCCAGCTCTACGTCTTTCCCATAATTTACAGTTGCCATGTAAATAAACGGGAGAATCACGGTAAGAAGCTTATCCTTGAAAGAGGTTTTCCCGAATTTACTCATCAAATACAAATGGAAAACAGACATCATGATCGGTCCCACGATCGGAAGATATGATAAAACAGCCCACCATTTCGGATGGTTTGTTTCTTTTAAAATAAGGAAATAATTGTAGAACGGGATAAAAGCGAATAACGGATTGTATCCCAGCTTCTTAAACAGCTTCCAGGTGGAAATTCCCATCAGTACTGATAAAATGAGAACATAAACTGTATACGTTAAAAAATAATTCATAAATTTTTGTGCCTAATCTATACTATAATTGATAAATGATGAGCGATAAATGATCTTTGAATCAAAGGATCACCATTCATTTTTATTGGTCTGCAATTTAGGGATTTTGTTACACATTAAAGCCCCAAAACATCGTTCATCGTGAGATTTCCTTTTTTATCTCTGATCCACTCCGCAGCAACCACTGCTCCCAATGCGAAACCGTTTCTGCTGAAGGCGGTATGTTTGATTTCGATTTCATCCACTTCGCTTCTGTAGAAGACGCTGTGCGTACCCGGAACCTCATCTTCACGGATGGCAAAAATACCCAGCTCACTACCTTGGGTTTCTTCCAGTTTCCATGCATCAAATTTCGGATGGTGCTTGAAAATTCCTTCGGCAATGGAAATTGCGGTTCCGCTCGGAGCATCTTTTTTATGAACATGATGAATTTCTTCCAGCTGGCAGGAGTATTCATCCACATTTTTCATTAAGTCTGCGAGCTTTTCATTTAAAGCAAAAAACAGGTTAACGCCTAAGCTGAAGTTGGATCCGTAAAGGAAAGCCGTTTCGTTTTCCACAGCCAGTTTTTCAATCTCAGGTTTCTTTTCAAGCCAACCGGTGGTACCGCAGATGACCGGGATTTTATTTTCCAGACAGGCCCTGATATTTTTGTAAGCCACTTCGGGCAAGGAAAATTCAATAACAACGTCCGGATTGTTCAGGTTTTCAGCAGTTGGGGTTTCTTTTAATCGGGCAACGATTTCATGGCCCCTTTTTGTGGCGATTTCATCGATGATTTTACCCATTTTACCGTATCCAACCAATGCTATTTTCATATTTTATTTATTTCTGTATTCTTTTTTTAACATGAAGCTTACAAATGATGTTTCACCTACAGAGGCTGCAGTTATTGTACAAAGAATGTATTGATTATTATTAACGATCTAAAATCGGTAACTTAAACTTATTCCCGTTTTCGGAGGAGCTATTCCGTATTGATCCTGAACCATTGTTGGATTAAGGGTAAGATCCGGGTCACGGCGGGATTCGTATAAGTGCGCATCCACCACGGCATCCACGATATTCAGGATATAAATAAGTCCGGTGATGGCAATGGCATAATCGCGCTGTCTTTTGGCCCTGTCCTGTGCATTTCCCAAAGCTGTTTTATCCAGCCAAGGGTGCGTGTCCACAAATTCGTTCGGGGTGCCGTTGAGCTTGGCGATGTAGTACTCCCGGTATTTTTTATACTGATTATCATTCCAGACGGCAATCCCGACGCCCGTTCCTACCGCTCCCAAAACAATGGGAACTTTCCAGTATTTTTTGTTGTAAACCTGTCCCAGTCCCGGAAGAACGGCAGAATACAATCCTGCTTTTGTAGGATTCAGCTTCAGTGTTTTCTGTGTAGGTCCGTTTGCTTTTTCGAGATCAGAAACTACTTTCGCTTCGCTCTTGGTGTTGTTTCTTTCCACTCCGATACTGTCTTTCGGACGGTAATCCACCCGGATGGTATCGTTGGGGTTCACCTGTGACCAGGCAAAAGCGAAAACGCACAGAAAAAATGTGAACAGTATTTTTTTCATTTATTTAATGTGGGATAAAATATATTCCAGCTCATCTTCATTTTTGAAATCCAGAACAATTTTCCCTTTTTTTCCGTTTGGAGCGGCTTTAATTTCGACTTTTACATCCAAAATATCGGCAATGGTCTTCTGCGCTCTTTTATAGTTGTTGGAAAGCTCTGCTTTTGCTCTTTTTGCAGCCGGCGATTTCGGGTTTTTAATGGCTGTAGCTGCCTGTTCCGCCTGGCGTACATTCAGTCTTTCTCTGATGATCATCTCAAAAAGGATCTGCTGGTGCTCTTCGCTTTCCAGACTGATAATCGCCCGTCCGTGCCCTGCGGAAATCTCGCCGCTACGGATGGCATTCTGGATATCCGGATTCAGCCTCAATAACCTGATCGAGTTGGTGATCGTACTTCTGTCCTTTCCTACCCGATGACTCAGGTTTTCCTGGGTAAGGCCGATCTCTTCCATTAACCGCTGATAGGTCAGGGCAATCTCAATGGCATCAAGGTCTTCCCTCTGGATGTTCTCCACAAGAGCCATTTCCAGAAGCTCCTGATCGTTTACCAGACGGATGTAAGCCGGAATGGATTCCAGACCTGCAATTTTACTTGCCCGGTAACGTCTTTCACCGGATATGATTTCAAACTTTTCACCGTCTTTTCTCAGGGTAATCGGCTGGATTACGCCCAGATTTTTAATGGAAAGTGCAAGTTCATTTAATGCTTTTTCGTCAAAATAAGTTCTTGGCTGGGTCGAATTGGGATAAATATCTTCCAGTGCAATCTCTACAATATTTCCCACAAACTTATCGGCTCCCTCATCGGTAGCAGAGTTGATCGTTGCTTTGGATTCGGCACTGAGAATTGCGCCCAAACCACGTCCCATCGCTCTTTTTTTATCCTTCATATTTTTTTAGCGTTTAGCTTAGCTAGCTGCTTTTAGTTCTTTACTAGTTTTTCGTTTTTCAATAAGACTTCTTCCGCCAGCTGAATATACTGGATGGCTCCCTTGCTTTCAGCATCGTAATTCAGGATGCTTTCCCCGAAACTTGGTGCCTCGCTCAGCCTAACGTTTCTGCTGATAATGGTTTCGAATACCATTTCCGGGAAATGGGAGTTTACTTCTTCCACCACCTGATTGGATAATCTCAGACGGCTGTCGTACATCGTAAGCAATAAGCCTTCAATATCCAGGTCTTTGTTATGGATTTTCTGAACGTTCTTGATGGTGTTCAACAACTTCCCGAGTCCTTCCAGGGCAAAGTATTCACACTGGATCGGGATGATGACAGAGTCTGCTGCCGTAAGCGCATTGACCGTAATAAGTCCTAAACTCGGCGCACAGTCGATGATGATATAATCATAGTCGCCCCTTACACTTTGCAATGCTTTCTTCAGCATATACTCCCTTTCCTCTTTATCTACCAGTTCGATCTCAGCGGCTACCAGGTCGATGTGGGAAGGCACAATATCCAGATTCGGCGTTGCCGTCTGCTTGATGCATTTTGCCGTATCGACGCTGTGCTCCAAAAGGTTATAGGTAGAATACCGTACATCTTCCACACCCAGACCTGACGTTGCGTTGGCCTGAGGGTCAGCATCGATAATTAATATCTTTTTTTCCAATACCCCTAATGCTGCAGCTAAATTTACAGCGGTTGTGGTTTTCCCGACTCCTCCTTTCTGATTAGCGATACCTATGATTTTTGCCATTGTTAGAACTTTAGGGTTCAAAAATACACATTTTTCCGTGCTCTTAATGAACAGGTAAAACGAAATTTGAGTTAAAATATTGTTAATAAGCCATTTAGGTATAAAAAAAATTATCCACAAAAAAAATTCTTTGTGGATAAGTGTATAAGATTTGTTTTTAGGTTAATTATCAAGCTTCATAGAGATCGGAAACTTGAAATAGCTGCGGACAGATTCACCTTTTTTATTTTTTCCCGGAATCCATTTCCCTTTGATGGATTTGATGGTTCTGATGGCTTCATTATTAAAATCGGCATCCGAGCCGCTGGCTTTGATGGCGGAAATGCTTCCGTCTCTTTCAACAATAAACGTAATGGTTGTTTTCATAACATCGTCAGAAGCGAGCCCTGAAGTGTCGAAATTGTTCATTACTTTATTCCGGAAAGCATCAATTCCTCCGATGAATCCGGCTTCCTGGCTTAATTCTCCCGACCCAACTACTACATTAGGATCTTCTTTAGGCACTACTATAGGTGGAGCAATGTTAATTACCGGTCCTGTTCCGATCGTAGGAGCAGTAGGCACGTACGTATTCTGAGGAGCAGGATCTGCTTTAAAATCGTTCTTTAATCCGGCTACTGCATCATCCGGAATCTTTTCGGTATTTGTATCAGGTGCGTCACTTGATGGAGTAGGAACTGTACTATCATACGTTCTTGTGTTAGGAACTTGGGTTGCTTTTGGAGGAACAACTACAGTTGGTGGTGTTTCGTAATCATGGATAATAATCGGAGGTGGTAACTCATACCCTCCGCCATCTGCTACCGGAGTCGTTTTAAAAGCGTTTATTACTACCGGAGTAATAGAAACCGCTGCCAATAAGCTTACACCGATAAAAAGCGCTTTGGTTAAGATCCGGTCGGATTCATTTCTTAGAACGTAGGCACCGTATTCTTTGTTGCGGTGCTCGAAAAGAACTTCGTTGAAACGAAATTCCTGATTCTGATGCATGTTTTTCATTGTTTTAAAATTTAAGCATTAATATAGATTATTAGTTCCTTACCATTTTTAGGTAAATAATAATTTAGAAGCAAAATATCTGCCACTAT
>JAKOOG010000019.1 GCA_022701545.1 Weeksellaceae bacterium | reverse complement strand
GTGTAAGTGTATTGTCTTCAATAAAAAAGGGTATTTTATAACATGTTCCTTAAATATTTATAAGATAGATCATATTATGGCTTTATATTCTCTAATACATTGAATTTCGAATAAACCATAATCTATTCTTTTATGATTAATCATGAATCATTCCAAAGTGGAGTTATCACAAAAATTACTGAAATTTTTCGGGAAGCTTTTTTGATTAAGTTCCAGAGAACTATTTCGATGGTTCAAGCGTTTTTGCAGCGCATCGAAGAAAAGTGTAGCAATAACCTGTAGACAGGAAGGCTTTGTCTAAAGGACGCAAACTTCTCGATACGATTTTCAAAATCTGACCCGAAGTGATGTGGGATGCATTTCCTCGATAAAAGAAATCCCGTTCAAAAACTGAACGGGATCCTTTATATGAATGTTGCACAGATTACTATAAAATCTGCAAGCTGTGTTGTCTCCGGATTAAAGGTTCAACGCTTTCTGATAAGCATTTTCCAGCCCGTCAAGGTTTTTCCCTCCGGCTGTGGCAAAGCCCGGGTTTCCGCCGCCGCCGCCCTGGATTTCTTTGGCTAATTCTTTAATAAGTGCGCCGGCCTGATAAATTCCTGCCAGATCATCAGAAACACCGACGGTAATCATTGGTTTTCCGTCTGCGTCGGACAGGATCACCGTGATGGAAGTCGGGATTTCTCTTTTCAACTGGAAGACGATATCTTTTACCGAACCTGCATCCAAAGAAGTTCTTTTTACCAAAAGTAATTTATCGCCTTTTTGCTCGTAAGCTCCTTTCCAATCACCGATTTCGCCTTTTGCCTTTTCCTTTTTCAGGGCATCTATTTCAGATTTAAGTGTGGCATTTTCTTCAATCAGCTTTTCGATCGATCGAACGACATCTTTTGATTTCAGCAATTGCGAAAGCTCGGAAACCTGCTTTTCTAAATTTTTGAAATATTCCTCAGACCGGTCTCCTGAAATCGCCTCGATCCTTCTGATACCGGCTGCGGCAGAGTTCTCGGAAACGATTTTGAAATGGCCGATTTCGATGGTGTTTCTTACGTGCGTTCCTCCGCAAAGCTCCTTAGAGCTTCCGAACTGGATCATTCTTACACTGTCGCCGTATTTTTCACCGAACAGCGCCATGGCTCCCTTATCCAGCGCTTCCTGGATCGGGATGTTCCTGAATTCCTGCAGGGCAATGCTTTCCTTGATTTTTGCATTTACTTTATTTTCAACCGATGCCAGTTCTTCTTCCGTCATTTTATTGAAATGCGAAAAGTCGAAACGGAGGTAATCCGGACCTACATAAGAACCTTTCTGCTCCACGTGGGTTCCCAATACGTCCCTCAACGCTTCGTGCAGCAAATGGGTTACCGAGTGGTTCGCCTGGGAGTTTTTCCGATCCGTGGCATTCACTTTCGCATAGAACAGCGCGCCGGCATCTTTCGGAAGACCGCTGATCAGAGAAACAATCAGTCCGTTCTCCTTTTTGGTTTCCAGTACTTCAAAACTTTCCGCAGCATTTTCAAGGATGCCTTTATCGCCCACCTGTCCGCCGCCTTCCGGATAGAATGGTGATTCGCTGAGGACAACCTGATAGAATTCGCCGTCTTTATTTTCTACTTTTCGATATCTTGTAATGTAAGTTTCCGATTCGGTTTTGTCGTAACCTACGAAATTTTCATCTTTTTCTTCCAGCACCACCCAGTCATAAACTTTTTTAGACGAATCGTCCTGGGAACGTTTTCTCTGCTTTTCTCTTTCGGCCTCAAAACCTTTTTCGTCGATGGTCAGCCCTTTTTCTTCCGCAATAATCCTG
Organism: Weeksellaceae bacterium; assembly: GCA_022701545.1. GTDB lineage: Bacteria > Bacteroidota > Bacteroidia > Flavobacteriales > Weeksellaceae > Chryseobacterium. Next base: position 22,759 of record JAKOOG010000019.1, on the reverse strand, counting down.
GTTAAATCATCAGGGAATCCATAAGTATCGTAAAGTTCAAAAACGGCAAGAGTCGGCAAAACCTTTTTATCTTCGGCAATCGTCTGCTGGATCAGTTTTTCAACCCGGATCAATCCGTTTTCAATGGTTTTTAAGAAAGATTCTTCTTCACTTCTAATGACTTCCGTTACCAGAATACCCTGCTTTTCCAATTCCGGGAAGAATGGGCCCATCTGATTCTGAAGCACCGATACCAATTGGAACAGGAACGGTTCTTTCATATCCAGGAACCGGTACGAATAGGAAATCCCTCTTCTTAAAATTCTCCGGATCACATAACCTGCTCCTCCGTTGGAAGGCAGCTGTCCGTCGGCAATCGCAAAAGAAACCGCCCGGATGTGGTCTACCACAACACGAATGGCAATATCTTTTTCGTCCTCTAAAATTCCGGTATACTTTTTTCCTGAAAGTTGCTCCACTTTAGCAATTAAAGGGGTAAATACATCGGTATCATAGTTGGAAGATTTTCCCTGAAGTGCCATACACAAACGTTCGAAGCCCATTCCGGTGTCTACGTGCTGGGCGGGAAGTTTTTCCAGCGACCGGTCTGCTTTTCTGTTGAACTCCATGAAAACCAGGTTCCAAACTTCCACCACCTGCGGATGGTCGTTATTAACGAGGGTAAGCCCTGAAACTTTTGCTTTTTCTTCCGCACTTCTTAAATCGACATGAATTTCTGAGCACGGTCCGCACGGTCCGCTTTCACCCATTTCCCAGAAATTGTCTTTTTTGTTCCCATTGATGATCCGGTCTTCGGAAATGTGGGATTTCCAGAAATCGTATGCATCCTGGTCCCTTTCCAGGTTCTCGGAAGCATCTCCTTCAAAAATCGTTACATACAGATTTTCTTTCGGAATCCCGTAAACTTCCGTCAATAATTCCCAGGCAAAAGCAATAGCATCCTTTTTAAAATAATTCCCGAAAGACCAGTTCCCCAACATCTCAAACATGGTATGGTGATAAGTATCCCTGCCCACATCATCCAGGTCATTGTGTTTCCCGGAAACCCTTAAACACTTCTGGGTATCGGCAATTCTGGGGGCTTTAGGCTCTTTGTAGCCTAAAAAATAATCTTTGAACTGCGTCATTCCGGAGTTGGAAAACATAAGGGTAGGGTCGTCTTTCAGCACGATGGGTGCGGAAGGAACGATCAGGTGGCCTTTACTTTGAAAATAATCTAAAAATTTCTGACGGATCTCTTGTGATGTCATGATCTATATGCTTTGCTTTTTTTACATTTTTGATAAGATGCAAATTTAGCTTTTTTAAGCGGTTTTTTTCTAAAATCCGAGATTTTCAATTTATAAATTTGAAAATTTTCAAATCCGTTCAGTCAATAATTTTATAAAATTCGTTTACTTTACCGAAAAATCTGAAATAAATTGGAAAAGAAAGCTCGGCTACCGGCACAATGGGCAATTGGGATTACCTTTGCCTATTCTGCTGTATTTTTATTAATATGCCTTTTCAATGAATTTATTTCTGATTCTATAATTACCTTTTATCTTTATCTTATTGTTCCATTGCTTATCATCAACTGGATTTTATCCATCCGGAGCTTAAAACTTAAAAAAAACATATTGGGATTCTGGGCATTGTTTTTCACTGTATTATTTACCTTTATTTTTTGTTTCATTTTTTATTTCATGTCAACGGTGAAAATGTGTTGACAGTCCATACTTTTTCATAAAGGTTTTATTTTTTAAATCCGTTTGCCTGTATTTTTCGTAAATGATAGTGTAAGGAAATCCTGCAGAAGTGCTATCATTAAGATAGAGATTATCTTTGAAACAACCGGGAAATTAGTCTGAAATTTGCAAGTTGGATAGGGAGGTTTAATGAAGGAAAAAAAGATTTGAAATGGATATAAAAATAAAAATGAAGAACATATTAATATTGCTCAGCGTAGTTCTGGGGATTGCGGTTTTTGCAACGAGCTGTGGAGATGCCAAGTCTAAATCCACGGAGACAAAGAAAAAAAATGAGACCATTATGGACAATAAAAATGTAAAAGAAATCTATTTTGCGGGAGGCTGTTTTTGGGGAACCGAACATTTTTTCCAGCAGATCAGAGGGGTAGTAGGAACTGAAGTAGGATATGCCAATGGAAACAAAAAAAATCCGACATATGAAGAGGTGGTGAGCCATACCACAGGTTTTGCTGAAACGGTAAAAGTAAAATATGATCCTGAAGTGGTGGATCTTAAACTGCTGATCGACTTGTATTTTAAAACCATCGACCCGACCAGCATCGACCAACAGGGAAATGACCGGGGGAACCAGTACAGAACCGGAATTTATACAAGCGATAAAGAAACTGAAGCGGTTGTAAAAGCTGAAGTTGCCAAACTGGCCAAAAATTACAGCAAGCCGGTTGTGGTGGAAACCATTCCTATAAAAAACTTTTACAGAGCGGAAGATTATCACCAGGATTACCTGGACAAAAATCCTGGAGGCTACTGCCACATTGAACCGGGATTGTTTGAAATGGCAAAAAATGCCAATCCGCCGAAGAAAGAGACAAAATACCAGAAGCAGGATCAAAAAGTATTAAAAGAGAAACTGACTGCCGAACAGTATAACGTAACCCAGCAGAACGGGACGGAAATGGCTTTCAAGAACGAATACTGGGACGAAACCCGCGAAGGGATTTATGTGGACATTACAACCGGCGAACCCTTATTCATTTCTACGGATAAATTTGAATCCGGATGCGGATGGCCAAGCTTTTCCAAACCGATTACCAAAAAGCTGGTTGAGGAGAAACTGGACCGCTCCCATGGGATGACCAGGGTAGAAGTAAGAAGCAAAACAGGGGATGCCCATTTGGGACACGTTTTCAACGACGGGCCTGCCGATAAAGGAGGATTGCGTTACTGCATCAACAGTGCATCGCTGAAGTTTATCCCGAAAGCGGAAATGAAAGCAAAAGGCTATGGAGAATACATTGCCTTGCTGGACAAAGATAAAAAATAAGTGTTTTTAAAGTGAAGAAGTGATTGTAAGGGGGCTGCCGATAGGCAGTCCTTTTTTGTTTTAAAGCTGCATATAATAGATTAACCTTCTAAAGTTTTCAAAACCCTGAAAGTTTGAAACGTAATGTCATACCTGATTTCTTTTAATCTGAAGGTTTTCTTTGATGCTGAGCATTGAGATGTTCAGGAATATCAAAAATCCGAAAATGATAGAATATGCTCCTTTTGGAAGTTTAGATAAATCCTCAAAAACCGTTTGATAATAATAGGTAAACCTTAAAAATTCATCCCAGGAGGAATGGGTTTCATTTACTTCATAAAGCACATCATTACAAAGTAAACATTCATCTTCAAATTCTTTGTCTTTTGCACCGGGATCTTTGTAAATGACAGGAACGAAAAAATGTCCTGTTTTATTGATATCCAAACCATAAGTTTCGTGTCTGGCAATTGCCATGTCATTTACCAAAGAAACAAAATCTCCGTAGGTATTATTTTCATCCAGAATAAATTCGATGCCGGTATACGCTTCATTTCTTTTTTGAAGTTTTTTAACCTCCGCAACAAAAAGGCCGGAATTTTCTTTCGCGTTGCCAGCTTCTACGGTTATTTTTTTATAACTCCAGTTTCGAATGGATTCAAAAGAGGTCCCTGAATTCATAGATTCTTCCTTTAAATCTATTTTTGAAGGAATTCCAAAATCCATAATATTGGTGATGGGTTCGTTCATTTTTTGATTGCCGTAATACCAGAACAAAACCGGTATCAGCAAAGCACTCATCATTCCCGGGACATAGAAAATTTTTCTCATGGCTGTAATTTTGGTGTAATTTAATAAAAATTTTAAGCAGGAGAAACAAAAAACAGCCCGGAAAACGGGCTGCTAAAAAATAATCTGGAATATTATGTGTATGGAATGTTTAAAATGAATGGTATTCCCTACCAGTCTCTTTTTCTCAGGATCCAGTACGATCCGAAGATGAAAAGCGCACACCAGAACAGGCACGCAACAAGGCTTTCCGTCGGGTAGTGGAATTCGTACTTCATCCCCATCATTTTGGCCATGTTCAGCCGCATCATCGGGTTCGGAATCAGGCTCGACATGCTTTCCAGCGGCAGAAGGTGGGTCACGAAGAAGTCGTTCTGCAGCACCTGGTTTCTCTGCTCGCCCTGCAATCCCCTTACTTTTGTAAATACTTCAACGGCTGACAAAATGCTTTCGCCTATCCAGAATACAAAGAGCGCCAGGAAAACGAATACTGATTTTCTCAGCAGTACCGAGAGGAACATCAGGAAACAGAAGAAGGTAAAGAGCTTCACAAAATAATTGCCGATGAAGAAAATTTCTTTGAATACTTTCTCAGACTCCGTTGATGTTGAATATTGATAGCCCAGGAATATCGTGATGGCAAAAACAAGAATGGTGGAAACAATCGTGAAAACACTGATGGTTAATAGCTTTGAAGTAATGAATTCTTTTCTGCTCAATCCGTCGATCGTATTCTGCTTGAACATCCGGTTGCTGAACTCCTGCGAGATCGAAAATACAATGATCAGTCCTAGGAAAATCTTAAGCAATGCCACGATCCAGGTTGTGAAATTCCAGATCTCCGGGAAATTGTAGATGCCCTGTTCTTTCAGATTGATCGTACCTCCGAAAAGGTCGAAATCCACCAGTCCGATGAAAAGCAAAGCGATAAGAATAGCGAAATACAGGATGGTAAAAACCTTAAACGGTCGGTAGTTCAGGTTTTTATAGTATTCTAGTTTTAATAGTTTGATCATGATTATTTTGTGTTTTTTACAAGTTCGAGGAATTGGGATTCAAGAGACAGCTTTTTCTTCATAAGGTGCGAAAGGTAAATGCCTTTTTCAGCCAGTTTCTGGTTCAGTGCTGAAGCGGAAATTGAGGCATCATCGCGGATCTGGGCTCTCAGCATATCGCCGTCCTGATTGATGGCCGTAAACCACTGAAGCTCATTCAGCGCAGTCAGAAGCAATGCATTGTTGTCTGCCTTCAGTTCAAAATAGCCGTTGTTGGCCGTCATTTCATCTACTCTTCCGCAATAAAGGGAAGTTCCTTCTTTCAGAACGATGACGTGGCTGCATATTTTTTCGATCTCATCCAGCAGATGGCTGGCGATAATGATGGTAATGCCCTGTTTGGCAATATTGCTGATGATCTCACGGATCTGGATAATTCCTTCGGGGTCAAGCCCATTCGTCGGTTCGTCCAGGATCATGACTTCAGGGTTGTTCAGCATAGCGGAAGCAATCGCCAGACGCTGCTTCATGCCCAGCGAGTAGGTACGGAACAGGTCTTTTTTCCTTTCCAGCAGATTAACGGTTTTTAAAACTTCATCAATCCTGGAATAGGGCGTTCCTTTGATTTCCGCTACAATTTTCAGGTTGGTTTCCGCATTCAGGTAAGGGTAAAAATTCGGCTGTTCGATAATGGCCCCGATTTTTTTCAACGTATCCGGATCGGTGCCTTTTTTCCCGAACCAGTACCATTCGCCGCTGGTCGGGTTGATTGTTGAAAGCAGCATCCCGAACGTAGTGGATTTCCCGCTTCCGTTCGGACCCAGCAGTCCGTAAACATTTCCTCTTTCCACATCGAAGGAAATGTTATTCACTACGGTTCTCTTGAATTTTTTCGTCAGATTCTTTACTGATAAAATTTTTTCCATGTAATTTGTTTTACATAGTAGTAGTCTATATAATTAGAATTTTGTTACAAATAATATCGAATATCAATAAAATCTAATTTTTAAAAATCTTAAATTTGATAGAATTAATCGGTAATTATGAAGTTAATTGAACTGGCAAAGGAACTTGATGTTTCGGCCGAAGCGGTAAAGCAATTCATTCAGGATTTTGATCTCGACCTTACGGATTGCATCCACACCAATTTTGAAGTAAAAAAGGATTTTGAAAAATTCGCCCGCGAAAATGCTGAATTTTTAAGGCTTTACGAAAAAGACCTTGATAAAACCAAAACCCTGGAGCAGATTGCTGAAACCATTAGCCAGCCAAAGGAGAAAGTAGAAAAGGCGATTAAAGAAAAAGATCCCAATATCTTCGATAACGGATTTTTCAAGTCCTCCGTTTCAAGTTATGGAATTGATAACCAATTAGGCGGAAACTATCAGTTTGTTTATAATTATTTCGGCCATAAAACCAGTCTTCAGAAAAGAGATTTTATCGGTTACCGGGACCTGTTCTTCTACATTTCCGGTGTGCTGGAACCTTTCCTGAATCCGCAGCAAATCAAGGATTGGGGCATCAATAAGCCGGCGGGCATTATCCTATACGGCCCTCCCGGAAGCGGAAAGATTTTCTGGGCCAATAAAATTGCGGAAATCATCGGCTATCAGTTTAAGGAAGTGAAAAAGCATTATCTGGGTACCTCTTTCGTGGATGGCAGCCAGACCAACTTCAACGATTTCCTGGTTACCATGATGAAAGAAGATCAGGTGCTGCTGTTTATGGATGATTTTGACGAGATCATGATGTCCAGGAAAGCGGAAAACAACCTGGCTTCATGCAACCTCGAGACTCAGGAAATCATTCTTCACCATATTTCAAGATTTGAACAGGAAGACGTTCTGATGGTAGGTTCGGCAAAATCTGTTTCCGAAATCGATGAAGAAATCCTGGCACCCGGAAGATTTGATGTGATGGTTCCCGTTTTCCCTCCCAATCTCGCAGAGCGGTCGGAAATTATCTTATATGCCATGACCAAAAACCTGGAGCAGGATTCTCTGTTGTTTAAAATCCTCAAAAAGAACAAAGCCGATAAGATTCCTTTCTGGAACGGAGTTTCGGCGAGAATGAAAGTCTTCAGCAACACCATGCTGATCGATTTTACCCAGAGCCTGAAAAAGAGGATCAAAAACCTTTACCAGAAGACCCGTAACGAAAACCTGAAAATAGACCAGAACCTTCTTAACGCCGCACTCCGGGATGCGGCCGGAAAACTGACGGGAGAATATCTCGATCAGATTGCCGTTTTTTTAAAGGACGTTACCATCAACAATTTCGACCAGTTCCAATCCCGGATTAAAGAACTGAAAAAAGAACTGGATTCTTATAGGGCAGTGGAAGAACCGCGCCGGATCATTGGTTTTCATCACAATGAAGAAGAGGGAAGCCAGGGGTGATGGGAATGGTGAATTTTGCTCTGCAAATGAATGGGGAATGATCAATTTTTATGGTGGGTTGTTGTTGGAAGACGTCAGGATGCAAATCTTTTGCAGCACAGAGCATTTTAAGCCACAAAGATTTATCTCTGATAGAATGGTGGACTGCTGAATACCTTAACCGCAATTCCCCTCCTAAAGTCGGAGGGGTGTCGAAAAATTCAAAGAATTTTTGACAGGGTGGTTTTTTAACATCTTCAAATTCTTTACCCCTTTCAGCGGTATGATGACGGTGATTTTTTTGCGTCTTTGCGCAATCCAACAATACCGGACAACAGAATCCGCAGGTGCAATGATCCGTTTATCAGCACCTGGCACCTGTATTTTAAACTCAAACCCTCATAATCCGGCAATAACGGAATAAAAAATTCTTATTTTTGCAGGAAATAAAAAAATCGTGATCAACAACGACCAGATAAAAGAAATCCAATTACGGATTGACGACCTTCATAAATATCTTCAGATCGATAAAAAGAAGATTGAAATTGCCAATGATGATGAAAAAACCGCTGCCCCTGAATTCTGGGACAATCCCAAAACGGCGGAAGCATTTCTGAAGCAGCTCCGGTCCAAGAAAAAATGGGTGGAAGCCTATGACGAGATCAGTACCCAGTTTGAAGACCTGCAGGTGTTGGTAGAATTTGCCAGAGAAGATCCGGATTCCGAAAAGGAATTGGATGCCACTTTTCCTCAGCTGGTAGAAAAGATCGAAGACCTGGAGTTTAAAAATATGCTTTCCAATGAAGGCGACGAGCTTTCGGCAGTGCTTCAGATCACAGCCGGAGCCGGAGGAACAGAGAGCTGCGACTGGGCATCCATGCTGATGAGGATGTATACCATGTGGGCCGAAAAGCAGGGCTATAAAATCCGCGAACTGAACTTCCAGGAAGGCGATGTGGCCGGTGTAAAAACGGTAACCCTGGAAATAGAAGGGGAATTTGCGTTCGGCTATCTAAGAGGCGAAAACGGGGTCCACCGGCTGGTAAGAATCTCTCCTTTCGATTCCAATGCCAAGCGTCATACGAGTTTCGTGTCGGTATATGTATATCCTCTTGTGGATGATACGATTGAAATCAATATCAACCCGGCCGATATTTCATTTGAGACGATGCGGTCTTCCGGAGCCGGAGGGCAGAACGTCAATAAAGTGGAAACGGCCGTCCGACTCCGCCACGCACCAACGGGGATTATCATTGAAAACTCCGAATCCCGTTCGCAGCTTCAGAACAAGGAAAAAGCGATGCAGTTGCTTCGTTCCAGATTATACGAAATGGAATTGGAAGAACGACTGAAAGCCCGTAATGAAATCGAAGCCAACAAGATGAAAATCGAGTGGGGAAGCCAGATCAGAAATTATGTTATGCACCCCTATAAGCTTGTGAAAGATGTACGTTCCGGCTTTGAAACTTCGGATGTGGATTCTGTGATGAACGGAAACCTTACTCCATTCCTGAAAGCTTTCCTGATGGCGGATGGAACGGCCGTTTCAGATGATGACATGGAGTTGTAAAATTGATTTTTAAATTTCGTTAAAATCTTATAATATATTTCCTTTTGACGTTTATTAATCCTATTTTTGTTGCTTATCAAAATGTATGGAAGATTACAATAGCTGGAGAGATTTGTTAAATCCCGAGTTCTACATCAAGCTTGGCGGATTCTGGCTGATCCTGTTTATTATTTTTGCCGAGACCGGTCTTTTTGTGGGATTTTTTTTACCGGGAGACTCATTGCTTTTCGTTTCGGGAATTTATTCAATAGATATCATCCAGGCAACCTTCGGTTCTACCGGAAGCGATTTTCTCGATACCTTCATTTTGGCTTCATCAGTGGCTTTAGCGGCAATTATCGGTAATGAGGTAGGCTATTACGTCGGAAGAAAAGCGGGCTCCACGTTGTATAAAAAACCGGACAACTGGCTGTTTAAAAAGAAATACCTGTATCAGGCACACGACTTTTTTGAAAAGAACGGTGCGCTGGCGGTTATTATGGCAAGATTTTTACCGGTAGTAAGAACGTTTACCCCAATCGTTGCCGGGATCGTAAAGATGGATAAAAAAGACTTTTTAAGAGATAATGTCATCGGTGCGGTGCTTTGGTCGTTTTTATTGATTTTTGCCGGGCATTACCTGGATAAGCTGTTCATCGACCAGTTCGGTATCGACCTGAAGAAAAAGCTGGAGCTGATCATCATTGTGATTGTCTTGATAACAACGGTCCCGATTATCATTAAATTTTTATTCGGAAAGAAACAGGATTTCTCGAAATATGAGAACCATAATTTTGATGAGGACGAAAAATAAGAATTACCAGTATAAGATATAAAATAACCTGCTCATAGAGCAGGTTTTTATTTTGTATGCTATAGAAGAATCCATTGCTCCGATTTTCTCCACCATCCGTAGACCTCCAATAATTCAACGAGATTGGCAATCCCCGGTTTTTTATAAATCCTTCTTTTACAGGGACTCACCGTAAGCACTTCCTGCTGCAGAATATTGGAGATTTCAGGAAACCTGCTTCCTTGATCCCCTAAGATAAAAACCTGAAGTTCACAATCGGAAAGTTTATCGACAGGCGGGTCTTTCTCTCATTTATGCCATAAAATTATAAATAAAAAGATTCTGGAGTTGATGGACATGATCCGCCTGAATACGATAATTACCGGAAGTAAGGACAAGCAGACCATTCGCGACAATCAAAAACTGAAGCCATCCGATAAAAGAACAATCCTTCAGATTTTAGATCATCATAAAAAGCACCATCTGAACAACAGCCGGCTGGCCGCCCATTTCAGGCTCCGCCGCAATACTATTGCTAACTGTAAGCATTCAGCTTCCCTCTTCCAGCCCCCTCAATCACTTTCGGATCCATTCCAGGATATTTGGATAGATGATGCTGTCCCGTTTCCGTTTGCTGAAAAACCGCGGGGCATGGCCGGTTCTTTCCATATAAATAAATTTGTGGGCAATATTTTGTGCCGTCAATGCCGAATCCAGTGCCAGTCCCTGTTTCTGACTGACCAGGAAATCCTGGTTTCCCTGAAAGAGCAGGGTAGGGACACTGGAAACATTGGCGATCGGGCTTGCCTTCCTGAATTCTTCAGACAGGTTTTTACGGTCGAATTTCGTACCTACCACTTTCTGAATGGTCGGCGACGAATATTTTGAATAAAACGAATGCAGGTATTCCGGGGAATAAAAATCGGTCGGTCCGCTTAAAGAGATAATTTTCTTTACCCTTTCAGGATGGCCGTAACCGTACAGCAAAGCCAGATGGCCGCCGGCACTTTCGCCTAAAAGGACATAGTTATCCGGCTGCAGCTCAGCCTTTTCAGCCAGCGCATTAAACTTTACCAAAGCGGAATCAATGTCTTCCAGCTGTTCGCGGTAGGTAATTTTTTTCGCCCTGGAAACCAGCCGATAATTCATGTTGATGCTGGGAATGTTATTCTTAAAAAGCATGTTCTGGATCTGGATCATGTGTTCCTTCTTTCCCATGGTCCATCCTCCGCCGTGGATCAGCAGAATAACCGGACTGTCTGCAGCATAGCCGGAAGGAAGGAAAACATCCATCTTCTGCCTCTTGTGTTCGCCGTATTTCAGGTTGTAAATTTTTTGCTCGTTATCCGTTCCCACCCACACTTTAAATTTCCGTGTATTGCATGAATTCAAGACAAAGCCGATTAGTCCTAAGACCAAGAAATGATAATTAAGAATCAGCTTTTTCATAGATTAAAGGTACGGAAAATTAAACATAAGATACGCTGCCAGCATAAGCTTTCTTTAATGATTGTCCCGGAATAATTTCGTTGCAGCCGATAATGTCTGCATCTTTTTGTCTAAGTAGGCTTACCAAAAAATCTGTATTTCCATTTTAATATCTTCGTTTTTCCGTATTCACAAATTTCCATTGATTTAATATATCTGTACGTGTATAAATGATGGTTGCGTGTCCTGTGGAATTCAACAAGCACTTCGTTTCCGGCTTCATATCCTGAAAAATTAATAACTGTTTTGGTGCTGAAAAGATCCGGCTTTAATTTCTGTCGGTTTTTTTGGATAATACAAAGCCATGCTGTTGTTATGATCTTTAAATTCCGGAAATTTTAACATGAACTGATAATATCCTTCAGGTTTCAGCTGGTTGATCAAATTTTTCATGATGCTTTGTCTGACACTTACCGATCCGAAAGTTGGAATAATGTTTTTCTTTAATTTTTTACCTATGGATGCAAAAGTATTCTCCGGCCATAATAATTGATTCAGAAGCAGGATGTCATTTGCTTACAAAAGCTTCCTGCTTCCAGCTTCCCTATTCCAGTCCTCTAACCTGTAACCCGTCCTGATTCATTATTGGTGTATTCTTTGTTAAACTTTATGCTTAAATTAATACCGGCTCATACGGAAAACCGAATTAAATAGTTAATTTTGCGCTTTAACAATTATTAAAAAAATATTAAAACACTATGGCATCTGGCTTTTTCGCGATTTTAGACGATATCGGAGCATTAATGGATGATGTGGCAGTGACGAGTAAAATAGCCACTCAGAAAACAGCAGGAATCCTGGGAGACGATCTTGCAGTAAATGCAGAGAAAGCGACGGGTTTCCTTTCTTCAAGAGAGCTGCCTGTTTTGTGGGCAATTACCAAAGGTTCCTTTATCAACAAACTTATTATTCTTCCGGTTGTGTTTTTACTCAACTGGCTTTATGCGCCTGCCATTAATTACGTATTAATTCTGGGCGGACTTTATCTTGCCTTCGAAGGGGTAGAGAAAATTATAGAATATCTTTTTCACCGCGACAAAAAAGGACATGAAGTAGAAGAGGAGATTGAGAAAGCAAAGGAACAAAGTCCGGAAGAAATGGAAAAAGCAAAAATAAAATCGGCCGTTACTACCGATTTTATCCTGTCCATTGAGATCGTTATTATTGCTTTGGGTACGGTGCTGGAAGAAAGCCATCCTTTCATTACTCAGATTCTGGTAACCACTTTGGTTGCATTTATAGCCACGGTTGGAGTCTATGGAATTGTTGCCTTGATCGTAAGAATGGACGATGCCGGATTTAAGCTGATCAAAAAAAGCAATGACAAAGGATTTTTCGGGAAGTTGGGGCATTTGTTGGTTAAGGCTTTACCGATCGTAATTAAATCGTTGGGCGTAATCGGAACCATTGCCCTGATTATGGTAGCCGGCGGAATTTTTGCTCACCGGATTGATTATTTCCACCACCTTTTGCCGGAATGGTCGTCCAGTGAAATTCTTACCAAACTGAAAGAAATCATATTGGGACTTGCCGGTGGTATCCTGGGAGTCGTGCTTTTTACCCTGGGGAAAGGAGCCGTTTCTTTGGTAAAAAGTAAATAATTTAGTATTATCTTTGAAATAGACAAAGCTTATGAGTCATCGTAAGCTTTTTTTAATTATTCATGAGGAGCTTATCGATAGATATTTTAAAAATTGTGCTGGCCTTTTTTGTCGTCTGCCTGCATCTGCACATTCTGCGGGATTCTTATCCGCTGCTGAGCTATGTGCTGGTCAATGGCCTTTTCCGAATGGGAGTTCCTGTTTTCCTGATCATCTCAGGCTATTTCTTTTTCTATGTGAATGACCTTTCAAGGCTTAAAAAATGGTCTTTCAGGATCTTTTTGCTGTATGCCATCTGGTCGGTTATCTATATTCCTTTATGGAAAGAAAATGATGAATATTCAATGAATATCCTTTTTGGCTATCATCATTTATGGTATCTCATCGGAACCCTCTTTGCCGGACTGTTGTTGTATATGCTGAGACATATTCCCGTTAAAAAGCTGTTTTTTGTATTAATAGCCTGCTTTTGCTGTGGCTACACCATCCAGTACCTCGGAAATTCTCATTATTTTAAAGGAGAAACAGATGTTTTACTTAATCTTTTCCCGGTATACAGGAATTTCCTGTTTGTCTGCTTTCCGTTTCTGGGGATCGGTTTTCTGATAAAAAGACAGGGAATAGAAGTCAGGCGCAGGCCTCCGCTGTGGTTGGTGCTGCTGGCTGCCGGATCGGTAATGGCTGAATCTTTTCTGAATGAACAACTGCTGCATCTGCAGAAAAAAGAAAGCATTGATCTCCTGTTTTCGCTGCTGATTGCCTGTCCGGTTTTGTTTCTTTACTGTAAGAATATAACCGTAAAAACGGATTCAAAGATCCTGGCAAGCATTTCAACGGCCATCTACCTTATTCATCCTCTGGTTATGGAATGGGTCTATCAATCGACTTACCTTACTTCTTTTCAGGATGTGGTCTTTGTTGGTGTTCTACTGGCCGCCAGCCTGATTTTGGTGTTCCTGAACAGGAAATTAAAATATATACTTTGAACAGAGATTGCAGGAGCAATTAAAAACAAAAAAGAGACCTGGAAATTAAGTCTCTTTTTATACAGTATCAATTAATGATTAATTCAAATCATAATTTATAATCACCAGTCTCAGAATAAAATGAACCAGATCCTGCTCTGCTTCATTTCGGTTGATCAGATGATTACGGTACTCGTATGATCCCAATACTTTGATCAGTCTCATATACGTTTCAAGATCAGCATCTTTAATTTTTACTCTGGTATTCCCGTCTTTTCTCTGAACAAGCACATCATCCAAGGTTCTTATTTTAAATAAAACCTCACATGATTTCGGAACACGGCCGAAATATCGCTCTACGATATTTACTTTAAATGCATCGAAAAAAATCGTGTTAAAAACAAGATTTGGAGTAGAGTCTGGTGTACGGAGTTGAAGCTTGTAATTCATGTGAAATTTGCATTAGCGTATAAACGCATGTATTTTTAATTTAATGATTGGATTTATTTTAGTCAGCAGTTAATGTAAAAAGAGACCTACAAAAAATAAGCCTCTTTCCAATATTATTAATTGAATAAATCTTTTACTTTATCGAAAAATGTTTTTTCTTTCCCGGACGGCTCGGCTACCATTTCGCCGCTGCTCATCTGCTTCTCAAAGAAATCTTTCTGTTCCTTCGTAAGCCGTTGCGGTGTCCAGACATTAATGTGGATAAACATATCGCCTTTTCCGTAGCTGTCGATGCTCGGCAGGCCCTTACCGGCCAGCCTCAGGATTTTTCCCGACTGGGTTCCTTCATCGATCGTGATTTTTACCTTTCCGCCTACGGTCGGGACTTCTTTTTTCGTTCCCAGCGCTGCTTCCGCAAAAGAAATATACAATTCCTGGTGAAGATTGTCGCCTTCTCTTTTAATTACCTTATCTACTTCCTCTTCAATGATGACCAATAAATCTCCCGGAATTCCTCCGAAAGGAGCATCATTTCCTTTTCCTCTTACATTCAGCTGGATGCCGTCTCTGGCTCCTGCCGGGATGTTGATCGTTATCTCCTCTTCATCTTTTATAAGCCCCTGTGCATTAGCGCCTGCAGGAATTTTATCCGCTACCTTGCCGATTCCCTGGCAGGTCCCGCAGGTTGTCTGCGTCTGCATCTGGCCGAACATGGTGTTCATTACTTTTAACTGAACACCGGAGCCGTTACAGGTAGGGCATGTTTTTGAAGTGGCACCTTCTGCCAGCTTCATTTTTTTTACTTTAATGGTTTTTTGGCTACCATTCACCATTTCTTCGAGGTTCAGCTTGATCCTGATTCTTAAATTGGAACCTTTCACCTGCTGACGGCCGCCGCCGTTACCGCCAAATCCTCCGAAACCGCCACCGAAAATATCGCCGAACTGGCTGAAAATATCTTCCATGTTCATGCCGCCGCCGCCGAAGCCGCCGCCAAATCCGCCGTTTCCACCCATGCCTGCATGGCCGAACTGATCGTATCTTGCGCGCTTCTGCTCATCGCTCAGCACTTCATAGGCTTCTGCCGCTTCTTTGAATTTATCTTCAGCATCCTTATCGCCAGGATTCTTATCCGGGTGATACTTAATCGCCATCTTGCGGTAGGCTTTTTTTATCTCGTCGGCTGAAGCAGATTTGCTGATCTCCAGAACCTCGTAATAATCTCTTTTTGACATCTTTATATATGAGTAATTAGTAATGAATAATGAGTAATATCAAAATTGCTTATTACTCCTTACTTATGGCTTATGTTTTTAATTTCCGGTTACTACTTTTGCAAAACGGATTACTTTTTCGCCCAAAGTATATCCCGTTTCAATAACATCTACGATTTTTCCTTTCAAATCTTCGGATGGCGCAGGAATCTGGGTAATGGCTTCATGGAAATCCACGTTAAAGCTGTCTCCGGCTTTTACCTCCATTGCTTTGAGTCCTTTTTCCGTAAGTTTATTTTTGAATTTATTGTAGATCAGCTCGACGCCCTGAAGGTCTGCCTGATTTCCGTTTTTCGCAATTTCCTTGATGGCTCTTTCAAAATCGTCCAAAACCCCCAACATGGAAATCATCATGTCCTGGTTGGCATATTGGAAGAACTCCATTTTTTCCTTGGAGGTTCTTTTTTTATAGTTTTCGAATTCAGCGTACAATCTGATGTAACGGTCTTTTTCTTCTGCCAAAAGTTCCTCTGCCGTCGGTTTTGCTGTCACATTTTCTTCAGTAGCTGCTTCATTCTGAATATTCGTATCTTCCTGATTGTTGATGCTTTCTTCGTTAATATCCTGGTTTTCCATAATTCAATCTTTATTTTCCTTTTTATTCGCAAACATTCTGCCAAAGAAAAAAGAATGACATTTCGTCAGAGTATGGGTACCGGCTGAATGCTGAATGGTCAATTATGGGTAGTGAATGGTGAATTTTGCTGCACGAGTGAACGGTGCGTAGTCAATCTTATACTGTAGTTAATGTTGGGAAATGCAAGTCCGTTAAAGGCGAAAGGGTTTATCTTTGATAAAATGAAGTACTGCCTATTGATTTAAAAAGCTGAGGTTAATAACTCTCTCGGCAGCGTGAAAATTTGACTTTATCAAATTCTTAGCATCTTTTAAACAGCGTAGTCCCTAACATTTCCAGCATCTCTGCTCATTCCAATTAATCAAAAGTATAAAAAATCTGCCCTTCACTGCAATTTCCCTCTGAGCCGGATAGGTGTCGAAAATTCAAGTATTTTTTGACAGGGTATTTTGAAAAATGAATCTTTGCAGCACAGGTGACTGGGTTAATGGTTTGAATTTCATACCAATAAAACACTGATACTATGCCAGATTCTTATGGGATGACAGAAGGATAGAGATTGTGTAAGCTCAATAATAATTCATCATCTATAACTTATCATTCATCACTTGTTTAAACTCCTTCCCCAAAAAAAGTCTGGTATAAGAGATACAGGTTTAAAATAATGATAACAAAAGAAATAATCCAAACACAGACTTTCAAGAAAGGTTTGTTCACAAATTCTCCCATTTTGGCTTTATCACTGGTAAACATGACCAGGGGGACTACTGCAAAGCTCAGCTGCATCGATAAAATAACCTGGCTTAATACCAGCAGTTCCGTTGTGCCGTTTTCCCCGTACAGAATCGAAACGATCAATGCCGGGATCACGGCAATCAGCCGCGTGATCAGTCGTCTCAGCCAGGGCTTTAATTTAATATTTAAAAACCCTTCCATAACGATCTGTCCGGCAAGTGTTCCGGTGAGTGTAGAATTCTGTCCCGAAGCAAGTAAGGCTACGGCAAATACAATGCTCGCCATCGAAGCTCCTAAAATCGGGGTCAGCATTTTGTAGGCATCATGGATATCGGCCACGTCTTTATTTCCTGTAATATGAAAAGTGGCGGCGGCTAAAATCAGGATCGCTCCATTAATGAAAAACGCCAGCATCAGGGAAACCGTACTGTCTAAAGTGGCAAATTTGATGGCTTCTTTTTTCCCTGCCGTATCGCGTGAATAGTCCCTCGTCTGCACAATGCTGCTGTGAAGGTATAAATTATGCGGCATTACGGTAGCCCCGAGAATTCCGATCGCAATATACAGCATTGCCGGATTCCGGATAATCTCCTTCTGCGGGATCAACCCTCCCAGCAATTCGTTAACAGCCGGTTTTGAAATAACCAGCTCATAAATAAAACAGGCAAGAATGATAAAAATCAGTCCGCCGACAATACTTTCGATCCACCGGAAGCCTTTCGACTGAAGAAGAAGGATAAACAGTACATCTGCTGTGGTAATTACAATTCCCCAGGTCAGCGGGATATGAAAAAGCAGATTCAGGGCTATGGCAGAACCGATAACTTCGGCAAGGTCACAGGCCGCGATGGCAATTTCGCAGAATATCCAGAGAATGAAATTTGTTGTCGGGCTGAAATGGTCCCTGCACGCCTGCGCAAGATCCCGTTCTGCGACAACGCCTAACTTTACCGACAAATGCTGCAGAACCATGGCGAAAATATTGGAAATAAGAATAACCGAAAGCAGGGTATAGCCGAATTGGGCCCCTCCTGCGATATCGGTTGCCCAGTTTCCGGGATCCATATATCCAACGGCTACCATAAGCCCCGGACCGGCAAAGGCCAGGTATTTCCTCCAGAAACTGCCGTTTTTAGGAATTTTTACCGAAGAATAAACTTCAGATAAAGAATGGGATGTTTTATCTTTTCGCCAGGCGTTTTTTAAATTCGAGCTCATAAAAATGTTAGAAATGACTAACAAATATAATTAAATTAATGAATAGTGCAAAGGACAAAAGAAAATCCCGAAATATTTCGGGATTTTATATCATATTGAATGTAAGATTATTTTGAAAATCTCACCGCCATTTTTCGGTCAGTTGCCCTTTCTGCATCTGAAGCCTTGGCATCAACAGCAGCAAACTGGCTTCCGTATCCGTCTGCTCCGGTTACCTGTGAACCCACCCCTTGCTTATTAAGCCAGGATTTGATAAAATTAGCACGATCGGCAGACAATTTTAAATTGCTCGCTTCGTTTCCTGTTTTATCCGTATAGCCACCGATTTTTATTTTTGCTTCAGGATACGCTTTCAGGATGGCTACTAAATTTTGTAACTGTCCTTCAGAACCGGCTTCCAGTTCGGTAGCGCTTCCCAGTTTAAAATTCACGTGGTCGAAATTATACCATTGGTTTTTTAAAGCATTATCATCTGCAGCGGTCTGATAGTCCCCTGATTTCAGGAAAGTAATCATCTGGTCTTCCATTCCTCCTTTATAGCCTTTTAGTGCCGTACCGTTCAGGTCGATATCTTCATCTACCTTAGAAGTTGAAGCCATTCCTGCGGTATCTGCCGCCATGCCTGTAGTGGCGGTTGTGGTATCCCTTACGACATTTCCGGAATCATTTACCACAGTTGTCGTGGTGGTTTCTTTTTTATCGCATTGTTTCCAGACAAAAAATCCTACGGCCAGCAAAAGAAGTAAGGGAAGCAGCCATTTCCAGATGGATCCGCTGTCATTAGTGGTAGGCCTGTCCGGGAACGTTCCTTCAGGAGCGGTGCTTCTGGTGACTTCAACTTTAGGTTCTGAAGGCTGTGGCTCTTCTTGGACAGATGTTTTGATTGCATCCTTGTCATTATCAAATTTGTATCGTGCATCCCAGTCGCCGCTTCCGGTAAGTGCGGCTAAAGAAAGCCCCGCCGGCAATAAGGTCGAAACGATTCCTTTCTGGTCGTTCAGTAAATTTGAAATTCCGGACTGATCAAGATTATTATCCGCTGCGTACTTGCCAAGAGAGCCTATTGTGGCTCCGGTTACAAGGCTCAGCAGAGAGCTGGAAGAATTGTTGCTGATGCCTGCATAGCCTGAAATGGTTTCGATCAGTCCGTTCAGACGGTCTCCGAAAAGTACAGATAACAACCGTGAGATGGCTGAATCATTAGACGAACCACCCAGTAAGTTTCCAAGAATACCGCTGGAAGAAGCATTTGAAATGGTATCCAATACTTCCGGATTATCGGCATTGTTTGCAAGTCCGCCCACTACAGCCGGTAGAAACCCGTCAATTGCTTTGGAAACGGAACTTTCGCTTTCTCCGATTTGCGAGGCTGCCTGGGATACCAATGCAGGCCCCAGCTGCCCTTTAATTAAATCAATGACATGTAAAGACATAATAAATATTTTGAGATTAATGTTGGAATAAATACTAACAAAAAATAGTCCAAATACCTCCTTCAAAAAAAATCTGCAAAAATTCAGGGAACTTTTGCAGATTCAATACTTTATCAGTTACTTATTTAAATGTCCAATGGCCATTTAATTATAACCATCCGTGATTACTTATCAATCATAATTAGTAAGCTTTGGCAAATAGAACCCTTCGCTGGGAAGGTTTCCCGGAAACCAGAGAAGTACCTTCTTCAATATCGTCATCCAGAGGAATACATCTTATGGTTGCTTTGGTTTCGTTTTTAATCTGTTCTTCTTCCTCAGCCGTTCCGTCCCAATGGGCATAAAGAAACCCTCCTTTCTCTTCAAGTACTTTTTTGAATTCTTCGTAGGTATCCACTTTCGTGATGTTGTTCTTTCTGAATTCAAACGCTTTGGTATAAATATCTTTCTGGATCGTTTTTAGCAAATCCTCGATATAAGAATCAATTCCTTCAATCGCACGTACTTCCTTTGTCAAATTATCCCTTCTGGCAATTTCTACAGAACGGTTCTCCAGGTCTCTCGGCCCCATGGCAATTCTTACAGGTACCCCTTTCAGTTCATATTCAGCGAATTTCCATCCCGGTTTGTTCTGGGTATCATTATCAAATTTTACGGAAATTCCCTTGGCTCTCAACTTGTCCTGAATGTCCAGTGCCACTTCGCTGATCTGTGCCAGTTGCTCTTCTCCTTTGAAAATGGGAACGATCACTACCTGGATCGGAGCCAGTGTCGGAGGAAGCACCAATCCGAAATCATCGGAATGCGTCATAATCAAAGCACCCATAAGACGTGTGGAGGTTCCCCATGAAGTTGCCCAGGCGTGTTCTATTTTTCCTTCTTTGTTGGTGAATTTAACATCGAACGCTTTGGCGAAATTCTGTCCGAGGAAATGGGAAGTTCCTGCCTGTAAGGCTTTTCCGTCCTGCATCAAGGCTTCGATACAGTAAGTTTCATCAGCTCCCGCAAATCTTTCGGATGGGGTCTTTAATCCCTGGATTACAGGGATGGCCATAAAATTTTCGGAAAAATCGGCATAGACCTTATTCATCTTTTCGGCTTCTTCTACGGCTTCTTCCTTCGTGGCATGTGCCGTGTGGCCTTCCTGCCATAAAAATTCCGCTGTTCTCAGGAAAAGACGTGTCCTCATCTCCCAACGCACCACATTGGCCCACTGGTTGATCAGGATTGGAAGATCCCTGTAAGATTGGATCCAGTTTTTATAAGTGCTCCAGATAATAGCCTCGGAAGTCGGACGTACAATCAGTTCTTCTTCCAGTTTTGCATCCGGATCCACAATCAGCTTGGACGGGTTGTCCGGATCCGTTTTTAATCGGTAGTGGGTTACAACTGCACATTCTTTAGCAAAACCTTCTGCATTCTTTTCTTCAGCCTCAAACAAGCTTTTGGGCACAAACAGCGGGAAATAAGCATTCACGTGACCTGTTTCTTTGAACTTCTTGTCCATTTCATCACGCATTTTCTCCCAGATCGCATAGCCGTAAGGTTTAATTACCATACACCCCCGCACTCCTGAGTTTTCAGCTAAGTCGGCTTTTACCACCAACTCATTATACCATTTGCTGTAATCTTCGCTTCTTGAGGTTAATTTTGCCATTAATTTTTTTTTAATATTTTTAACTTATTCCAATTATTGTTATCTAAAAATAAAAATATATTTTTGATAGATTTTTGTACCTGTGCTGATGGTACATTTTTGGTACAGATTGCAAATATAATTTAAATTAAAAATTTTTACGTTATCATGAAAAGAAATATACATAAAAATTTGCTTGGCATGCTAAAGTCCAAAGGGCTTTTAACGATTGCCGGCGGATTAATCCTAATGTCCTGCGGTGCCCAGATGGGTGGCTACAGCGAGACCGACGGCGTTTACTATGACCCGAATAAAGACACGCTTCCTGAAGGGGTAATTATCAATGACAGAGGTAACAGAGTAGGGGAAGAATATAATTACTATCAGGATGATACCAACGTGGTTCAGAATGCGGAAATGAATTCCAAAGAAGGGAAATACGATGCATGGAACAATTACGCATGGAACAATACCGCTACCGATTCAGACTGGGGCAACTATGCCGGAAGCCAGACGAACTATTACGATAATTCCTGGGGCTGGGGTGGCCCTTGGGGTTGGGGAGGTATGTACGGTGGCTATAACCCCTATTGGGGATGGGGTGGCTACGGCGGCTATGGCTGGGGTCTTGGACTTTCATGGGGTGGCTCATGGGGCTGGGGAGGCTACGGTGGCTGGAACATGGGCTGGGGATATCCTTACGGCGGCTGGTATGGCGCCTACAACCCTTATTGGGGCTGGGGTTCTCCATACGGCTGGGGTTACGGCGGCGGATACTGGGGCGGTGGCTATTATGCACCGAACTACCGAAGAAGCGGAGCCAACGGCAGAGGATTCAATTCATATAACGGAAGTTTTGGCAACAAATATGGCGTAGCATCCGGAGGAATGAGAAGAAGCAATACCAATACAGGCGGATTCAGAAATTCCGGTTCAAATACAAATTACGGAGGATTCAGAGGTAACAGCGGCGGTTTCAGACAAGGAAACACCAATGGTGGATTCAGGGGCCAGAACGGGGTAAGACCTCAGGGCGGTTTCCGTGGCCAGAGCCAACCAAGGCCAAGCTATAATTATCCACAGCAATCTCAGCCTAGATATGACGGCGGATTCCGAAACAGCGGTGGATTTAACAATTCCAACAGCGGCGGCGGCTTCAGATCAGGAGGCGGCGGCTTCGGTGGCGGAAGCGGCGGTGGCGGCTTCAGATCCGGTGGCGGTGGAGGCGGCGGCTTCCGAGGTGGCAGATAATTAAAAGTAATAACTATTCAGAAAAATAATGTTAAAAAAATCTTTAGCAATAATGAGCATCTCTGCCGCATTTTTTGCGCAGGCTCAAGATGTTTCCATAATTAGAAATATCACAGATGTTTATTCTAATGCACCGAATGTAGGTTCTGCTAAGTTCAACGCAATGGGCGGTTCCAACGGAGCCCTGGGAGGAGATGCCAATTCACTCCTTACCAATCCGGCGGGTCTGGGTGTCGCTATTTCGGGAGAGATTTCAGGGACACTATCGCTTACGAACAACAAGAATACATCTTCTTATGCGGGTTCCTCTTACGGATACAGCATTAATAAGGGGGATCTTGGGAATCTGGGAGCAGTTATGACGTTTCAGCTGATGACTGAAAGTGCCTGGAAATTCATCAATATCGGGGTTAATTATTCCAACCAGTCGGTTGAAAATTATATAGAAACTCCAGGGAATAATAATCTGGTTTATGATTTTCCTGACGGCGGAAGCTCATCACTCGGAAGACATGCTTATGACCGATATGGGTATTTATCCAAAACCAGCTTTGGTGTAGGAGCCAATTACAATAACAATTTATATTTGGGAGCGGGACTGAATTTCCTCAACTCGTCCCTTGACCAATCTGA
>JAKOOG010000394.1 GCA_022701545.1 Weeksellaceae bacterium | reverse complement strand
CGGATCCAGCTTTTCAGGTTTTTCTTTATCAAAATCCAGGAAAAACAGCATCTCATCTTCTTTGACAAACTCAATAAATCCTTCTAAAAAATCATTTAATTCAATCTCTTTCTCCCCATCATTATATGAAACTGTCAGCTTTACCTTATGTGGTTTATTACTGAAGTCCACGGTATATTTGATATGACCTTTATTCCCTTTATACGGGCCTTCCGTAATAGAATAATTTCTGCCATCCACAATATTTTCTCCCTGCATGATCATAGCATAACCCTCAGGAAAAAATGTAAATGATCCTAACCCTTTTTTATTTACCTCCGACCATTTCCCATACAAATCTTTTAAGGATTGAGAAAAACAGACTGCCGAAAAGAATAATAAAAATGATAACAATAAAACTTTTTTCATATTTACTCAAACATCTCAGCCCAGCGTACGGCTTTAATTTCCTTTTCGTTATATAATTCTTCCGAAGACTTTTTTATTTCAAGTTTTGGATACAGATTTACACCAATCAGCTTTATTTTTCCTTCTTCCACCCATTTCTGTTCCTTCAAGGCATGGTCGTAAATTTTCTTTTGGATAATTCCCTTTTTTAAAAGCTCCAGATATCCTCCTGCTTCTTCTGCTTCCACAAAAAATGCCCAGGATCTTTCTGCAATCTGAAGGGTAATCTCTTCCACATAATAGCTCCCGTTGGAGGCGTCTTCGAAAACATTAATGATGCTTTCATAGGCTAAAACAATTTGCTGTTTGAAAGAGATTTCTTCCGAATTTTCGGTACTCCTGTCCACAAGATAATTGTTGCTGAACACTGCATCGGCACCTCCGATCATCGCAGAAGCCAGCTCCAGTGTAGAACGGATCAGGTTATTTTCCTTATCGGAAACCGCCTTGTTCCGAAGGGAGGTTTCGGCAAAAATATATGGAATTTCATCCAGTCCATATTCTTTGGAAAGCTGGTTGAAAACGATTTTAAATGCTCTCAGCTTTGCCATTTCAAAGAAATAATTCGCTCCGACGGCAATTCTGAATATCAATTTGTTCAAGATTTCAGCACCGTATACTTCCACCAGCTCTTTTGTTTTAGCCAGGGCAATGCCCAACTGCTGACCAATGGCTGCTCCGGCATTCTGATGAAGGGAAATATCCACGCAAATGTTTCTCCTGAACTGTTTGGCCAGCAATTCTTTCACCAGCTGATCATTGATCAAAGCGTGCTGTTCATCAAAAACATCAATCAGGGAAAAATACTGGTCTTCTTCTTTTGGGCTGATGTGCCCGGCCAGATCGATATTGTTCACAAAGATGGTTTTCTGTTCAAGGTTTTCGACATTATGATCGAGAATAAATGCATATACATCGTCTACGAGACTTTCGTGGTAGGTGGCTACCAGATGGGTGCTTTCTTCGATTCTGGGCAAATTTGCCAAAGGTTGTTCCACCGAATTGTAAAAAGGTTTGACCTCGATTCCTTCCAGGTTTTCTTTTTTAAGAACGGAATAAATATCGTCGGTCTTAAGCTGTTTTCTTACTAAATTTTCCCAGGTGTTGTCTGACATGGCGTATGGATTATGGTTGTGGTGAATGGTCAATAGTAAATTGTGAATTGATCGTATTCCAATACTCTCTCGTTTTAAGCATTAAAATTGACAAGCAAAACGGATTGACGATTCCTCATTCTCTAAGTAATTATTTTTTTGCAACTTTTGTACTGTCCACAACCAGAATAAAGATTTCCTCATTCGGTTTCTTCATGAAATAATTCTCGCGGGCGTATTTTTCCTTTTCGGATTTGTTGTTCATCAGCTTTTTATAAAACGCGTCATTTTTTTCGTATTCGGTTTTATAGTACTCAAGCTGCTCTTCGTATTTGCTGATTTCACCGTTCAGTTCGTTGATTACAAGAAAAGAAGTTTTGTCAAAGAAAACCATCCAGACCAGAAACAGGCAGATGGTAAGCGTGTATTTATTCAGAAGGTATCTCTGGATAAGCTTTAATGTTTCAGACTTAGGCTGAATGTCTCTGATCAGTTTATTTTCTTTCATGACTAATGTTTTCTCAACGAATTTTTAATAACGGTAGTTAAGAAGTCAATCGCTACGGAATTCTGTCTCATATTCGGGATAATCAGATCCGCTTCGTTTTTGGAGGGCTCGATAAATTCCTGGTGCATCGGCTTCAGGGTGGTCTGGTAACGGTGCAGCACCTCATTAAGATCCCTTCCCCTTTCCTGGGTATCCCTTCGGATCCTCCTTATCAGTCTTTCATCGGAATCGGCATGTACAAATACTTTAAGGTCGAATTCCTTCAGCAGTTCCTTGTTGGTAAGAACCAGAATGCCTTCTACAACGAGCACATTTTTAGGTTCTACGGTTACGTGATCTCCAGTTCTTCCATGAGTTACAAAGCTGTAAATAGGCTGTTCTATGGACTGATTGTTTTTTAAGGCCTTTACATGTCTGATCAACAGATCGAAATCGATGGATTTCGGATGGTCATAATTCAAGGCTTCCCGTTCAACCAAAGTAAGGTTATGATTATCGTGGTAGTAATTGTCCTGTGAAAGGATATTCATTCCCTCAATATCCAGCTGCTGGATAATTTTGTCCACCACCGTAGTTTTGCCGGATCCTGTACCTCCTGCAATTCCTATTACAAGCATTCTTTTTTTGTTCTTTATAGTTTTTACAAATATACTATTTTATTTAAAAGCCGGAAGCGGGTAAAGGAAGATCGGTGTTTTTTTAACGGCTTAAATAAAGCTATAAAATTTATGCCTTTGCCTATTTTGTGGCTTATAGCCGATTTGTTTGAAAAACGCGGCTTACGGAAACGTTTATTATGTAAAACTGCTGTGTTCATTTTTTGCTTGTCAAGGTGCTTAGCTCAGCAAATGAGTAAGTATTTGGATTTTAGACATTTTAAGTAACCCATCTGATATTTAATACAATAAGATGTGATTATTTAAAATAGCTTGCTGTCTCCGGCTTCCCGTCCGTTAATCTTATCTCTATTCTGAACTATGAATTAACCAAACAAAAAATCCGGCGGTGTGCCGGACTGTTTTATACGATTTCGCTTGTTAATTCCCTTGAAAGCAATTTCTCATGCATGGGCTTCAGAAGATCCAATGAGCCTGTTTTTACGGTGCATTTGCCTTTGAAGTGAACCAGCATGGTGCATTGCTCTGCCTGTTCCAGGGTATGCTTGCAGATCTCAATTAAAGAATCAATTACATAATCGAAGGTGTGAATATCATCATTATGCAATACCAGCTTATAGACTTCGTCCGTATCATCCAGAACAAGAACGTCTTCTTCATATTTCCGTTTCGGGTCGTCGTAATCTTTTATATGGTTGAAAAAAAACATTTTATTTTATTTAAAAAACAGATTAAACCTCTCCTATTTTCTCTGCCAGGTCGTTGATCGTATTGGGTTCTTCATAGACCAATTCTACCAGCTCCACACTTTTATTATTCATTTTCAGAATTTTAAACTGATAATTTTCAAGTTCAAACTCCTGGTTCTCCTCCGGAATGTCGGCCAGGGCATGAAGAATAAATCCTGCCAGGGTATTGTATTCGCTTTCTTCTGAAAGTGACAGTTTCTTAGGTAAAAATTCATTGATTTCATCCAATGGCTGTGTCGCCTGTACCCAATAGGTATTTTCGCCGATTTTATCTACGATTTTCTCTTCGTCATCTTCTTCATCCTGGATTTCACCTACCAATTCCTCAAGGATGTCTTCCAGGGTAATAATTCCTTCCGTTCCACCGAACTCATCAATGACAATAGCCAAATGCTGCTTCTTCTGCTGGAAAATTTTCAATAAATCCGAAATTTTCTTGCTTCCGACAACAAAGAAGGCATCCCTCATGAGTTCCTTAAGATCATCATG
>JAKOOG010000136.1 GCA_022701545.1 Weeksellaceae bacterium | reverse complement strand
TTATTTATCCCCTGTTCTAAACAGGCTTTATTTGCATGTGCTTCATAATTTGCCTGTTTAAGAGTATCAAACAATGACGCTCTGTCTTTTTCAAACTCATTATCAAGACTTTCTTTATTCGTATTTTCCAGTTCAAACTGCTCCAGAGCAATTTCTAAATTTTCCAGCCTTTTTTCCAGTTCCTCATTTTTTTTAGGTAAAAGTTTATAAATTTCTTTATCGTATTGTTTTGCAAAAGCTTCTTTATTATCAGAAGGCTCCGAAAATAACCGATTCCATTCATCAGCATTCATGAATAAGGTAATGGGAGCACCGTTTATCCTGTAGCTGTATTTTAAAGGATTTCCATTGACTAATTTTAAAGAAATCAAATCTGCTGATTTTACCGAAAGCCATCTTGCAGAGTCTTTATTGTTTTCAAATCGCAATGAATTTTCAGTAGGTGTACCCAGATCCAAAGTCAATACTCTTGTTTTCTGTGCATTTACCAAACAGGAAAACGCAATACTTATAAGCAGTAAAAAAAATTTCATATCGTTAATTTTTAAATGGTTATTTGCTTTTATTAGGTGAAGGTGCAAGAAGACCTGCCATCGCTCCAATGGCTCCTGAGGAAATTGCAGTAAAAATGGTGATGAGCTGATTTTCCAATCTGATCCCATCTATTGAAATAATAATTAATCCAATAATTATTGAAATTACAGCCAGCCCAAGTGACATGACGATAATTCTGTAAATCCAGTAATCTGTATCCTTGGGATTTCTTGTTTCAACGTTGCTTAAAGCTGCTACAGGATCATTTCTAAACTTTTCCTGAAGGTTATCGTCATTTTTCAGTGCGGTGGTCAGGCCTTCGATACTATCGTCAATAATTGTTTTCATGGGTATTAATTTTTAAAACTCTTACGTCAAAGTTCCCACAAAAACACCTTCCTGTCAATTACCCAAATGGGTGATTTCAAAATAAAAGAACAGCACCATAAAAATGATGCTGGCTGTATTCAATATTTAAAATTTCCTATAAATCGATCCTGAAAAACAGATGCGTTCCGTTTTCCGTGGTGACTTCACAATGGCCTTTCTGTTCCTGCATCCGGCGCTTCATATTGCGTAAACCATTGCCTTCTGCTTTATCGGGATGAATGCCGATTCCGTTGTCGGAGATCTTCATCATAAATTCTTTTTCCTGTTGGACAAAAGTAAGGATAAGCTTGTCGGACCGGCTGTGTTTGTAGGCATTATTAAGAGCTTCTTTCAGGCATAAAAACAAGTTGCGCCGCTGTTCTGTGGTGATGGTGGTTTCGAAAATCACATTTTCGTCTTCAATGTGAAGGACAATGGCTGTTTTTTTCAGGAAGTTCTGGGCGTAGGATTTGGCGTAGTCGATAAAGCTTCCGAGGGTATCATTCCCGGAGTTTAAACTCCAGAGCATTTCCCGCATGGAGAGGTTCATGTCTTCGGAGGTTTTCAGCAGTTCATCAATGTCGCTTTTCAGGTTCTCGTCTTCGGCCCGCTGCTTTAAGAATTCAGCCTGAAGTTTCAGGGCAGAGATCCCGGCACCGAGATCGTCGTGCATGTCGTGGGAAATTCTTTCGCGCTCCGCTTCTATGGATTTTTGCTTTTCGAGTTCTTTCTGTAGGAGCTGATTCTGGTGTTCGGATTCTTTGAGTTGCTGTTCTTTGAGATAGAGAAGTTGTCTTCTGTTGTACATTAGCACAACAAAAATGATGAAGATTACAAAAAATAACATTACAATTGTTATGATAATGTATGTTAATTTTATCTCATTCAAGTTTTTATAATCCATCATATTCTTTGTTATATTTTATTAATGAAATAAAAAATGAAATGTAAAAAAGAATGTTGATGATAAAAAAGAATGATTGAGAAACAATTAAAATCTTGTGATCAACTTCATCAAATAAATATCTTGGAATAATTCTTAAAATAAAAAAAACACCCCAAAACAGAAGTCCACAAGATACCCAAAATTTAGGACTATCCATTATAATTTTTTCACTCGGATTTTTTAACTTTCCATAAAACCAAATAAGACTGTAAATAATATATGTTAATGAAAATGAAATTCCTATAATCTGATTCACTTCTCGATAATTTCTAAAAATAAAACTTAAAAAAATCATGGTAAAAATCACAAAAACAAATGTATTTAACTTTACCAAGAATTTGTCTTGATTCCGATTAAAATAGAAAAGGAAAAACAGTGGACAAAATAAAATATAAACATTATATAAAAATCCAAACTTAGCACTGCTTTCAAAATATATTTGAAATATAAGCATCAAAAATTCGAGTATAAAACTTGCTCCCAAGTAAAAACATAAAAATTCCTGCTGCCTCCCTCCTTTCTTTAAGCACAAAAAAACAGAGAACGAAGCAACAAGAAGCAGAACTACCAAGTATGTTATTTGAAAACCAGAATACATTATGGTTGCATGTTTCCAATATTATAAAAAACATCATTTTCTTGGGTTTTAGGATCTTTACAATATGTCCTATCTATTTGCAAAATAGTATTCAAACGCAACAATCCAAAATCTTCTTTTGCCGCAGTCAATAGTTGTGTCACTACAGGAAATTCTTTGAAATTTTTTCTAACTTTAGTGTAATCAAAAGTTATATACTGGGTATAAGCAAATCGAGTTGGATCGAAGCCTAGGCTATCGTAGAGGTCTTTGAAATTCTCGATATATCTTTTAGCTTTTATATCTGAAATTCTAGATAGTTTCTGGTTTTTTAAAATATAAAGTCTTTCAGTAGTTTCGAATTTAATATTCATTTCATCCTCATTATCTGCTGCTACGTTAAATCTTAATAAAAGTGTAATCTCATCATCATCCTTCACAAAATAAATATGAATATAATCGCTCCAAAAAACATTTTCCTTAAAAGTTGTTTCTATATTTTCAATTAAAAAAGATTCAGGCATACCTAATACTGAGAAAAAAATCATATTGTTTATTTCTGTATTTGCTGTATCTCGATCAATTTCTTCATTCATATCAAGATAGAGATGAAACATTCCATTAAAACTTTTTTTATCAGTCATATTAAAGTCCATTTGTAAAATGTCTTCAATCATGCTTAATTTTTTTTCAGCATGTGACATGTTTTGGTATAAATTCTTCATAATTTCTTAGTTTTTAAAATGGTTTAATTTATTAATAGCCTCCACTTTGTTGTTGACGTGGAGTTTCCGGTAGATGTTGCCGACGTGTTTTTTCACGGTATCGATGCTGATGAATTTTTTGTCGGCGATTTCTTTGTATAACAGTCCTTGCGACAGGAGTTCCAGGATTTCCTTTTCCCGGTCGGTGAGGGTATTGAAACCCTGAATTTCGGGAAGTTTACGTTCAAAATGGCTAAGGACTTTCCGGGCGATGGAGAAACTCATTGGGGCACCGCCATTGCAGACATCGCGGATGGAGGAAAGAATCTTATCCATGCTTTCGCCTTTTACCAGATAGCCCAGGGCTCCGGCTTTCAGCGAATGGAAGATCTTATCGTCATCCTCAAAACTCGTACACATGATAAACTGCGTAGAAGGCAGCTGCTGTTTCAGTTTTTCGATGATTTCAATGCCCAGCATGTCCGGAAGCTGAATATCCATCATCACCACATCCGGCGAAAGACCGGAGAGCTGCTGCAGAGCCTCACGCCCGTCAAAAAACTGGGCAACCACTTGCATGTCATCCTGGTAATCAATCACTTTCTTTAAGGCGTTGTTGTAGTTTTTCTCATCTTCGACGATGGCTATTCTGATTTTCATCTTGGCAGGGTTTAAGGAATATCGATCCGGAATTCCGGTTTTTAAATGAAAGGCTTCATCCCAAGCAGAAAAAGCCCTTCAATACATTATCTTGAAGGACAAAGTCCGTCCCCCACATTGATGATCATCCCGATCAGTCCTTTTACGACAGGATTTTTCACAATGTTTTTTAAGAGTTCAAGACCGGTTTTTGCAGCCGGCCAGGCGGCACAGAAATTTACGCTTTCAACGCTTTTTTCCAGTGATACATTTTTGATGTCTGATTCTGTGAACATAGTAATAAGTTTTAAAATATGCCTACTCTGTAAAGTTTTCGGCTTCCCTGATTTATTACTGTAAATTTCAGAATCTTAAAGGATCGGGGCAATTACCCGTTTGTGTAATTTTAGAAGGATTAAGTTCATCATGGTTGGTTTAGTTTTTGTTTTCACTAAATTTAGTGAAAATTCTTTTATACCAAAAGATATTTAACAATCAGTACATTAAAAAAATTAACGTCATGAAAAAGGTAATTTTAGTCGCAGTTTCAGCGACGGTTCTATCCATGGTAAGCTGTAAGAAAAGCGAAGGAGGAAATAAAGAAGTCATCCGATCGGAAAGCTCCGAAAGCTCGTATGTTGATAACAACGGTAAAATAGATTCGGCAAGTGCGTCATCGTCGATAACGGAAGTCAATGGCCAGAAAACGGAAAGGACCAGCAATATTTACAAGGCAACCGACGGAACTCTGGTAAAGGTGATTTTTGAAACCACGCCGAAAGAAAGTACGCTTTCGATCAGAAACAACAATAAGACGTTTATCCTGAAAAAATCAGGAAGCAGCGGAAACGAAACGACTTACACGAAAGAGGATATGACGGCAAAAGTAACACAGGACAGCATTCATCTTATCCAGGGAAATAATGTTATCGAACTTAAAAAGACGAAAATCTAAAGCATAAAAAAACCGTTCAGAATTCTGAACGGTTTTTTTTATATCTGATGAATATTATTCTTCAGTCTTTTCTTCTGTGGTATCAGCAGCAGCTTCAGCCGTTGGCTCAGCCGCTTTTTCTTCTACTACAGGAGCATCAGCTACGACAGCTTCTTTCTTAGCTGTTGCAGATCTTCTGCTTCTTCTTGTCGCTTTTTTCTCTTCCGCATTCGGATTGTAAAGCTCGTTGAAGTCTACCAATTCGATAAGAGCAGTGTCAGCAGCATCACCCGGTCTGAAACCTGTTTTGATGATCCTTGTATAACCACCGTTTCTCTCAGCGATTTTAGGAGCTACTGTTCTGAACAATTCAGCAACCGCTTCTTTATTCTGAAGATATGAAAAAACAATTCTTCTGTTGTGTGTAGTATCTTCTTTTGCTTTTGTTAATAGAGGCTCAACATAAACTCTTAAAGCTTTTGCTTTAGCTACAGTCGTGTTGATTCTTTTATGCTCAATTAGAGAACAAGCCATATTAGAAAGTAAAGCGCTTCTGTGAGAAGCTGTTCTTCCTAAGTGATTGAATTTTTTACCGTGTCTCATTATTAATTAATTATCAGCGTCTAATTTATATTTTGCAACGTCAAAACCGAAGTTAAGACCTTTTGAATGCACTAATTCTTCTAGTTCTG
>JAKOOG010000358.1 GCA_022701545.1 Weeksellaceae bacterium | reverse complement strand
ATTGAGGATTTTTGTTGATTCCAAACATCATTATACGATCAGAAGATGTTGTTAAACAATGTTTATTGAAAAAAATCTGTTCCCAATGCATAATTTACCTTTGATTCTACCTGGAAAGCAAAAATCCTTGTGGTTGCGGAAGCCGGCCCGATGGCCTGGGAATTCAGCGTTTTCAGATCCGGTGCTGTAGGATTTGTTCCGTTTACCGTACCGGTGATACCTGTCGTACTGTAGGTAAACATGCTTCCTCCTGTTTTGCCATCGGTTCCGCTTTTTGTCAGAACGGTTGTAAATTCGATGTAATCACCGACTTTGGCTTCGAACGATTGCCATTTTTCAATTGGATTATTGTAATCTGCATTTGGGGTATCACTCATCACCATTTTCACTCCGTTTTTTTTGATTGAAAATTCAACTTCACTGTTTTGATCATTTCCCCCACGAACATTTTTAGCATGATTATAAAATATTTTCCTCACTTCCCCTTTACAATCCCCTATTTTAAAGGATTCTGAAGCGGTTGCTGTTACGCCTCCGACCGTAAGCTCTACTTCCAGATCATAATTGCCGGGAGTCTGGATTTGCGGAAGCGCTATCACAGCATCCGGATCCACAGCAATGGTGCTGGTAGGGTACCCTGGTCCGATAATCCTGTAAGATGCACTTGAATTGGCACCGGTTACCGGCACAGAGGAAGTATAATCTATTTTAAATAAAATCTCGCATTGTGCTGCTGCCATTGTATTATTTTTTATCGTTACTATTATTTTAATAAAACCGGAGGATACCGCAGTTCAGGCTGCAAAAATACCCTCCGGTATTGTAGATGACTGATTGTTTACCGGACTATGGAAACTTTTACTTTTTTAGTACCAAATGCACCTGTAGCAATATCAATTGCCATAAATTGGAATTCATAAATTCCTACCAGTAAATTTGAAACAACAACAGTTGATTTATTGCTTACCGAAAGTGATAATTTTTCATCATTATTACTGTAGGTCTGGAACCAGGAATAATCAAAATCATTTGCTCCTGATGCCCAACCCGTCAATTCCAAGAGCTCGTTGGCAGAAAGATAAATTGTTCTCTCATCACTCTCTACAAAAGCAGTTACCTTATTCTGTACCGTCCCTTCACAACAGTTTCCCGAAGGAAAACCGATACTATTGATGACAACCGAAGGAGCAGCCGGCGGATTATACCAGGTATTATTGACCGTGATTTCCTGAATGCAATTCCCGTTACTTACCTTTACTTTTATGACAGGAATTCTGCTTTTGTCGAGATTAGAGAAAGTATAACTTACATTCCCGCCAGAGTTCAGGTTTGGAAAAAACTGATTGCCATAATCTCCGAAATCCCAGCTGTAACTGTAATTTTCAAATCCGGAACCGGAAACAAGGAAGTAAACCGTTGTTGAAGATGATCCGTTTGCCGGATAATCGACTTTCTCTACCTTAATATTAATTTCAGGCTGCGCGAGAACTTTAATCCTGCAGTTGGTCGCTTGCCCGTTTACAGTGAAAGTAATAAGCTGACCGTGTAGACTTTTATCTATCAGTTTCGGGTTAAAAGTATATTTTCCATTTTGGAATTTTACCCCTCCGCCGGCACTGGCTTCTACAATTCCTCCTGCAGGCGACACAGTGAAAGGTATCGCTTCAGAATCAGAGCAAATCTCCGCAACCGGCAGACTGAGCTGTATGGGTTCTTTATACCAATCTCTGATCGACACCTCCTGAGTACATCCGCTGCCCTCTACTTTTACTTTTATCGTCGGAATTTTTGCCGGATTTACATCGTATAAAGTATACTTTAAACGCCCATCCTCATCAGGATTGACTGTAACAAAGCTGCCATTATCCAGGAAATCCCATTGGTATGTATATTCTTTAAAATTTTCACCGGAAACCAGCATCACGACGGTAGTCGCACTTGAATTTCCTTCAGGATAGAAGACATAATCAACTTTGACGTTAATGTCAGGTTGTGCGGTCACTTTGATCGTGCAGCCGGTAGGTTTGCCGTTGACAGTAAAAGCAATCAGCTGACCGCGCAGGCTTTCGTCCAGTTCCTTGGGATCAAAGAAATACTTTCCGTCGATCAGCACCACTCCGGTTTTTTCAGAATCTACGACAGCCTTCACCATCCCGCCTACAGGGAGCACGGTGAAAGGAATAGGTGCGGCTTCTGCACAGATAACAGAAGCCGGCAAACTTAAACCGGCATCAATTTTCGGAGTACAGCAGATATACGGGATTGAAAAATCGGCAATAACGCTCGTATCTCTGCCATTGTGTTCATACAGCATGACAAAGGTACCGCCCCGCTCAACGCCCCGCTTATGTTCCAGTCCGGGATGCTTTCCTACATATTCGTTGAAATAAGCTTTAAACAGATCTTTATTATCCTTTAACTCCCCGAAAGACAAAAGCATCATATCGAATCCGAGCTGTTGCGTATCCCTTAATTCTTTCAGCTGTCCGTACGCTGCCTCATGAGGCATTCCCTGATGACCTTCTATGTTGTAAAACGTATTTTTATCGATATTGAAATCTGCCGGATTTTGGATATGTCCGGCAGCTGACAGCAAAGAAGTGTCATAAGCCAGGTTTTCCCCGGATGACCGATGGGCTGTTTTATTGAAATTCCAGACCTTTAAAAAATCCGGCGTCACCTGATAATAAAAGGGCACGGCTTTACCACCCAGAGGACTTGATTTCTGTGAAGGAGTAATTTTAATCCCCTCTTCTTTCTGCAATTCCGAATACTTAAAATTCTGTACCTGCTGTGTAAAACGACTAAGCAATACTTTTATCCTGAGGGTCTGCTTTTCATCATCCAGGACGGGCGAAGGGTAAAACCTGTGCCTGTATTCGTCCAGCCGGATATCCGACCCTAACTTTCCGAGCATCACGTGCTTGGGAAAAGATTCCAAGTCGGGAAAGCATTTGGTAAATGATTCCGGAAGTGTCTTTATGATTTCAGCGTACGTATCCATCAGATCTTTTACCAGATCATAAGCATATTGAAAACCTGTTTTCTGTAAAAGAAACTGTTTTAATAAACTGGTGAATTTCTCATGATCAACACCAGGAATGCCTACAAATTGGGAAATGGTATTGATCTTTTTAAAAACGGAGGCTCCATACCCGCTTTTTTCCATCGCACTGAGGTAAAGATCCTTCAGATGGGACGTATCAAATTGCGCTTCAGCCCCCTGCTCCAGCAGAAGTCTTTCGATGATTACCCGTTCCTGTTTCTCTGCCTCCAGAATATCTTTTACAAATAAAGCATGAGGCTGGATCCTGTCTTTTTCCAGAATATGATCGATTCCGCTTTTGGTGGCAGCCAGGACTTTCAGGTTCCGGATCTGCTGCACTCCATGATTGTCACAATCGACTCCCCGGCAGGGTTTCACTTCTTTTTCATAACTTTCCAGGTACAGCAGCAGGTATTTGTCTTCCAGATCCGGAAGATTACCTATAGATTGGGTACCGGAACCGGCCTCCTGCACAGGGATTAATTCCCAGAGTTCGATCTGGCTTCCGTCGTCTTTTATGAAGGCAGGATATTGCGCCTTGAAATTGTCATATTTTTTAAAGTGGGTATAATCTTTATTTTGAAGATCAATCGTTCTAAGATCACTCACATAAAGATCTTCACCCGCCTTGCCGGCATCGTTCAGGGTAAGCAAATCTCCGTCGGTCGTAATTGCCGCTCCCTGAGAAAGCTGCATGTTGCTTAAAAGCCCGTTCTTATAGATCAGATTAGGTTTAAGCCCACATACAATCCCTACTCCCTGAAGCATAATCCTGGATAAACGGTCCTGGTCTTCAAAAAAATCCAGGAACTCATTGAACTGCGTATGCTCTATATATTGTCCTTTACTGAATTTACGGTATTGCGTAGATACATCATCCAATTTCCGGTACTGATTATTTGATTGGTTATTCATTATTATTCATTTTTAATGATTCATTAAAGTTTAATATACTCCACAGACCATATTTAGGCCCGTGGAGCCATTACTAAACCATTTCTCCTCATTGAACTATTTTCTTGTTTCCCCTGTACAAGGATTGATGGATAAGAAATTATTCTGCGGATAATCATCATAAATCGGAACCTGACTGTCTGCAAGGAAGATCTGAGTCCAGGCAACACCGGTATGGCACCCGCTCTGCAATGCACATTCCAGAGAGAAGGATATAAACCCATCCGGAGATAATGCGGCGATCTGCTGCGCTTCATCCTGAGAGATAATAATTTCACTTGCACGATCGTATCCCGTATAATTAGACGGATATCCTTTAGGGAAATTCTTCCGGTCATCAGGTCCACCTGCATTATTTAAAGATACATTTCCATTAGAGCTGCCACCGATGGTCAATCCGTTTCCTTTTAAATTAAAGACTGCTGCATTACAGGTATGGTTTCCGTTTTCCTTTGCATGGATATACTGAATAAGGATTCTCATCCCCGTTAAACAGGCAATGGTAGATTGTCCGACCAACGTTAACGGTTTTAATTTGTAAACCGTACTGCATCCGTTCCTGTTGGTCACGGTGAGCGTCGGGTTGAAAGTATCTTCCTGGCCTGCAATAAGCTTATAAACATGGGTTTTCTTATTGGTTGGCGCTTCATTCTGAACAATCTGGCTGCCGTCGTCGAAATTCCACGTAAAGGTAAGACCCGCAAGATCTCCGGCTACATCGAATTCAACTTTTGCATCCGGATTGGTGGTATTCGGATTGGTCGTAGGTGCTTCATACGTTACGGTACCGGATGTCACAGAGGTTATTTCAGGGTTTTTGTTGACGGTCATCTGAGTGTCCACCGCATCACCGTTCACTGTAAACATCACCGTCTGCTCCAAAGCATTTGCAGGAACTAAGCCCGGATCGAAATAACTCTGGCCTGCCGATTGGGTAACAGCTGCTATCTGAACCCCATTCACAAAGGCTTTTACTTCGCCGTTGGCAGGAATGACGGTCATGGCAACCGGAGCATCTTTTTGACAGAGCTTGCCGTTAGGTAAGATCAGGGACACCGGTTCTTTCTTGGAGCAGCACAGGTATGGCAACGAGAAGTCGGCAAGCACCCGGTTATCGGCTTCCGAAGCGTAGATCAGAACAAAAGTTCCGCCCGGCTCCACACCGGCCATATGTTCCAGTCCGGATTTTCTTTCTAAAAATTCTTTCAGCAGTTCACTCACCACATCCTCTTTTTTAGGATCCTGCTTTACCACGGTTACCCCCTCGCCTTCTTTGGAAAACTCCGCTTTATTCAGTAACCTTAGCTTTTCGTCCAATCTGGAAATGGTAAGCAAAGTGCTATCCGAATCGTTTTTACGGTTGCTGATATCCCCGGAAATGGCCGACAGCTGTTTTCTGAGATCGTCAATAGACACGGTTTCTTCCTTACGCGGAGGCTCCCCTTCTGTTTTGGTTCCTTTATCCAATACCAGGGCAATGGCATCGAAAGCCAGGCCGTATTTTGCTTTCAGATCATTGATGTTCTGAAGCGCCGTTTTGTAAGGCAATCCCAGATGTCCTTCGATTCTGTAGAAATCGTTGTCGTCAATCGTGTAATCCAACGGGTTCTGGATGAAGTCTGCGGCCGCCAGGTTACCGGTATGATAGCTCAGGTTATAGGTTTCCCTGTCGGTCTTCGTTTTTTCGAAATTCCATTTATTAAGCAATGAGTGATCGACATTATAGTAGTAAGGAATGGCTTTATCACCTAATCTCACCTGAAGATGGGAAGGGGTAATTTTCACAGGCCCCCTGTAGGACT
>JAKOOG010000356.1 GCA_022701545.1 Weeksellaceae bacterium | reverse complement strand
GTGGTTGATGTAGTTTTTCTTTTCGCCCAATACCGGCTGCCAGGTTTCGTTTTTAGAATCCCTGGTTTCCGATTTTTTGGAAAATCCGTTGTTCAGATCGAATTTCGCATCTTCCGGCTTGGCGATTTCCGACGCAAATTTAATGGCCGTATCCTTGAATAACCTCAGCCCCAGCTTTGAATCTTCTACTACAACCGCACCATTGTATTTTAAGTTGTAATACGGTACGCCCTGCTTCAGTTGGAAGTCCATCCGGAATTTCCCGTCCGGCGACTGTAAAGTCTGTGCGTTCACTCCTGCAAACATCATTGAGAACAAGGCTGCCCCCATCGTAATTTTCTTCATAATGACTATTTATACGCTTTAAAAATAAAGAAAGTGCTGCCGAAAAGCAACACTTTGCTGTTTTAAATTTGTTATATGTTACAATTTTGTAACGGTCAGTTTATAATAACCTGAATTGTGTAAATCCAGTTCGATTTTATAATTTCCTGCCTGTGAAACTTTATAAGCCGGATCTCCGGTTACAGTACCTTCAGCACTTAAAAAAGATTTTACTGCGGTTCCTGAAACCAATGTCTGATCTGTGCTTTCCGGCTGGAACTTCATTGCCCAATCGTCATTGGCTCTGAATTTAAATACACCTGAAGCGGTAAGCGCAATTGAATTAATTACATATGTCTTTGTTGCCGGATTATAGACAAAATCTGTGTCTGAATTCCAGCCGGTAGGCGTGGCATCCCCGATTACACCAAAGTTGGCAATTACTGATGAATAAGTATTTAATCCCCAGTTTACATTGACATAGTAAGTTCCTGCAGTAAGTGCTTTGATATTATCGCCGTCCGCCTTCAGCTTTCCGGTTTTAGTACCATCGTCTCCTTTATTTCCCGGCCAGTCTTGGTTAATGGCGAATTTATATTCGCTGTTGGGACTTGTTACATAGATAAATCCTTTGTACTTATCATCTTTTGAAGGTGAAAATAAGTTCGGGGAATTACCAGGCGTCCAGTCTGCATATCCTGCTGCTCCGGCATATCCTCCCGGAACATTAATTTTAGGATAGATCAAATCAGGGTTTGGCGTGTAGCCCGTGATGTTAACTGTAACAACATTGGAATAATAAGCTGTTGTTGAGTTTAAACTTGATTTTAATCTCACTTCAATCGGTTTAGCAACATTTGGAACAACATTTAGAGTTGATAAAATTACATTCAGTTGTAAATGAGTTAAAGAAAATGTTTTCTGATCCATTGATACAGGCTGACTTGCAACAGGAGTAAAATTAGTTCCGGCAACTGCAAATTCGACTGTATTGGAAATACTAACATTAGGGTTGAATGTAGGGTTGGTATACGTAAACGTAAGGGCAGACTGATCAGCAATGGTTTCATTAAGCGTCACCGATGTTTTATTTACTGAAAGACTCCCTGCCGACATATTATCAAGGGTTACCTTGTCATCATCTTCTCTACACGAAACTATAAGAAGGCTTATAATTCCCAACAGAAATATTTTTAAAATATTTTTCATTTTTTAGATTGATTTAAAATTAGAAACCAGGATTTTGAGTAAGATTTGGATTTGACTGAAGTGCCGAACTCGGTATAGGAAATACTTTATAGTTATCCGAAATAGCAG
Organism: Weeksellaceae bacterium; assembly: GCA_022701545.1. GTDB lineage: Bacteria > Bacteroidota > Bacteroidia > Flavobacteriales > Weeksellaceae > Chryseobacterium. The sequence goes on along the minus strand of JAKOOG010000356.1, from coordinate 4,352 downwards.
TTCCGTTTTTCACGCCTCCTTTCCAAGGCCACAGATAAGATCCTCCTGTAAATTTCCCGAATCTGATGAGATCCTGTCTTCTCATCCCTTCAAAGTTCAGTTCTCTTGCTCTTTCATCCAAAAGATTGTCAAGGGTAAGTGTTCCTAATGGTAATGCGGAAGATCTGGCCCTTACCTGATTTACATAAGTCAGACCTTGGGCAACGGTAGTTCCGGAAGCTCCTCTTAATGCACATTCAGCATACATCAGATAAACATCTGCCAGTCTAAATAATGGGAAATCTGTTGAGGAATAATCTGTTGCTCCCCCTGTCCCATTGGAATCTTTATTCCAGAATTTATCTGAAGGCAATCCGTCCGTCCATGCTTTGTAATCATTCATTTCCCAGTTATGACCCTGCGTCCAAAACAATTTAGCTCTTTTATCAGGACTTGCCTGCAGATCGGCAATGCTGTTTCCGAATAATCCATACCATGCTTTTGTAGCTCTATGGCCAGCCCAGCCCTGTTTGGCACCGAAATCTGCCGGAACCATTGTATCTGTACTGATACTTCCATTTACAAGATAAGTTGTATTTCCAAAACTTTGGCTTGATACTGCGTCTGCAATTAATGGAAATATAATTTCTTTTGACGTGTTATTATCTGATGAAAAATTCTTTCTTACATTGGATTCCAACTGATATCCTCCCTCATTTATAATTTTATTAATGTAGACAGCAGCGTCATTGTATCTGGCTGTTCCTGTGTAAACTTCGGCATTTAAATATAATTTGGCCAATAACATTCGTGCACAAGACTTATTTGCCCTACCATAAGAATTAGTTACTGGCAATGTTGCCTCCACAGCTAATAATTCACTTTCCACAAAGTTAAATATCTCCTTTCTGGAAGATTCGGGCAGAGGTGTAGAGGTATTGAAATTCTGATCATTTACCAATACACCTTTACCAAATAAATCAATCAGATAATAATACGATAAAGATCTTAAAAATCTCAATTCGTCAACCACCTGATTTTTATTTGCATAATTCACCTGATCACTTTTCATAATCAGGATTAAATTTGTTGCCTGTGGAACCGTATAATAAATCCTGTCGTATACATACTTGAAAAACTTATTGCTTGAAGTCCAGTTTGCAGTGGTTGTTAACTGATCCAACCCATTGTCTCCCCACCTGTTTTTCATATCATCGGCTGTGAAATCCTGTAAGTTTACCAAACCTCTTACAAACGGCGATTCTCCGGGATCAGCCCCTGAAATATCAGATTTATCAGGTCCTTCCACACTGGAAAGAGCAAAACTTGCATATAATCTTGAAAGCAAACCTTCTACAGCATTAGGATCTGCTGCCAAAAGATTTTCTAAAGTCTGTTCTACTTTCGGCTGTGTATCCAGATCATTTATACAAGCGGTATTTACCGCAAGAAATGTTAAAAGGGCCAGAACTTTATATTTAGTATTTTTCATTTTAATATTTTTTAGAAATTAAAGTTAAATCCGAGAGTATATATTCTTGGTCTCGGATAAAAGTTGTTATCAATCCCTGTGAAATTTTCAGGATCCTGCCCTGTATAATTGGTCCAGGTATACACATTATTTACGGAAGCGTACACTCTTACGTTTGTGCTTTTAAATACATTCTTGAATAAATACCCTAACGTGATGTTATCAAGTTTTAGGAAAGAAGCATCTTCCAGGAAATAATCTGATAAGTAAAGATTATCCGAAATGGTAAATGGTGAATCTGCGGTAGATGCCAATGTATTATTCAAATTCAAAGAATTGGATGGGATGGTATAACTTTTCAGACCCTGTGCTATTTTCCTGGTATTGTAAATAAGACCTCCGATCTGCCCGCGGAATGCAGCATTAAAATCCCAGTTTTTATAATTAAAAGAAGTACTGAAACCGTAGGTCCATCTTGGTCTTATTGCCTTAAAATACCTGTCATTTTCATTAATTATGCCATCGTTATTTCTGTCAACGTATACGTTATCAAGCGGTTTTCCATTGGAATCATAAACCTGTTGCAGCACCCATGCCGAATAAGGCTGCCCTCCAACAATATTGGTAGCCAGTTTCACCCCTGTTCCCACCGGTAAGGTGCTTCCTAAATCCTGTAAATTGGTTACATCTCCCAAACTTAAAACTCTGGAATCATTATATCCAAAATTTCCTGATACTGACCAATTTGTATTCTCGGTTTTTACAGGAACAACCGTTAAATTAAGTTCAACCCCTTTGTTTTCGATAGAACCCACGTTTTTTGTAAACTCATTGGTAAGTCCTTGTCCAGGCGGCAAAGTAACTTTTGCCAGAAGATTGGTCGTCTTTCTTTGATAAACATCAACACTACCTGATATTCTTTCTTGTCTGAAAAATGAGAAATCAATTCCTCCATTCCATGTTTCTGCAGTTTCCCATGTTAAATTAGGATTAAAAGGCAATGCACTATACGTACCTACCCCCGGAAAATACTGTGAATTGGATCCTCCAATCGAAAAATATGCACTTGACGGATAAAATCCTGCAACACCAACAATATCAGCGTTACCCGTTCTTCCCCATCCTAGTCTTAATTTAAGATCATTTACGTTTGCCGATTCCTTAAACAAGTCTTTATTAACCTTCCATGCAAAACCAACACCTGGAAAATAGCCCCATCTTTCACCTTTCTGAAACAATGAAGAAGCATCTGCCCTGAAGTTCAGGGTAAATAAATATTTATCATAAAAATCAATATTTGCTCTTCCGATGAATGACTGTAAATTCAGAACATTATAATACCTATTATTAGGATTCAAAGCCGTTCCCGGATTTGGAACCCTCAGACCGGAAGCATCATCATATCGGTATTGATCTTTATATCCGTCATTTTTGAAATTCTGGTAAGAATATCCTCCCTGAACAAGGAAATGAGAGAGAAAACCGGAAAATCTTTTTTCATAAACCAAATAGGCATCCATCGTCTGATTTACAATACTTTGATGTTCTGCATAATCGACTCCCGGACTAAATACATAGTCATTCGGCACCACAGAATTTTGCGGATTTCTGTATGTCGCAATAGCATTATTATCATAAACCGTTTTCAAATTAGATCTGGAAGCTTCCAATCCTAAATTTACGACCGCTCTCAAATCAGGTAAAAAATGAAATTTATAATTAATTTCCGCATTACCTAAAAATTTGGCAATTCTCTGCGGAGATTGTCTCTGTAGAAGAATAGCCAACGGATTACTTTGTCCCTGAATAAGGTACTGATTTCCCTTTAATACAACATTCTGGTAATATCCTCCAAATCTGTCATAAGGTTGCCCTGTTAACCCGGCTTCAGATGTATAAACCGGCAAAGTAGGATTCATATTAAGCGCTCCGCCAATTGCTCCGCCATCGTCGATAGCGTTCAATTTTGAAAACAGACCTTTTAGACTGAAATCAATTTTCAAATGATTATCAAAGAAAGTAGGTGTAATATTTAATCCTGCAGAAAATCTTTCATAATCACTTGTTTTTACAACACCTTCTGTCCTGTTATATCCTAATGATAAACGGGTAGGAACTTTATTAAATAAACTACCTGAAACACTTAGATTGTTATCTGAAGAAACAGAATTTCTGTAAATAACCTTCTGCCAGTCCGTATCGTATATCTTTCCGGGTACAGTTTTGTTATTAGGATCTCCGCCGACTCCTAAAAGATAATTGAAATTTGGATAATTTTGATTAATAAAGCTGGTAAATTCACCAGCATCCATTACATCAATATATCTGCTGACGGTACCTACGGAAACATTGGTATTTAAACTTACCCTTAACTTTCCTCCCCCTCTTTTCGTCTTAATGATGATGACCCCATTAGAACCTCTGTTACCATAAATGGCTGTAGCAGAAGCGTCTTTCAATATCGAGAATGATTCAATATCATTCGGATTGATCAAGTTTAACGGGTTTGCTACCCCAGCAGGGTTATTGGTATCTAGAGGTACACCGTCAATAACAATCAGTGGATTATTATTGGCACTAAAAGATGATCCACCCCTGATCCTGATGTTGGGAGCAGCATCAGGCGAACCTCCGGAACTTGTAATTCGTACTCCCGGAGCCTTTCCGGCAATCAGCTGATCCGCAGAAACAATAGCTCCTTTATTAAATTCTTTTTCAGAAACAGCAGTTATAGAACCGGTTAGATCAGATTTCTTCTGCCGCCCATAACCTACAAGGACTACCTCATCAATCTTTTTCTCCTTGGTTGTAGAGTCCGTTTGTGCATGGACCATTGCGCTGGCTAATAAAAATGCAGGCGCAATTTTTAATACCGTTGTAAAGTTTTTCACAATATTATTTT
>JAKOOG010000350.1 GCA_022701545.1 Weeksellaceae bacterium | reverse complement strand
GGAAAGAAGTCAACGCCTACATCCCGGGCGAAGGACATAATCTTCAGGAGCACTCGATAGTATTGGTGAGAGGCGGAAGGGTGAAAGACCTACCGGGAGTACGTTACCACATCGTAAGAGGTGCATTGGACACTGCAGGTGTAAATGGAAGAACACAGAGAAGATCTAAGTACGGAGCGAAGAGACCTAAACCAGGTCAGGCGCCTGCTGCACCGGCAAAAGGAAAGAAAAAATAATCATTAAATAAGGTACAGAAACAATGAGAAAGACAAAAGCGAAAAAAAGACCGTTGTTACCAGATCCGAAATTTAATGATCAATTGGTAACAAGATTCGTAAACAACCTAATGCTTGACGGTAAAAAGTCAATCGCATTCAAAATTTTCTATGATGCATTGGAAATCGTAGAAACTAAAAAAGGAGATAACGAGAAAACAGCCCTTGAAATCTGGAAAGATGCACTTACAAATGTAATGCCTCACGTAGAAGTACGTTCCAGAAGAGTAGGTGGAGCTAACTTCCAGATCCCTATGCCAATCAGAGCAGATAGAAAAATTTCTATGGCAATGAAATGGTTAATCAAATATTCTAAAGCTAGAAATGATAAGTCTATGGCTTTGAAATTAGCTAACGAAGTAGTAGCTGCTTCAAGAGAAGAAGGTGCTGCTTATAAGAAAAAGAGTGATACTCACAAAATGGCGGAAGCTAACAAAGCGTTTTCACACTTTAAATTCTAATCTGAAATGGGAAGAGATCTTAAATTTACAAGAAATATTGGTATTGCTGCGCACATTGATGCAGGGAAAACGACCACTACAGAAAGGATTTTATTCTATACAGGTGTAAATCACAAAATTGGAGAAGTTCACGATGGTGCTTCTACAATGGACTGGATGGAGCAGGAAGCAGAAAGAGGGATTACCATTACTTCTGCTGCCACTACTTGTTCTTGGAACTTTCCAACAGACCAGGGAAAACCACTTCCGGAAACTAAACCTTACCACTTCAACATCATCGATACACCGGGACACGTTGACTTCACGGTAGAAGTTAACCGATCTTTGAGAGTATTGGACGGATTGGTATTCCTTTTCTCTGCCGTAGACGGTGTAGAGCCTCAGTCTGAAACCAACTGGAGACTTGCTGATAACTACAAAGTGGCAAGAATGGGATTCGTAAACAAAATGGACCGTCAGGGTGCTGACTTCTTGAACGTTGTAAAACAAGTAAAAGAAATGTTAGGATCTAACGCCGTTCCAATCGTTTTACCAATCGGTGCTGAAGAAGATTTCAAAGGTGTTGTAGACTTAATTAAAAACAGAGCGATCATCTGGGATGAAGCTGGACAAGGTGCTACTTTCGAAGTAGTTCCAATTCCGGAAGATATGAAGGATGAAGTTCTTGAATACAGAGAGAAATTAGTAGAAGCTGTTTCTGAGTATGACGAGACTTTGATGGAGAAATTCTTTGAAGATCCGGATTCAATTACAGAAGAAGAAATCAATGCTGCATTGAGAGCTGCTACTATCGATTTATCCATTATCCCAATGACTTGTGGTTCTTCATTCAAGAATAAAGGAGTACAGTTTATGTTGGATGCAGTATGTAAATATTTGCCTTCTCCATTGGATAAAGATGATATCAAAGGTACTGACCCAAGAACTGACGCTGAAATCACAAGAAAACCATCTGTAGATGAGCCTTTCTCTGCTTTGGCATTTAAGATTGCTACTGACCCGTTCGTGGGAAGACTGGCATTCTTCAGAGCATATTCAGGAAGACTGGATGCAGGTTCTTATATCCTGAATACCCGTTCAGGAGATAAAGAAAGAATCTCCAGAATCTATCAGATGCACGCTAACAAGCAAAATCCTGTAGAATATATTGAAGCAGGAGATATCGGTGCAGCGGTAGGATTCAAGTCTATCAAAACAGGTGATACGATGTGTGACGAGAAAAACCCAATCGTTCTTGAATCGATGGTTTTCCCTGATCCGGTAATCGGTATCGCTGTTGAGCCTAAAACGAAAGCTGACCAGGATAAAATGGGTAACGCTTTGGCTAAACTGGCTGAAGAAGATCCTACGTTCACGGTAAGAACCGACGAAGCTTCCGGGCAAACGATTATCTCCGGTATGGGTGAGCTTCACCTGGATATCATTGTTGACCGTATGAAGAGAGAGTTCAAAGTTGAAGTAAACCAAGGACAGCCTCAGGTAGAGTACAAAGAAAACTTAACAAAAGTTGCCCAGCACAGAGAAGTTTACAAAAAACAATCCGGTGGTAAAGGTAAATTTGCTGATATCGTATTTGAACTTGGACCTGCAGAAGAAGGTAAAATCGGCCTGGAATTCATCAATGAGATCAAAGGGGGTAACGTTCCTAGAGAATTTGTTCCTGCTATTGAAAAAGGCTTTAAAGCTGCAATGAAAAACGGTCCTTTGGCTGGTTTCGAAGTTGAAGGGATTAAAGTTATTCTTAAAGACGGATCTTTCCACGCGGTGGATTCTGATGCCCTTTCTTTCGAAATGGCAGCTAAATTAGGATTCAAAGAAGCGGGACGTGCTGCTAAGCCGGTAATTATGGAGCCTATTATGAAACTGGAAGTTGTAACTCCGGAAGAGTATATGGGTAACATCATCGGTGACCTTAACAAAAGAAGAGGTACCATCAGCGGTCAGGAAGAAAAGAACGGTGCCGTTGTAATCAAAGGTTCAGTTCCACTTTCTGAAATGTTTGGATATGTTACAACTCTAAGAACCCTTTCATCAGGAAGAGCTACTTCTTCTATGGAATTAGAGAAGTATCAGGCTACCCCTCAAAACGTTGCTGAAGATATCATTGCTAAAGCAAAAGGTTAATTTTTTAAAGTACAAGAAATGTCACAAAGAATCAGAATAAAACTAAAATCTTACGATTACAACTTGGTAGACAAGTCTGCAGAGAAGATCGTAAAAACGGTAAAGGCTACTGGTGCTGTTGTAAACGGACCCATTCCATTGCCAACGAATAAGAGAATCTTCACGGTGTTGAGATCTCCGCACGTAAACAAGAAAGCAAGAGAGCAGTTCCAATTGTCAGCTCACAAGAGACTGATGGATATTTACTCTTCTTCTTCTAAAACTGTAGATGCCCTAATGAAATTAGAGCTTCCTTCAGGAGTAGACGTTGAAATCAAAGTGTGATCATTACACTTTCTAACGATTATAAAAAATCCGTTCCTGCAAAGGAGCGGATTTTTGTTTTAATGAC
>JAKOOG010000330.1 GCA_022701545.1 Weeksellaceae bacterium | reverse complement strand
CCCTCACACCACTTAAATATAATATATGAAAATTAATTCTTTGCAAATCCGTTTCGGAAGCCGCCATTTCCTCTGCTTTCTCCGCCTCCTCTGTTCTGTTCACGCTGAGGCTGGCTATCGCTTTTTCGGCATCCGCCGTTATTTCTGAGACCGCCTCCATTATTCTCGCGCTTTGGGGCTTCTTCTCTTCTTACCTCACCTCCTCTGAAACCTCCACCACCACGATTGCCGTTATTTTCAATTCTTTCGGCACGTTCTGCGCGGAATCCTCCATTTGCTCTTGTCCCTCCGCCAGCGCTCACTCCTCCATTGTCGTTATTTCCTCTGAAGCCGCCGCTGTTATTTCTTATTCCCGGATTATCATTTCTGAAAACCGGATTTCGGTTTCTGTTTTCATCCTGGTTGCGGAAACCGCCATTGCCATCTCTTACCCCGCCTCTGAAACCGTTGTTTGGCCGGTCAGTTCCTCTCACAATATTGAACGTCGGGTTGTCCGTTCTGCGGAATCTTGCCCGGTCTACCCTGTAAATATTGATATTTACATTTCTGTAACGAGGCATTGGCCTGCAGATCGCTCCGTAATGGGTTCTCCTGTAATCCTGGAAATACGCTACCGGGCTGTACCCTCTGTAATAATTATTCTGGAATACCACAAAGACTCTTGGCCCCATGATTCTCTGCAATGCGTAGAATCGGTCGTAATACCATCGGTCCGGATTGTATCGGTAGAAATTATTCCATGTGCTGAAATTGACGTACAGGTTATTCAATCTCATAATCTGGTCTACCTGCCAGCGGTTAAGCCTGTTTTGAGCGAAAAATATATTCCAGTCGATATTGATGATGCTGCTCCTGTAATCATTATAATTGGTCATGTAATAATCCTGCGGATAGTAGTCCTGCGGATAATCGTAATAATAATCATCCGGGAAATAATTCTGATCATCCTGATCACTGTAATATCCTCCTCCGTCATTTTCATAATAGCCGTTGTCATTCCAGCCTCCGTTTGGGTACTGTTGAGCAAACGACAACGTCGCAATACCCAAAGCAAAACCGATCAATATTTTTTTCATTTCTATAGTCGTTAATTGGTTAATATAGCAGAATTCTTAATTCTATCTTTTTGATATAAATAAAAAAAAGAAGTTAAATCGTATGATAAAACTTCTTTTAATTTATTATTAACTATTTGATAATCAAATATTAAATTTACACCCTTCCGCTATCTTTCACCCAATAGGCTATTTTAGCATTAAAATCAGACTGCCCTTTCAGGTCTTCGAGATTAAGGTGCATCCTGTATCTCCAATAGTGCGGAAATACAGCCGGATTGTTGATCCGCTCGTTATCTGTTTTCGGATTCACCAGCTTCTGATCGGTAGCCAGAAATTCCTGGATCGGGAAAATAGCCAGCATGGCATTGTTGTAAAGATGCTGCTTCATGATGATTTCCGCCAGATAAGTATCGAGTTCTTCGGGTGCTTTCCCGTATTGTCCCAGCTGCTGATTGAAATACTGCTGTGTCAGGTCCGGGTTTTCCTTCCACCATTGCCTTAAGGTAGAGCTGTCATGCGAAGAAGCCGTTACCACATTCAGATATCCTGCATTTTTCGGATTATAAAAAGGGATATTATCGGACGGCATCCGCTGGACTTTTAACGCAACGAGCGCCAGCTCATCCATCACTGTTGGAACACAATCCGGCACAAGGCCCAGATCTTCTCCGCAGATCAGCATTTTTGTAGCATTCAGGATGACAGGAAGCTTCTCCATGGCTTTTTCCTGCCACAGATGATCCTGCCTTTTGAAGAAATAATCGTTGTACAAATCATAGATCGCTTTCTTTTCCCAATCTGACAGATGGTGATAAGAATCGGTATGGAATACATTAAATCTTGGATGATAAACCACCTGCCCGTTTCGTTCTTCAACCAAAAACAAAACGTTGGCACAAAGAGAAACCAGCTGTTCTTCGATCGGGCTTCCCGGGTTTCCTTTAAAGAAATCGGATAGTTTTCTCTGGGTATCGAACTCTTCTTTAAAGGAGTAAGTACCGTCATGATTGCTGCTGATAAACTCCAGGGCTTTTCCGTTATTCTCTCCGAAATAATTCCACAGAATCTGATCGTTGATAAACGGCTTGCAGTACCGGTCGAAATTAAACGGAATATGGCGTGCATTAAATTCGTCCAGCGTAACCGGAACGGCAGGATAGAAATAGCCCAGAATTCCCTGGGTAGCCGACACCGGCATCCTCCAGATCCGGAAAAATCCTAAAATGTGGTCGATTCTCATGGCGTCGAAATACTGTTCCAGGGCCTTAAACCTGTTTTTCCACCATTGGTAATCGTCCGCTTTCATCGCTTCCCAGTTGTATGTAGGGAACTCCCAGTTCTGGCCAAGTTCCGTGAACTGATCCGGCGGTGCCCCGGCCTGGAAATCCATCCCGAACAATTCAGGTTCGGTCCAGGCTTCTACGGAATGCCTGTAAATTCCGATCGGCAGATCTCCTTTTACAGAAACACCCAAACGATGTGTGTAGTCTATGGCATCTTTCAGCTGCCTGTGAAGCTGGTACTGAACCCACGCATGAAGCATGGAAGCATCATAATCCTTGCTCTTTGCCGTAAAGAAAGCAGATACTTTTCCGGCAATATATTTTTTGTGGGTTTTCCACTCATTGAAATTCGGCGTCCTGTATTTGTCTCTCAGCACGCAGAAAGAAGCGTAAGGAACCAGCCAGCTTTCGTTATCTTTAATAAACTTTTTAAAATTCCGGTCTTTGTAAATTTTTTCTTTATCTTGATTAAAAACAGCTTTCAGATACTTCCATTTTCCTGAAATCATTTTTTCGTAATCAATAAGCTCCAATGCATTCAGCTCAGCTTTTTCTGTCTGATATGCTTCCCACAAATCTTCCGGCATTTTAAAATCGAGGTTTTCCAGGGAAATATATTGCGGATGTAAGGCATACACCGAAACAGCGGCGTAAGGATAAGAGTCCGTCCAGGAATAGTTGGCGGTCGTATCATTGATCGGCAGGATCTGGATGATGCCGAGCCTGGTTTCATTGGCCCAATCTGCCAGTTTCTTCAGGTCGGCAAATTCACCGACCCCAAAGCCGTCTTCTGTCCTGAGAGCGAAAATCGGAACCGCGACCCCTGCATCGTGATACATCTGGTAAAGCTTGAATTTAAAATAATGATCGGAAACGATCTGCAGAACATCTTTCTGCTGATTTGGTGAAGCAAACCGGTTTTCGCCGTTTTCTACATCTATTACTTTTCCTTCCTTGCTGTTATAAAGACCATATTTGTACTGAATAAATTCGTTCTCCGGAATTTCGAGCGAAGTCTCCCATACTCCGAAATCCGTCTGTGAGAGGTGGATTGCCTTTTCATACTTCCAATTTCCCAGTGAACCCGTGCTTCCCAACAAAACGATCTTCCAGTCCGGATGGTATACCGGGGCTTCTATTCTGAACAGGTGGGTGTGCTTTTTCAGGACTGAAATTTTTTCCGGCTTGAACGTATTCAGCTTGTTGTGAAGAATCTTATTATTTAAATAGTTTTCCGGGAAATTTTTATTATTCCATTCGTCGAAAATGACAAATTCCTTATAATTGTGCGGAAAATTCAGCTGGTGCGGAACAAATTCTTCCCGAAGGACCTTTCCCCTGTCATCCACCACCCGGTACTGATAAGAAATCGATCTGGAAAAATAATCCACCTCACATTTCCACAATCCATTTTCCCCGTAAAACATAGCATGAGTCTGCTGTACTGCGCCTTCATCATTGATCACCAACTGCAGCTGCTCTCCGATTTTTGTGTTGTAACCTACATTAAAGTATAGCTTCATTTATATTTTTTTTATAAAAATACATTATAATCCTGAAAAAGAAAACTTATTGAATATCAAATATTCATTAAAAAAACCTCTCCAAAAAAATTGAAAAGGTTTTTGAGTTTCACACAAAAGCAAAGATTATTCCGAAACCAGAATTTTCTTGTTCAGTAATATTTTTCCGGCTTCGTCGGTAATATTCACCAGATAGGCGCCGCTTATCAGATTTTTAAGATGAACCTGCTGATTCAGGGAGCCGTCTTTTACGGATAGATTCTGCTTCATTATATTTTTTCCGGAGAGATCGAAAACATTCAGCCGGATATTTCCTTTTACGGATTTGTCATTTACGTTTACATGGATCATCCGGTCCTCCACTCTTGTAGGATAGATATCAAGATTGGCGAAAACCGTATTGGAAACCGCCCTGTCGTTAGCAAAATATTTACTGGCAAGATCGTAAATGTGCAGATTCTGTTCGCCTCCTAACGGCTTTGCCTGTAAAGTATTGAGGTCTACTTCATAGAGAGAAGCGCCTTTGGCACTGGCAATCACGACCTTTCCTTTCGAATTTACCGCGGAACCGTTCACGGAATAATTATCGGGAATCCCGGAGATTTTTCCGACAAATTTTGCCTTTAATTCTTTCGCAGAAACCTTGAATACATTTCCCGAAGCCGAAAAGATGTAGAAATTATTATCCGCATCGGCAATCATATCTCCGCCAAAACCGGTTTCGATGGTTGTAAAAGAATTTTTACCATTAGACGAATCATCTTTAATAATTCCCAAATCGTTTACCACATACTGGTTTCCTTTTCTGCTGATCTGCAGAAACTGGGTACCCGCATTGTTAACCGCATAAATATTTCCGTCATAGCCGGTAGCCATCCTTGTAAAATGAGAATTGATGTCGCATGAAGTTACCCTTGCCACACTGTTTTCTACCAAAGTAATCTCTTTTGTCTTAGCATTTAAGACATAGATATTGGAGGAAAACATCGGCATATACACCAGATTGTTGTTATAAGGATCATAAGCCAGGGTTGCCATATTTACCGCCTGGGCGTTATTGGAAGTATTTTTGTCTTCAGCAACTGAGCCGTTTCTGCTTTGTGAGAACACATTTGCCCGGGCATCCGACGTAAAAATTGTCTCTCCTGAAGTTCCGCTTGTTCCGTTAATGGCCCGGAAATCATTGAATACAATATTCGGGGTGTCTTTTCCGACCAATGCAAAGAAGTCCTGCTGCGCAAAAGCGTTCGCACCTGTGATCAACAAAAATAAAGGAAGTAAATGTTTTTTCATAGTATCTGAATTTTAATGTTTAATGATTTTATTATGACTAAGTTACATAATTTTAAGATTGATTGTAAAAAAAATTAAGATGAAGGCAAAGCTAAGATTCAGATGTTCGATAAACGGATATCTCCGAAATTTTAGCATAAAAAAACTCCCACAACAACTGTAGGAGTTTATATCTGAATATTTTTATATTTAATTCAATACATAGGAAGTGCCATCTCTTCCGTCTTTCAATTCGATACCTTCTGCCAGAAGCTTATCGCGGATCTGGTCTGAAAGTTCGAAATTCTTCGATTTCCTGGCCTGGTTTCTGAGCTCGATCAGAACTTTCAAGGTCTGGTCCAGTTTTTCATTATTGTTTTCTTCAATAGTCTGAAGTCCCAATACATCAAATACCAAAGCATTAAGAGTGGCTTTCAGTTCCTCTAAATCTTTCGTTGAAATGGTTTCTTTACCGTCATTTAAAGCAAAAACATATTTTACGGCTTCAAATAAATGCGCGATCAGTACCGGAGAGTTAAAGTCGTCCGTTAATGCGTCATAGGTTTTATTTTTCCATTCTTCCAAACTGAATCCTGATGGCTTTTCATCATTCGGAATGATGGCATTCAGCACTTTAATGGCTTCCATTAATCTGATGAATCCTTTCTCACTGGCCAGCATCGCATCATTGGAAATATCCAGCACGCTGCGGTAATGCGCCTGCAGGAAGCAGAAACGCACGATTGACGGATGGAAAGGCTTTTCAAAAAAATCGTTTTCACCGGTTACCAGCTGCATCGGCAGGATGTAGTTTCCGGTAGATTTGCTCATCCGCTGGGAATTCATGGTGAGCATATTGGCATGCATCCAGTAGTTTACCGGAGCGGCGTCATTGCAGGCTTTCCCCTGTGCGATTTCACATTCGTGGTGCGGGAATTTCAGGTCCATTCCACCGCCGTGGATATCGAAAGTTTCGCCCAGATATTTGGTACTCATGGCCGTACATTCCAGGTGCCATCCCGGAAAACCTTCGCCCCACGGCGAATTCCATCGCATGATGTGCGCCGGGGAAGCTTTTTTCCAAAGGGCAAAATCCTGCGGGTTTTTCTTTTCGCCCTGCCCATCCAGATCGCGGGTATTGGCAAAAAGCTCTTCAATATTTCTTTTGGACAGTTCTCCGTAATTCAGTC
>JAKOOG010000326.1 GCA_022701545.1 Weeksellaceae bacterium | reverse complement strand
ATTTCATTTACCTGAACCGGACGTTTTTCGGATTGTACAACATGATGCACGATCTGAAAGCGAAAGATATCAGGATCAATAACTTCAGGAATTTTATAAAACCTTAACATGCCGTCCGGATTACCCTTCAAAATCTGCGAAGTCTGCGGATTACCGTTTAACTGGCGTAAAAAATGGAAGAAAAACTGGGACGAAGTAAAATATTGCAGCGAAAAATGCCGGAAAAACAAAAAATCAATATCCTCTGGTTTACCAAAGACCTGAGGACCCGCGATTCGGAGTCGTTATATCATATCATGCAGGAAGGACTGCCTTTCCTGGCGGTTTACGTTTTTGATGACCGGGATTTCGGAAGAATGCAACTTGGCAGCAGGAAAACCGGGAGATACCGTACCCGATTCCTGCTGGAAACCGTAGAAGACCTGAAAGGGAGTTTAAGCAGAAATAACATTCCTTTCCTGATAAAAAAGGGAAACACCGGAACTGTTTTTAAAGAATTGTCCGATGAATTTGATATCGTAAAAATCTTCTGCCAGCAGGAATGGACTCAAGAAGAAAAAGAAAAGGAAGACGAAATCAGGAACGTTATGCCGACGGCAGGATGGGAAAAATCCTATTCCCAGTTTCTGGTGCATCCGCTGTTTGTTTCCAGTACAATGGATAACATACCGATGCTGTTTACTACCTTCAGGCAGAAGGTTGAGAAAAACCTTTTGATCCGCCCGGAATTCGTTTCAGAAAATATGGTGTATGACAGATCCAGCCTTAAAGTCCAAAGTGATAAGGTTACTCTTGAAGTGTTGGGATATGATGATTTTGAAATGGATTCAAGAACGGCATTCCCTTTCAGAGGCGGAGAAACGCAGGCCCTGAGAAGGCTGGAATCCTATTTTTCGGAAACCCGGAATCTCAGCAGCTATAAGGAAACCCGTAACGGATTAACCGGAACCGATTACAGCTCTAAATTTTCTGCCTGGCTGGCGGACGGAAGCCTTTCTGCCGTCACCGTATATCACGAAATTAAAAAGTACGAACAGGAATTCGGCAGCAACGAATCGACATACTGGCTGGTATTCGAATTGCTGTGGCGGGATTTTTTCAGGTATGTTTCCATGGAATATAAAGATTTGATTTTCTGGAAAAACGGAATCGGCGGAAAAAAATATACTGCTGACACCAATGAGGAACTTATCCGCAGGTGGAAAGACGGCACTACGGATTCGGATTTCATCAATGCCAACATGATGGAACTGAAACATACCGGATGGATGAGCAATAGGGGAAGGCAGAATGTGGCTTCTTATTTCTGCAAGATTCTGAAGCAGGACTGGCGGATCGGGGCTGCCTATTTTGAAGAGCTGCTGATCGATTACGATGTGCACAGCAATTACGGCAACTGGATGTATCTTGCCGGAGTGGGAAATGACAACCGCGACCGGATCTTCAATCCTGAAAAACAGGCCGAAATGTACGATCCCCATCAAGAATTTATACAATTATGGCTGCAGAACTAAAACATACCGCTCAGCTTGTTTTCCCGCACCAGCTGTTTGAAGACACGGATTACCTGGATAAAAGCCAGCCGGTTTTCCTGCTGGAAGAATTCCTGTTTTTCAGGCAGTACGCTTTTCACAAACAGAAAATTGCCTTCCACCGTGCAACGATGAAATTTTATGAAGATTTCCTGAAAAAGGCAGGCTTTAAGGTAGAATATATCGAGAGCAATTCCCGGTTTTCGGACATCAGGAAATTCATTCCGAAACTTGAAGAGGAAGGTTTTAAAACCATCAGGACAACCGATGTTTGTGACCACTGGCTGGAAAAAAGGCTGCAAAACACAAAACTGGAACTTGAAATCCTGGACAGCCCGCTATTTATCAACACCAAAGAAGATCTGAAAGAATATTTTGAAGATAAGAAATCCTATCATCAGACTAATTTTTATAAGCAGCAGCGCATTACCCGGAATATCCTGATGAAAGCGGGAAAACCGCTGGGTGGAAAATGGACTTACGACACCGAGAACCGGAAGAAATATCCGAAAAACCGGACAGCACCGTCAATTCATTTCCCTGAAAACAATGTTTATTTTAAAGAAGCTAAAAAATATACGGAGAAACATTTTGCCGATAATTACGGCAGCCTGACCGATGAGCAGCTGTATCCTACCACTTTTGGAGAAGCCGAAAAATGGCTGGTCCAGTTTTTTGAAAACCGGTTTGCCGAGTTCGGAGTGTATGAGGACAGCATTGTGGAAAAAGAACACTTCCTGCATCACAGCATCCTTTCCCCATTGCTGAATGTTGGGCTTCTTACCGCCGAAAATGTAGTGGAAAGGGCCGTTGATTTTGCCAAAGAAGATGATATCCCTGTGAATTCTTTGGAAGGGTTTATCAGGCAGATCGTCGGCTGGCGGGAGTTTGTGCGCGGTGTGTATATTTATCAGGGAACGTATCAGCGGAATAAAAATTTCTGGCAGCACGAAAATAAGATTCCCAAATCCTTTTATACGGCGGAAACGGATATCCGTCCGATTGACAGTTTACTCGCAAAAGTCCTGAAAACCGGATATGCCCATCACATCGAAAGGCTGATGGTATTTGCGAATTTCATGAACCTCTGCCAGTTTCATCCGGATGAAGTCTACCGGTGGTTTATGGAAATGTTTATTGATTCTTACGACTGGGTAATGGTGCCGAATGTCTATGGAATGAGCAGCTTTTCCGACGGCGGAAAAATGAGTACGAAGCCCTACATCAGCGGAAGCAATTACCTGAAGAAAATGAGCGATTACCCCGATGGTGAATGGACGGAAAGGTGGGACGCGCTGTTCTGGAATTTCATCCATGAGCACAAAGATTTCTTCCTGAAAAATCCAAGGCTGTCGATGATGGTGCGTACATTGGAAAAAATGCCGGAAGAAAAGAAGAAACAGCATCTGAAAACAGCAGAAGCGTTAATCAAGGGGTTGTAAAGGTAAATGTAAAGGGGCGGGATTAAAATTTAGTGTTACTTATATGTGAAACGGCTTTGTAAAACTTAAAACAGTGAGTAGTAAAAGCTCTTTGTGAACTTCGTGCTCAAAGGATAGTAAGCAACAACCAAGGCCTAGCCTGACATTTACGAAGATTTGTAATGTTTAATAGAAAATTTCATGAACTGAGCGTTCAACTAAAAATAAAAACAATGGATAAAAATTTCAGCATACATGAAACAGACCGCATCATCGAAATGGCATGGGAAGACCGTACGCCTTTTGAGGCTATTCAATTCCAGTTCGGGATCAGCGAACCGGAAGTAATTGAACTGATGCGTTCCGAACTTAAAGAATCGAGTTTTAAGCTTTGGAGAAAACGGGTGAATTCGGGAGTCAGCCAGAAGCACCTGAAAAAACGGAGTGAGGAAATCCAGAGATTCAGATGCAGCCGCCAGAAAGCCATCAGCAATAATAAGATTTCGAAGAGGTAGGTCGGCTGAGGTGAGATAAAGATTTTGAGAGAGTCAGTTTAAATAAGACTTAAAAATTCTTGAGCGTATGCTCAAAAAGGGCAAAGAACAAAGCTTTTTTTCTTCACGTTCAGGCCAAATTTGGCTCAGTTGATAACGAATTAAATAGATTCATCAAGATTCTCTGTGAGCTTTTATAAGTAGAACGGCTTTGTGGGACCTGAAACAATCAGTAGAAGAGCAAACCCTTTGTGAGCTTTGTATTCAGGATTCGGATATGATGGAACAGGGCTTCGACGGGCTTAGCCTGACAATGAGTTGGAAATTAATCTTTTTTAAACTTTACCGGACCAATATGTAGAAATAAACCATAAAAAATAAATATGAAAAACATCGTCATCATCGGCTGTGGAAAAGGCATCGGCCTCGAAACGGCAAAAATCCTCTCGGCAGAGCACCGTGTTATCGGAATCTCAAAAACCGAAAATACGGAACTGAATCATCCGAATATCGAATTCCACCGGATGAATATCCTTTCGGGGAATCCGGATGAAATCACTTTTCCGGAGGTCGTGGACGGATTGGTGTATGCACCGGGAAGCATCAACCTGAAACCCTTTAACCGGCTTTCGACTGAGGATTTCAGAAATGATTTTGAAATTAATGTGCTGGGAGCGGTAAAAATAATCCAGAAGCTTTTGCCCAACCTTAAAAAATCAGGAAGTGCTTCTGTGGTTCTCTTCAGTTCGGTGGCTGCAAAAATCGGCATGCCTTTTCATGCTTCCGTTTCCGCCAGCAAAAATGCGGTAGAGGGGCTTACGAAAAGCCTGGCCGCGGAATTTTCGGCGCAGAAAATACGGGTTAATGCCATTGCACCTTCTTTAACCGATACCCAGCTTGCTGCACAGCTTTTGTCGACACCTGAAAAACGCGAAGCTTCTGCAAAAAGACATCCCCTGCAAAGGGTAGGGAGCCCGGAAGAAATCGCAGCGATGGCGGCTTTTTTAATCTCAGACCAGGCTTCATGGATTACAGGACAGGTTTTCGGGATAGACGGTGGAATGGGCAGTATCAAGCTTTAGATGGGGTCGTTCTTATTTTTTTTAGACTAAATTTGCATTATGAATACCGACTTTTTCATTGATCTGCTTCATCAGGTAAAAGATTTTGAAAATTCTGAAGCCTGTAAGCCCCATTCGACTGCTGAAGATTTCCGCTTATGGCTCAACGACAGGAAATACAGGGAAGAAAGCCCCACCAAGCTCTTTAAAAATGAGAAGCATGAAGTTTCCTTTACGGAAAATGAAATCTGCAAGCAGGTGCTGCTGCTGGGAAGATATTCTAAACAGGCCATCAGAAGAGGACTGAAGGATTTCCCCGAACTCGCTAATGAAGAATTTACCTATCTATACCGTCTGAAGGATGAGCCCAATCTCACCAAGATGCAGCTGATTGAGCGGAACGGCCATGAGAAGCAGACCGGAACGCAGATCATCAAGCGTCTGCTGGAGTCCGGAATGCTGGCGGAAAAAAATGACGAAAAAGATAAAAGAAGCAAGCGGCTGAACCTTACCCAAAAAGGGGAGAAGGCCTTCCATGAATCCGTAAAAAAAGTTGATATTACTTCAAAATTTTTATCAGGACAGCTTGATGATGAAGAAAAAACAGTATTGCTTAGCCTTTTAAAGAAGCTTAACGAATTTCACGGGCATTTTTACCGCGAAGATAAAACGTCAGATCTCGAAAAGCTGATTCAGTATCAGATGTAATGATGGATGATATTTAAAATTAACCCGATCATATTTTGTATTTTTGTGTAAAGCAATCTGATGTTCAGGCACAGGGGAAAAGGAAGAACCTATCAGCATAATTTAAAATTGGCTTCGCTGCTGTCATGTGTTGCCGGTATGGTGAACAGCATCGGCGTGTTTTCCGTGCACACGCTCACGACCAATGTTACCGGGCACTTTGCTTATTTTTCGGAGCAGTTTTTCCTGGAAAACTACGCTTCCGCTTTTACCTTCCTGCTCTATATTTTTGCTTTTCTATCGGGTGCATTTGTATCCGGGCTGGTGATGGAACTGGCTGCCAGACGGCAGGCCCATACTTCCTATATGCTTCCGCTTGTCATAGAAATAGCTATTCTTTTTGCCGTCGGGCTTTCATCTTTGAGCGGGATCCGCTTTGCTCCCGTGTATTCGAAATGGGTTTCCGTTGCGCTGCTTTTTTCAATGGGACTGCAAAATGCCCTGGTGACAAGGGTGTCCATGTCTGTGGTTAGGACAACCCACCTTACGGGACTGTTTACCGATCTGGGTATTGAAATTTCGCAGTTGCTGAGCAATAGTACTTTGCAGAGGCCCGTGCTTTTAAAGAGTATTTTTCTGAAGCTGATGATCATTGCCGGGTTTTTTACCGGAGGAATTACCGGAGGCTGGCTGTATCAGTATTTTACCCTACAGACACTTTTTCTCCCGGTTACTATCCTTCTCTTTGCGGTATGGTATGATAAAATGATGTTCAGGTATTATCACCTGAAAAGGAAGTTAAGGATTAAGAACGGGGCATGATACTCTTCAGTTTATTGGATTAAATAAATCTTTTCAAATTGATGTTGCTGCCAACGGCTGAACTTTATCTCTCATTAACCAGGTTCTTAATATTATAATTATATTTGACAGCTGGTGATTAATATCACCAAGGTATTTTTTTAATGTCATTTTATATCCGGTTTTTTAATCCCGGTTAATCAGGAAAATATGGAAAAAACAGTGATCAGGAAAGTTGAGGAATCAGACAATGAAGCGCTTGCGGAGCTGATCAGGGATACTTTTACAGAATTTGATGCCCCGAAAGCGGGAACGGTATATTCCGATCCTACGACATTTGATCTGTATTCCCTTTTCAGACGTAAGAATTCAGTGCTGTGGGTAGGTGAAATCGATGGGGTTATTTCCGGATGCTGCGGAATTTACCCTACGGAAGGTTTACCGGAAGGATGTGCAGAGCTGGCCAAATTTTATCTCCGTCCGACAGCAAGAGGAAAAGGCCTTGGAAAAAGCCTGATGATGAAAAGCATCGCCAGCGCAAAGGAAATGGGATATGAAAACGTATACCTGGAAAGCCTGCCGGAGTTTTCGAAAGCCGTAAAAATGTATGAACATTCAGGATTCCGATTGCTGGAGCAACCGTTGGGCAATTCAGGACATGATTCCTGTACCATCTGGATGATCCGCAGCCTGAATGATATCTGCTAAAATCCGTATAACCTTTTGCGGATCATGGTAGTTATTCAGATTTTAATAAAAAAAATCTGTCGGATTTGCTTATATACTGTTTCCAGCTTAATACCTAGCTTTTTATTATTAAAATTAAGAATGCACAATTTTATTACGTAAAGCATTGGTAAAGAAATATTCAAAAAACTCCATCATTCCGGATAAAGAAAAGACTTTTTCAGGAATAATGGAGCAGATCGTCAAACAATTTCAGGTTGCTTTATTTCTTTAAAGCGGCCATCAGTTTTTCAGCTGCGCTTTCGGATGAAGCAGGATTTTGTCCGGTGATTAACAAGCCATCCTGAACAACGTGTATACCCCAATCGTCTGTTTTGGAATATTCGCCGCCGGCATTTTTCAGTTCATCTTCCACCAGAAAGGGCACCACATCGGTAAGCTGAACCGCTTCTTCTTCCGTATTCGAGAAGCCCGTCACTTTTTTTCCTTTCACAAACGGTTCGCCGTCTTCCCATTTAATATTTTTAAAAACGCCCGGCGCGTGACATACGGCCGCCACAGGCTTGCTGCTGTTGTAGAAATCAAGGATTAATTTCTGGGAATCTTTATCTTCGGCAAGATCCCATAAAGGGCCGTGCCCTCCCGGATAAAAGACGGCATCGAAATCTTCCGCTTTCTGTTCACTTAGTTTCCGGGTATCAGCAATAACCTGCTGTACTTCCTTATCCTGATAATACCGCTCGGTAGCAGGCGTCTGTGCATCGGGATCTTCACTTTTCGGATCTATCGGTGCCTGTCCGCCTTTAGGAGTGGCCACCACAATATCGAATCCCGCATCTTTCAGGGAATAATAAGGCGCTGCAAATTCTTCTACCCAGAATCCGGTTTTTTTGCCGGTGTTTCCAAGCTCATCGTGTGAGGTGACTACAAATAATACTTTCATTTTATTTATTGTTTGATTGGTTTATTTTTAATGTAAAACATGCCCATCGTGCATATTGCTGCTGATATTTACAGTCATAACAATGAATGAACAGGTATAATTTGAATGATTTTTTTCATCCATTCCGGAAATAGAGTTGCAACTTTGCTGCCAATCCGGATCATTATTTTTTACGGCGGGTCCGGTTGTTTTCTATTCAAATTAATAACAGAATCGCTTTTGTTCATTTCCCGGCCTGCCTCTATGAAGATTTGAGCTGATTAAAAACAAATGCAGGATGCCCGAATTACGGATAAAATGTAGGGTGCAAATTAGCAGAAAATAATTTTTGCGCCGGTAACGGCAATCTCCAGCCCGACGCAGAAAATAAGGAATGCAAAAATCCTGTTGGCGATATTCTGACCGTTGGCACCCAGTTTTTCTATAATTTTTTTGGTATGGCTGTAGAAGAAGAATACCAAAGCACACATCAGCAGGATCGCCAGCAGAATGGCCGACGTATTGATCAGGTAGTTTTCCCAGTTTTTATCTGCGCTGTGCGCACTCAGCGTAAACAATACGGAAATGGTCCCGGCTCCTGTGGTAATGGGAAAGGTAAGCGGATAGAAAAGCTGTCCCGAAATACCGGAAGCAGCGGCCTCTTTCTCTTCTGTGATTTTTTTATCGCTGTCTTCCTGCTGATCGGAAGAAAGGGAAGTCCAGCCCATCTTACAGATCAGAATCCCGCCTGCAACCTGAATGACCGGGATGGAAATTCCGAACAATTCCAGTATCCAGTGTCCTGCAAATAGAGAAACGATACAGATGAAAAAAGCATAGACCGTAATTTTTCTCACCGCATTTCTTTTCTGGCTTTCTGAAAGTTTGGACAGATACGGATTAATGATCAATGCAGAACCGATGGGATTTACCACCGGAAAAAGGGCTATAATTCCTATAAACAAAAGGTGTAAAAAAGAATGAAACTGTACCAGCATAAATTTTTCCTGAATTGTAGATGAAAATAAAACTAATAATTAAATATATAACTATTCATGCAATTTGATAACGCAGGTGGCAAAATTTTGTAGGAATCAAGATCAGTAGATCCGTTATTTTCCATTTTAAACAGAATCGATAATATCCTTCCGGAAACACAGGTCTTGGAAATTGAACGCTGATTCTGTTATTCTTATATTTTATCACCGGAGAATTTCTCATGTATTTTGATGAGATCTGCAATATTGCCGGTCCCCAGCTTTTTGTAAATCCTTTTTTTATAAGTGCTGATGGTAGGCATCTGGATGTTAAGGATATTGGATATTTCGAGGTTTCCTTCGCCTCTGGCCATGAGATCAAGGATCTGATATTCCCGGTCCGATAATTTCTCTAAAGGATTTGTATGTACCGGTCTGTTGGACGTATCCAGAAGATATTGGGTGATCTTTACCGGATAATAATAGCCTTCATCAAGAATTTTTTTTACCGCCTCAGCAATTTCCTCTACTTTGCTGAGTTTATTCAGATAACCGTCCGCGCCTTCCTGGATATACTGTAGCGCTACGGATTCGTCGTGGACAGAGAAAATCAATATCTTAGTTGCTGCACAGATTGCCTTTATTTCCGAGATCATTTTCTTATTTTTACTCTCCGGCATATTAATGTCCAATATGATGAGGTCGTAAGGCTCCCGGGCCATTTTTTCCTGCACTTCAAGATAATTTTCGGCGGTATCGATGATGATTCCTTGGATCTTCGATTCGAGGATCAGGCTTGTACCGGTTAAAACGATGTCATGGTCATCAGCAATAAGAATTCTTTTACTCATTTGCTCTACTTTTTATGATTATTCTGAAAACAATTCCGGAAGGGGTATTGTTCTCGAGTTCTATTTTTCCATCCAATATATGGATAAGCTGCAACACAAGATGCAGTCCCATACCGTATTTCTGAAGCAGAAGTTTTTCATCGTCAATATTTTTGTGAAGGGAAGTGTAGTATTCAATTTGTGACGGGCTCATGCCGGTGCCATTGTCTTTGATGACGATAACAGCAGCACCTTCCGTAATTGCGGATTCGATATGTATATGGCCGTTTTTTGTAAATTTTACGGCATTATCAAGCAGATTGTGGATGATAACGGATAATGTGTTTTTATTGATGTCCAGATAAATATCAGGATCGACGCTGTTTTTGATCAGGGTATTGCTGTTACCGGCAATCGGGTCGAAAAGTTCCTTTTTTTCTTCAATAAGATCATATAGCCTGTATTTTTCCTTTTGGTCGCTCCTGTGGTTGTTGTAGATATCTGCATATTCCTTCAGAGCCAGGGTAAAATTATACAGCTGGCTGGAAGATTTCGAGATAGAAGTAAGGATCCGGCGGAGTTTTTCCCGGTCATGCCGGTCATTTTCCAGAATATCCTGAGCAGCAAATGCAATAAATTTAATAGGCGTTGTAATATCGTGGGTGATGGTGCCGATCAGCTTTTTTTGCTGTTCAATTTCGTTATTCAGCTGGATTTTTGTTTTTTCCAGATTTTCGATTGCGGCGGAAAGTTTTTTTGTCCGTGTCTCGATGATGTCCTCCAGCACCAGGTTTTTATTTTTTAAAATTCTTGTTCGGATCCTGATGATGAAAATAATGAGAATCAATATCAGCAGGAGCCCGGCTGCTTTAAACCATATGGTCTGATAAAAATAGGGAGTAACCAGGATATGTACTTTTTTATACATATAGGTTCCACTATCTGAAGTAAGGATCTTGAGGGTATAGACATAGTCGCCGTAAGAAGGATTGGAAAGGGAAATCTTCGTGCCCTGCTCGATGTTTTCCCATGGTTTGCCTGATCCGCGGTTCAGCTTGATCACCAGATTGTTCCGGTTGGCAAAATAGGGGACATCAATGAAAATATCAATTTTCTGCACCTCCTGGTCAACGGTTAGGCTTTCGGAAAACCTGGTCTCTTTTCCATCGATCAACGCTCTTTCCAGATAGAAATCTTTCGGATACCGGCTTTTTGTGTTCAGCGGGTTGAAAAAAACCAGTCCGTCCAGTGAAGGCAAAACGAAATCACCATTTTTCAACCGGTTTCCGCAAATGTTGCTGCCGCCGTTGAACTCATTGGTGTTGAAGCCGGCTTCTTTGGTATAGCGGTAGTAATGGACTTCATTTTCCTTATTAAACGCAGCTTTTAAAAGGTTCTGTTCCCATACTTTATACAGGCCGTTGTTGGTCGGAATCCAGAAGACATGTTCCCTGTCCTCCAATATCGTGTGTGCGGACAATAAGTTTTTATCTGCATCCAACGGCATCCTGATGAGTTCATCATTTCTAAGCAGATAAAATCCCTTACCCAATGTCGTAATCCACAGATGGCCGTCACTGCTCATAATGATATTCCGGATGTACATATCTGTAGCAGGTCCAATATTTTTTTTCTGGTAGGTCTTCAACGAGATCCTGACCAGTCCGTGGATGGTTCCGATCCATAAGAAGCCGTGGGCCCTGAAAAGCTTGGTCGGTTCGGAATCCAGGGAGATGCTCTTTTCTACCGTATTAAAGGACCGGTCTTTGTAAACAAGCAGATTTCCTCCGTCATATTGTCTGGATAACGGCCGGGTAACTGCATAGTAGCGTTCATGATCATAGAGAAAATCTACAAAAGCACTTTGAGTCTTAGCGGTTATGGTACGGGCTATGTAAGAAGAGGATTTCAGATAAGTGTACAGCTTCTCCGAATCCTGTACAATTATATTTTTATGCGGATCGTAGCTTATGAAATACGGGCTGTCTGTATCAAACGCTTTATTACCGAGCATGCCGTTCCGGCTGTAAATATGCCCATCAGGAGTAATGACGCTTGTATTGTCGTAAGGCAGGGTGGAATAGAATACCGTGTTGTTTGTATTTCTCTTTTCCGTTGAAAGAAATTGGTGGAAGCTCAGGACTTTCAGTCCTTCAATACTGCTTCCCAGATAAAGTTTATCATAGGTTTTATCATAGTAAGCACAGGTTAAATGCTCAGTATCGATATTGCCCAGTTCGGCGAGCCGGTCTATCCTGAAATCTTTTCCCCTGTAAGAAAGCGTGTAGATTTTCCGTTCTTTGACAACAAATACAGTGTTGTTAATCTGGCTCCATAAAATGAGGTTGTTCCTGTCTGTTAAAAAAGGAATATCGTAGGTAGCGTCTATTCTTCCTTTTGTTATTCTGTAAACCAGCCCTGCTGCATAATTTATATAGTATAGCTTTTCATCCAGCGTGAAAATGGCATTTCTTTTTTTAAACAGTGTATTAAGCTTTAGTGAAGTTTCCTTTAAAGAAGCGGGCTCTTCATAAGTAACGGAAGATTCGGTAATGAAATAACGTCCTTCCTTCAGCATCAGATGATAAGAGCCCCCCTGATTCGGATGGTCATTGTAGTTTATATGAGACCGGCCGGATTTATCCCGGCTGCTGAAATGAGGAGGATCCTTAAATATTTTTGCCGTTCTTTTATTAAGAAGGACGGTTTGGTAACCCGCACCGGTAAGGATGCTGTCTTTCTGTATATTTCCGCAGAAAAAGGTAAAACGCTGATTATTGATCTGGAAGTCCTTAAAGGCAAGGAAGGCAGATCCGTCATAGCGCACCACGCCGTTTTCCGTAGTCAGCCATATAAATCCGTATTTATCCTTTACAATATCTTTTACGCTGTTTTGGGGCAGTCCATTATCCGTATTGTAATGGGCAAGACTGTATTCCTGGCTGCAAAAGGGCAGACAGATGAGCAAGAAAACAAAAAGCAACAGCCTGTTGGACAAAATAAAATTTTGTTGCAATAATACATTAATTTATTACCCGATTGGTACTTCGCTTACACTTTTAGGAAAGGCCGCAAAAAGTTTTTTCCCCAATGCAGCTGAAGAACCCGGAGCCAATCGATGAAACAGGGTTAAAATGAAAAAGTTACAGAAGGCCGATTTCTGAATATCATCATCCTGCATTCTGTAACTTATTGAGCCTAACCTCATGAGTGTAAACTAACACATCGGGTCATATATTTACATTGTGTTTTCTGATACTTATTGCCGGATTCAGTGTTCATCTTTAAACAATAGCCATATGAATAAGATGGATAAACGTTTAAGGGGACATTGAATTTTAATTTTCATTATTTTCGAAATTTATTAAGTAATAAAGTTCCGTTTTTTATGAAATTTTAATTCTAAACCCGGCTTTAGAAACAGGCAATAAAAATATGTATTCGCATTGCATTTTCTCTGTTCTAAGTATACTGCAAAAGTATAGATTAGGATGCTGTTTCAGAAAAGAATAATGTAGAAATAATATGTCGGATTTGTAGAAATATTTCTACAAATCCGGTTTGTGATGTTTGTGGATTTTATTTATATGGATCCTGACGATCTGAAAAAAAAATGATAAAACAGCGCGTGCTGATTAAATTGAATTGATTTTAAAGGCTCATCAATTTGAAGATATTTTCTGAATTAATAATCCGTATTCAGCGGAAGTGAAAAAACAAAATCAGAGCCTGCCCCGATTTCACTTTTTACCGAAATAGATCCGTGGTGATGGCTGATAATCTCCGAGCAGAGGTACAATCCGATTCCAAAACCGGAAATCGACTGCATTTCCTCACCCTCAACCCTGTAATACCGGTCAAAAATATGGGCGATATCTTCGGGCCTGATCCCTTTGCCTTGATCTCTTACGCTCACATAAGCAAATGTATCATCTGAGGTACAGCTTATACGGATGGTACTTCCGGCAGGAGCGTATTTAACGGCGTTGCTGATCAGATTATTAACAACCTGCTCGATTTTATCCCGGTCGGCATTCACCTGTACGGAGTTGACCGGCGTAAAAACCGTGATGTGGCTGTCGACGGTTGCTTTTGTTTCTTCTTCAGCGGCTTTCAACAGATCCGAAAGATCAAACCGTTGCCTGTTGATGTGTATTTTCCCGGATTCAAGCCTTGAAATATCCAGAAACCCGTTGATCATCGTCGTCATTTTATTGATCTGGAGATCGGCTTTTTCCAATATCTTAGAAAGAACATCATCTTCGGCTCTTGAACATCTGGCCTGCATCAGCTGAATATAGGTTTTAATGGAAGTGAGCGGAGTCTTCAGCTCGTGGCTGACGATACCGATAAAATCATTCTTACGGATCTCATCCAGCTTTTTTTCGGTGATTTCGTGAATCACGCCGGTGAAATACTGTTTGCCTTCCTTCTGCTGTATTTCACCGATGGCACGTACCCAGCGTATCTTTTCATCATGGTAACCGATTATAGGATATTCCATATCGAAGCGGGCATTTTCGGAAAATGCTTTTTCTACATTGGCCATCAGAAGTTCCCGGAAATCCGGGTGAACCTGGCCGACAGAAGCTTCATAAGACATGAACTCATCCGGGTAAAATCCGAAAAATTCTTTAAGCTTCGTAGAATACGTGAAAACCCTCCCTTCTACACCGATCTGGAACGTTCCTAAGCCGGCAGCATCTACCGCCATCCTCAGGTTTTCTTCCGCGCGCCTGATATCTGCGCTGGCCAGATGCTGATCGGTAATGTCCATTACAACACCGGTAAAGGCTGAAAATGTACCCGAAGAATCTTCCTTCAGGTTGCCTATCGCCCGCAGCCATCGGAGGCGCTGGTCATGGAATCCGATCACGGGATAGGTAACATCATAATCGCCGTTGTTGTAAATGGCATTTTCCAGTTTCTCCGTAACGTACGGCCGGTATTCGTCGGGAATCTGCGCCAGTGACTGCTCAAGGGATAAAGGCTCATCCTCAGAGTATCCGAACAGCTCTTTTGAACGGGCATCCGTAATAAATTCGCGGGTTTCGGAATGAACAAACCAGGTGCCGAAGTTTGCCGCTTCTACCGCCAGACGGAAAGCAATCTGCCCTTCCTCGATTTTTTCATTGGCTTTAATCAGCTCATCATTTACTTTGGCTACTTCTTCAAGCGTAGCGGCAAGTTCCCGGTTGGCTGCGGCCAGTTCTTTATTGAGTCCCTTCAGGCTTTCCTCCCATTTTTTGCGTTCCGTGACATCCCTGGTAGCCCCGGCAATGGCTTCCACTTCGCCGTGCTCATTAATAACCGGTGTGAAAATATAATCGTATACCCGTGTTCCCAAAGTAGCGTGGGGAAAGGAGACGTCTCCGCGTACCGGAAGTTTCGTTTTTATGATTTCATCGATCTCCCGCTCGTGCATTTCAGCATGCCAGGGCTCATAGCCGATTTCCAGCAGTCCTTTGCCAATCGATTCCTCCCAGGTTCTGCCCCACATATCCAGCAGGGCCTGGTTGGCATAGGTAAAGTGGTAATCGAGATCGAAGACATACAGCAGATCCGGTGTTGAAGAAGCAATGGTTTCATACAGCCTTTTCTGTTGGTCGGATTTTGCTCTGGCTTCTAACAGTTCTTCCTCGGCCTCTTTACGCTGGGTAATATCCTTTGCTGTTCCGAACCATTCGACAATATTGCCCTGTTCGTCCAAAATGGGAATTGCTTTGGAGAAGGTCCATCCCGGTCTGCCGTCTGCGCGCACGACCCGGTGCTCCAACTGGAAAATTTTCTTTTCACGGATGCATTCTTCGATGGTGGCATTTACCAGATCGACATCATCCGGATACACATTATCCGTCCGCCAGTTGGTAGTGGGCGCATCTGCATCTTTCAGAAATCCCCTGCCGTCGAGTTCACGCATTTCGCTCCAGTCGGGACTTAACGAATATACCACATCCGAAGTCGCTTCGATCAGAGCTTGGAGTCGGGCTTCCGTTTTAGCCATCCGTTGCTTTTCAGAGGTGTATTTATCAGAGAAATCGCTCATATCCTTTTTCTGATTGAATCAATATTTTTGGTTAAAAAAGAAAACTTTTTATCGGAATAAAGTTAAGATTTTTTATATTAAAATGCATACCATATTATATTTTTCACTGACATTGGGTTTATAATAAACTGCTTTCCCAATTGAAAAGTCGGGCAATGAACAGGAGATCCATCAATTGCGCGTTGCACAAAATAATTCAGATCAATCCGCCATTTTTCATTTTTGCAAAAATATCGGCAATCAGCCGGTTCTTGTCAGAGGTAAGTAATTTCAGAGCGCAGTGCCGGATGGCATTACTTCCCGAAGACAATTCTGTTTCTTAAGCAGTTTGCAAAAGTTCCTCTCCGTTTCCCCGAAGACATTCTTCGGGAATCATTTGTAGTCCAAGCTTTATTCTGGCATTCCGGTCAGGCATCGGCAACGGCCCCGTTAATTTCGGCCACAGGATACTTAATGCGTTAATATACCGTCCAATTTTATTTTCTGCAGCCTTAAGTCTGCTGCAGCTACAGAACCGAAAGGGCAAAAAACTTTCACAGGAATTAAAAAAAAGTGAATTTTGAGCTCTGTAACGGTCAAACCATACCATCTTAATCTATTAAAAGACAGTTGCTGCAACTACAGAATGAAGAAGGTGAAAAATTCTATCAGAGTAAAAGAAAAGTGATATTTAAAACTCCAGTGGGCAAAAATAATTGCAAGTTCTTTTTCACATTCGGTATTGATGATCTAAAATAAATTAAACAGTATTCACAAAACGGCTTCTTAGGAATGATTATTAAGTCATGACCGAAAATAGAAGAAGCAGCATTTAAATTACTCAAAAAGTAAAATTGATTCAAGGATGATGGATTACGGGTGATGCGAATACGTATCAAATAATCAAATTTTTATAAAAACTAATTTCAATAAGTACATGAATACACCATTAAATACAATTATCAATTGGTTCAAAACCGGGGAAATTCCTACGGAAGCTCAGTTTAAATCAACTTTTTTAGCTTTTTATCATAAAGATGATCCGATTCCCAGAGAAAGTATAGAAGGATTAAAAGAAATTCTTCAGTCACTTGTTGAGGAAGGATCATTTGAGGAACATTTAACTGATCCGCAAGCGCATTCCCGCTATCTGGCTTTGTTGAATGCAGCCAACCTGAACTCCGCTGACGTGAACAGCTGGAAAAACAAGCTTGGAATCAGCAATGCGGCAACAACCGACAGTTCCGATCAGACAGGGACGACGTACACCAAAATCCAGATCAACGACTTTGTAGACGCATTGAAAAATGCAGATAAAGATCTGGCACTGAAAATAGAAAATATAAGAAAGATCCTTTTGTCCAATGATTTGTCTTTGGATGAACTTCAGGAAATTATCGATTTCATAAAAAGAAGCCGAAATGATTTTGAAGATTTAAAGGCAGGCTTATCCGAAGATAAAATAAAGATTCTGCATGATTATAACGGATTAAGCCATCCTAAAAACCAACAGGAATTCAACAGGCAGATTCACGACAAGGTCATTTTAATATCAGAGACGCGTACGAGTGCAGTTGTACAGGTCAAGGAAAGTGCCGTATTCCCTAATGTTCTTGAAACTGAAAATGTAATCATCCAGGCTCGGGACAGTGTCACAGGCCAAAAAATAAATGTCGACGATTATGCCACCAATCAGACGATAGAAGTTAAAATTCTTGGCGAAATCGTTTATCCGATCAATATTCTCATTTTAAAAGTAAAACCATAAAAACAAAACCATATGAACAACAACGCAGTAATAAGCAACAATGCCCATCAGGATAATTTTTTCGGAGAACTCAGACGTACCCGTTTTCAGTATTACGATACCCTTCCAAGCACGAGCAACGTGCCGGCCGGCTGGGTGATCGACTATAAAGGGCAGTTGCACCAGTGGAACGGGACCGAATGGATTAACCTGGCTTACGTACATCCTGAATATCCTCTCACAAACAACCCTTTCCAGACCGATCAGACCAGCGGACTCATGCTGCTCAGCCAGATTCTCACCAACAGTTCGGGGCACGTCATTAAAATAGCAGGCCGGAATCTTACCAATGCCGATATTGTTTCCATTTTCCTGAACGATGCTACCCAGTCGGGCACCTATACCTGGTCATCAAACAAGATTAAAACCTATATCGAAAACCTGATCGGGCAAAGCCTTACGGGCGCACTGATCTATCAACCCGGAGGGTACGTTCCTTCTGCCGTTAAGGGCTCGATGACAGCACCCTCACCGATTACGGCAGCCACCATCAAAACAGGAATGGTATGGGTAATTACTACCAGCGGATGGGTGGGTAATGAGCCCGTTTCCGTAGGTGATCACCTGATTGCCAATACCGATAATGCTTCCAATGTTACGGCCAATTATCAGATTATTGAAAAAGGAATACCTGATATTGTGGATGCTACAGAATCCGTGAAAGGACTGATCCAGATTGCGACGGATGTGGAAGCCATTGCAGGGACCGACAGCACTAAAGCAATGACTCCAAAGTCAACGAAAACCGTCCTGGATGCAAAGATTAAATCTAAAACATGGCAGATCGGCGATGGCTCGTCCGTTACTTTTCCTATTTCCCATGGCTGGAATACCCGCAATGTAGATTATATCTGCTACCGGAATGCCGACAACCGGAAAATCAATCTAAGCTGTACGCCTATTTCGGCCAATGATGTACAAATTGACGTACTGACTCCTCTTACCCCAAATGAATACAGAATTACTTTAACCGCAAGAATAGACTAATGATCGCACCTGAATATTTTAATAATCACATTGCCGTAGAAGGCGAAATTGTTGTGAAAAGAGTTCCGAATGATACAGGTTCTGTGGTCGTCTGGAACTCTGCGACAAAAAAATTAAGCATCAGAACACATGCGGAGATTGTGGCTGATCTGAATTTGGCAACTGTAAATACAAATCAGCTTATTACAGGCATAAAATCTTTTGTTACATCGGGAGGAAACTATGCTCCTTTTAACAATACTTTACAGATCTATGCCGATGATGGCTCATTACCTTCGATGACCTATTCCAAAGGCGGTTCCCATGTAGGCCAGATCATGTTTAACTCCGATGGCTTTTATTTTAAAAACGGGGATAACAATGCCTTTTATAATGTAAAGGCAGGCGGCTTCGAGAAAAGTAATTCGGATAATAATCATGT
>JAKOOG010000317.1 GCA_022701545.1 Weeksellaceae bacterium | reverse complement strand
GAAGTCAAAGACAAGAGTTTGTTGATCGTTAAATTTTAATAATCAGCGGTATGAGAATTCCCCTCCGGCCCGGAGGGGTGGCGAAAATTCAAAGAATTTTTGACGGGGCGGTTTGGAGAATAAATCTGTTTAAACAGGTTTTACAATTGAGCTTAAACAAACTTTTTAATTAAACCGGAAAATTCGATAACTTTAATCTATTGATTTTTTGAAAAAATGAAACAAACTACAGAAAACAAAATTCAAATCCTGAAAGATGAAATTCAGAAAGGAATCGATAGTGGAATCGCAAAAGAATTTAATGCTGGAAAACACCTTCAATATTTAAAAGACAAAATGACGAATAGCAATTAATATTGTCAAGAACAAAATAGGTTAAAATTTATTTATCGTATTATAGAATCAGCCTGTTATGATACATTCAACAAAAAATCAACTGGAGTATACCTCATTGAAACCTGATGGAGCATTGAAAGACCTTGTAGAAAGCATCTGGATGATGAAGTATCATGCGGATGAAACGGAAGGAAGCATCATCGTTCCGGATGGGAAAATAGATGTGGCTGTTTTGGTGATGGAGGATGGAAGCTTTGAAATCTTTATATCCGGGATCTTTACCGGTCCGGTGATCAAACCGCCGTTTCCGAAATCAAAAATGTTTGTGATGAGTTTTCATCCGGTAGCTGCTGAATATATTTTTAAACAGTCCTTTGCGGAGCTAAAAAACAACAGGCAAAAACTTCCGGCCGGTTATTGGGGATTCTGTAAAGAAGATCTTACGGATCTTAAACATTTTTATGAAAAAGCCTGCCACCTTATTTCCCTGAAATTAAAAAAAGAAGTAGATCCCCGGAAACTCAAATTATTTGAATTGATTTATTCCTCAAAAGGGGCTGTCACAGTAAACGAACTGGCAGAACAGGCCGGTTGGAGCAGCCGGCAGATGAACCGGTATTTCAACAACTGGCTGGGCATATCCTTAAAAGCATACCTCAACATGATCCGTTTCTCAAACTCCATGAAACAGCTGAAAAACGGTAATTTTTACCCGGAGCTAAACTATGGCGACCAATCCCATTTCATTAGGGAAGTGAAGAAATTCGCAGGGGCGAAGCCAACCATCTTAAACAAAAATGAAAACGACCGATTTATCCAATTGAGCATGATGCCTGAAGACTAATTTTGTCCTGTTAACCAAACAAGAGACATTATGAATTTAAATCATATCAATCTGGTCGTGAAAGACGTAGATCAGGCTGTGCATCTGTTTACCCATTGTCTGGGATTTAATTTAATAGTCAACCGCAACAGCAAAATGGCTGTCCTGGAAAACGACCACAACTTTGCCCTGG
Source organism: Weeksellaceae bacterium (assembly GCA_022701545.1). Taxonomy (GTDB): domain Bacteria; phylum Bacteroidota; class Bacteroidia; order Flavobacteriales; family Weeksellaceae; genus Chryseobacterium. Next base: position 5,004 of record JAKOOG010000317.1, on the reverse strand, counting down.
TCATTTGGGGGCAGGTCCTGAATAAGAAAGATGAAGTGCCGGAATATCCGGAGAATTTCCACATCGGATTTTATCAGCCGGATCAAGAGGCAGTCTGGGAAATATACAACAGGCTCAGACAGGAAGAAATTGTAAAGCTCGAGGCCGAACCTAAAAAAATCAGGAATACGTTTGGATTCTACTTTTGGTTTGAACGGATGATGATCGAGATCAGTGTGAATCCGTTTAAAGAAAATATTCTATAATTCGTTAAAAAGTTCAATTGTCAAAGATCTCAGGATCTGATAAAAACTTCTGTTAAAGCAATTTGGCAGAAGTTTTTTAGCGTTAAATAAATAAAAACAGTCCAGATACACAGTCCCGGTTGATGCTCATCCTGTACATCAATTCTTATCTGACATCCTATTTTACCATCTCGTCCGATTTACGGCGACAGACTCTCTTTTTGGTTAAAATTTTTTCTTCAGAATAGGGCTTTTGAAGGTGAAAATTGTATACTTTGTACTTCTCAAATCAGAATCTGTGAAATATAAATCATTATATTGATGATATTTACGGTTTTGATTGTCAGTGTTATATGTTTCGGTTTAGATTTGTTTAAATTCTGCAGAGATGGGTTAAAAAAATTAAAGTGTAATTTATAAATTTATTTAAAATAGAATATTATATTTGTTTTTAACGGAATGTGAAATTTTCTTCATAATAGAATTTAATTTCAGATATATTGAATTTTTTTGACAAAGACTGTGTTTTTATTCATATATGATTTAAAATCATTATGATTTCTGATAATGAAAAGCGTGTTCAATAATCATTTCCGGTAATGAAATATACAAACCCACCAAACAACAGAATATGATGAATACATGACTCTATTTTATCTTTCGTATTTAAAATCCCTTCTGAACGCGTAAGATCAGAATACGCAAGAAATATTTCCCACAAATTATTTGAAGATTGGGCCTGACTTACAACAGTTAGGAAGGATCCTTAATGGGAAAATATAGCATTCTGAAAACAGATATGAAAATATGCCTCAGCGGCTTACTGAAACTTTAACTTAAACAATAAAACTATGAAAAAACTTGCTCATCGCATCGCTCTGGCTGCCGTCTGTGTACTCACAGGCATCAGTGCATTCGGGCAGCTTACTACGGTAAGAATCAACAAAAATACGACCTACCAGAAAGTCACGGGCTTCGGCGGGTTTGTCTGCAGCCCGCAGTTCGGGTACAACCACATGACGACTTCGGAAATCCAGACCCTTTGGGGCGCCAACAGCCAGGCAGGGTACAACATCATGAGACTGTATATTCCGGAAGACAGCAACAACTGGAGCTCCGTGCTGGCTACGGCGCAGCTGGCCAAGTCGATGGGCTTAACGATCTTCGCCAGTCCGTGGACGATGCCGGCCGCCTGGAAAACCAACAACCATGTGAACGCAGTCTACACCGACGCCAATGGCGTACAGCAGATCGGTTACCTTAAAACGGCCAATTATCAGGATTATGCCCTGTATCTCAACAGCTTTGTTACCTACCTGCAGAACAATGGAGTGACCCTGGATTATATTTCGATCCAAAACGAACCTGACGAAATGGCGCAGTACCAGGGATGCATCTGGACACCTACGCAGATTGCCAATTTTGTACGCGACTACGGCCAGCTGATCAACTGTAAAGTGATTGCTCCTGAAAGCGTAGGGTTTACCGATAATTTCGCCAACGCGATGCTGAACCAGGCTACAATGGATAATTTTGAAGTATACGGAGGTCACCAGTACGGGCTGATGCAGTCTGCCTACAAACAGTTCCAGAACAACAATAAAGAAATCTGGCAGACGGAATACCTGATCAACTGGAATTCTTCTACCGGAACGCCACGTGATTTCAGCTGGAACCTGGATGCTTTTAATTTCGCTTCCAGCATCAACAATGCCATGCTCGGCAATGTCAACGCCTGGATCCATTACGCTGCCAAACGGTATTATGCGCTGATGGGCGACGGAACCAATGGAACAACCACCGGGGTCATGACCAAAAGAGGTTACATCCTTTCCCATTACGCCAAGTATACCACCGGGAAAACACGCATCTCCGCAACCTGGGGCGACAATACAGGTGTGCTTCAGGGTTCTTCCTATATTTCCCTGGATGGCAATCAGGTGGTGCTGATGGTAATCAATCCTTCGGCAAACGCCTATAATTTAAAATTGGACCTTCCGTTTTATTCCACTTCGGGAACCAAAGTGCTGACCGATGCGCAGAATAATATGGCCACCACACCGGTGACGATGGCCCAGACCTTCCGTCCGGGCGTAACGATCAATGCTTCCAGCGTGATGACTTTTGTCTTTAACAAAAGTGCCGACCGTCCGGTTTCCCAAATGACCGGAAGCGACATTCGGTACAACAAGATCGAAACGATGACACCGACGAATGCATCTTTCGGAACTGGTTACAACATCAGCAATACGACCGTAACATTTTCCAATCCCAGCCCGCTGATCAGTACCAATACGACAGCGGCTAACGGCTATTTACAGCTTAACGACCGCTACAACAAAATGGTGCTGCATGTAAACAGCTTTACCACGGCAGGGCAGAGTTATTCTGACAATACCACACTGTACTACATCAACAGCCAGGGGCTTACAAAATCTTACAACTACGGAAAAATCACATTCCCGGCAGGCGGCAATTTTGATATTACCCTGGATATTTCCAGACAGGTGCTTACTGACGGATGCAAAGGCATCTTAGGACTACGAAACTCTAATTACGGCTCTGTGCTAACGCTGAATTTAGGCGATGTTTATTTCAATGTAGGCAACGAAGTGGCTTCCAAATTTGCGGGCTCTTATTCCGATGGCGACAGCAACCTTATGGATGCCCTGGAAAACGGCTATTATACTTCAGTGGATTTCAGGAATACGACAGGAACGACCTCCTCTAACAACTGGCAGCCGGTAAGTGCCAATTCCAACAGCATTTATTATGTTCCTGCTTCGGTAACTTCTACCAACAACAATGTCATCTCGGGAACCACTGCATCTAATCTTGTTCTTTCAGATCAGGGGAAAGATTTCCAGGTTCCGTTTACGTTCACTTCTGCAGCAGCATCATATTCCCGTACGTTTAACGGATTTGAAATGCTGATGCTTCCTTTTACGGCAAATATTCCGTCCGGCGTAAGCGTTTACCAGATGATGCCAAATGCTACCGGAATCAGCTGTACCGCCATTACCACCGGAACCATTCCGGCGAATACACCGGTACTGGTGAATGCTACCGGAGCCATTACCTTCCAGGGAACCGGAAATGTTTCCACACCGAAAGCCATCACCGTCAACCAGATGAATGGGGTATACAATACCATTAAAGTGCCGGCCAACAGCTATGTTTTGCAGACCGTTAACGGAACTACGGGATTCTATAAAGTGGCAGCGGGAAGCGAACCGATGATCAATCCTTTCAGAGGATATCTGACGGAAGATAATACCTATACTGCCTCGATGCTTCCGTTAAGCTTTACGACCCTGGCTACCGAAAATCTTCTTGCCGATAAGAACGAACCTAGCCTTTATCCAAGTCCGGCCAGGAATGAAATTTTCATCGACCTGAAAACTTCCGGCACAGCTTCCGTATTCGATACCAAAGGCAGCCTGATTATTAGAGAAATGCTGTTGCGTTCCGGTAAGAACCGCATCGATATCGGCCATCTTCCTGCAGGAATGTATCTGGTAGAAATTTCCCAATCCGGAAATAAATCCGTTCAGAAAAAGTTTATTAAACAGTAAATTTTTAAACGATTATTATTTATTATACTTCAAAGCCACCCTCAAAGGTGGCTTTGTTTCTTGGCGTTTAAACCTCACACGTTTTCAAAACCTGTGAGGGTTTTTTAGCGTTATCAAGTGTTGTAATTCATTAATAAATTTGAATTTAGGTCCGATTTACTATGTGCCGATTTATTTTTTCTGATCAATCAGTTCCAGTGCTTTTAAAAGAAGAAGATCTTCCTTATTCCGGATGCTTTCAACCGTAGGGCGTACTACGACATCCGGTTTTATACCGATACGCTGGGTTTCCCCTCCGTCCGGATAATAAATCCCCAGTCCTGAAAAAATGATCTTATTGCCGTCAGTCAGTTTTATGGATGTTTTATTGCCGTCGGCTCCTGCGGTCTGGCTGCCTACAAAAATAACATTTGGAATTTTCTTGAAAACCATGGCCCACATTTCCTCCGCACTTAGGGTATATTCATTGATAAGGGCGACCACCTGTCCCTTGTACGGATCAGGATTCTCTTTTCCTGCAAATTTATATTCTTTATTCACGATATTGTCTACAAAACAAAATCTACCCGGTTGAGTGAAATTGGGCTGGGTTTTTATTCCGTAAACAACGGGCTTGCTGAGTAAATAATCAAACACTTTAAGCAGGGAACCATTGTCATTGTAGCCACGCAGGTCAAAAACCATCCCTTTGGTATTTTTGTATTTTTCCATGAGTGCAGGAATTTCTGCTCCTTTCAGTGAAGAAAACTCGAAATACACTTTATCATCGATGGGGAAGCTTGGGTTCAGGCGGCTTTCTTTCTCATTATAAGTTAAATAGTTATAGGTTTTTCCTCTATAAACCAGATGAAGATCCGGGATACCGTCTTTATCCCATTCATTGTTAAAAATGCGCTTCATCCGTTCCACGGTGGTCCGGAAGTTTTCCCCATTCTTGTGGACTCCTTCCACTACGAAGGTTTCCTCATCCCCGCTGAAAAGGTAACTGTAGGCCTCACGCAGTTCAACGGATGGATTGGAAAAGGCAAAATATTTCGACTTTTCCTTTATGCATTTTAGAATAGATTTACCGTTAATTTTAGTAATCAGGTCGCCGGTTTCCAGACCGGCTTTCTTCATTTTGGCGTCATCCTTACTTCCTGTAATAAGCACGGTATGGTCAACCATCTGAAAAATGAAAGGCGAAGAAAGCTTCCCCACTACAT
>JAKOOG010000263.1 GCA_022701545.1 Weeksellaceae bacterium | reverse complement strand
ATGGCTTCTTTAATTGAAATTGCCGGCGGCGAAAATGCAGTCAGTGATTTCGAAGATTTCAAACCGTTAACGCCCGAAGCCGTAGTAAAGGCTAACCCGGATGTGCTGTTCTTCTTTACCAGCGGATTGCAGGGAGCCGGAGGAAACGAAGGCGCTTTAAAAATGCCGGGTGTTGCCCAGACCAATGCCGGTAAAAACAAAAAGATCATTGCGATGGACGGAGGCCTGGTTTCAAGTTTCGGACCAAGATTGGGGGAAGCTGCTGTAGGATTAAACAAACTGTTAATTGAGAACACAAAGTAAATTATACGTTTACGTCAGCATAAGTGCCATACTGCTAGCCTTGATAGCAGTATGGTCGCTTAATACCGGAGTTTATGATTTCGGAGGAAGATCGGCTTTTGAAGTTTTAGGTAAAATGATCCAAGGGGATCCGGATTTGTCTTTAAGCGATCAGTATGTGGTTTGGGATGTAAGGGCTTCAAGGATCGTGATGGCCATCCTGATCGGAAGCATGTTGGCTGTTTCAGGGACAAGCTTACAGGGATTGTTTAAAAACCCATTGGCTACGGGAGATTTAATTGGACTGACTTCGGGAGCAACGCTGCTTGCCGCCATTACCATCGTTTTAGGAGGGCACTTCAAGCAGTATCTTCCTGAAGCGGTACAGTTTTCACTGGTAGGCATCGCGGCTTTCATCGGTTCTTTTTTATCGATGCTGTTGGTTTACAGGATTTCAACCAGCGGAGGGAAGACCAATGTTGTCATGATGCTGCTGAGCGGAGTGGCCATTACAGCCATCGGATTCTCCATCACCGGTTTCCTGATCTATATCTCAAAAGATGACCAGCTGAGGGATCTGACGTTCTGGAATTTAGGTAGCCTTGCCGCTGCCACCTGGACGAAAAACTGCATCCTGGCAGTTGTTTTAATTATTTCATATTTCATCCTTCTGCCGAAAGGCAAAGCATTAAATGCCATGATGCTGGGTGAAAAAGATGCCCAACATTTAGGAATTAATGTGGAACGGTTGAAAAAGCAGATCATCATCATAACGGCGCTGATGATCGGAAGCTGCGTGGCATTTTCCGGGACCATCGGTTTTGTAGGCCTTATCGTTCCTTATATTTTAAGGCTGCTGTTTAAATCCGATTATGCTTTCATCCTGCCCTTATCGGCAATTTTCGGAAGTATTTTACTGCTGACTGCCGATACGTTCAGCAGAAGTATTGCAGCACCTTCGGAACTGCCGATCGGGATTCTGACCGCTCTTATGGGAGGGCCGATTTTTATCGCGATTTTAGTTAAATTTAAAAAATCACTGTCATGATCAGGGCGCATCAGATCAGTTACAAACATAAAGAATTCCATATCCTGGATGCGGTGGATGTTCATCTGGAATATGGTGAGTTCCTGGCGATCGTCGGTCCGAACGGCGCCGGAAAATCCAGCCTGCTGAGTGTATTGGCCAACGAAATAAAATCAAAGCAACCGGTTTTCTTCAAAGACAAACCGATCGCTGGCTGGACGGTACAGGAACTTGCCCGGCACAAGGCTAAGTTTTCCCAGCACAACAGCAATGATATTCCGCTTGAAGTGAAAGATGTGGTGATGATGGGGCGGTATCCGTATTTTGATGCCCAGCCGAAACAGGAAGATCATGAAGCTATGAACGACATGATGTATGAAACCGATGTGTTCCATTTGAAAGACCGGGAATACAATACCTTGTCTGGCGGAGAAAAGCAGCGGGTGCATCTTTCAAGAGTGATGGCCCAGCTTCAGAATGGAATTGCGCATAAACTTCTTTTTCTGGACGAACCCCTGAACAACCTGGATGTAAAGCACCAGTATAAAGCTTTGGAAACCATTAAGAAATTTACCCAAAAAGCTAATTCTGCAGTGGTTGTCCTCCACGATCTGAATCTCGCAGCACAGTACGCCGATAAAATATTATTGATGAAGTCGGGAAAAGTAGCCGCTTACGGAACACCGGAAGAAGTTTTTACGTCTGAAAACATCAGCAATGCCTATAATTTCCCGTGCACGATCTGCGGGCATCCAGTCACCAATAACCCTATGATCATTTTCGGATAATGGACCAGGAAAAACTAAAAATATTGGCACGGAACCTTGCCCATCCCGAAGGTGAAAAGGGCATTGAAATCGGCGAAATGATGAATGCCACCAACATCGGGATGACGCTGGAAAGCATCAAGGCAATGTTGATCGAAGACAACGAACATATTCTGGAAATCGGCCACGGAAATGCAGGCCATGTGAAAAGTATTTTAAACAGAGCCCAAAACATAAGATATATGGGCATCGATATTTCCGGGACCATGTACAATGAAGCCAAAAAAATGAATGAACTTTTCAGAGATCAGACGGATTTTGTTTTGTACGACGGAGAAAAACTCCCTTTTGAAGATAAAACGTTTGATAAGATATTTACCGTAAACACGGTTTATTTCTGGAAGCAGCCGGTGGATTATTTGAATGAAATTTACAGGGTCCTCAAAAAGACGGGAACTTTCGTACTGACGTTCGGGCAGAGGGATTTTATGGAGAAACTGCCGTTCACCAAATTCGATTTTACCCTGTACAACACCGATGAAATGGAAGAAACGGTTTCCAAAAGCTATTTCAACAGAATGACTGTTTCCGAAAGGGAAGAAGAAGTAAAAAGTAAAACAGGAGAAGAAACCATCACAAGAAACTACACGATTTTAACCATTAAAAAATAAAAATAATGAGCACATTAGTAAACGATCTAAAAGAAAAATGGGAAGCTCTTAAAGCTGAAAATCCGCACGTAAGAATAAGAAATGCAGCAGAAGAACTTGGCGTAAGCGAAGCCGAGCTATTGGCGACCAACGTGGGAGAAGGCGTAACGGTACTGAAGCCGGAATTTCAGAATATTTTAACGCAGGCTGAACAGTTAGGAAAAGTAATGGCTCTTACCCGTAACGACGAGTGCGTTCACGAAAGAAAAGGAACCTACCAAAACGGTGATTTCAGCAGTCCGCATGCCCAGCTTTTTGTAGGGGAAGATATTGACCTGAGGATTTTCCTGAACCACTGGAAATTTGCTTTTGCGGTGGTAGAGGGAGACCGAAAAAGCCTGCAGTTCTTCGGAAAAGACGGATTGGCACTTCATAAGATTTACCTTACCAAAGACAGCAACGAAGCGGCTTTCGATGCAATCTTGGAAAAATTTAAAGCCGATGAGCAGCATTCGTCTTTCGCATCTGAAACGGTAGCCCCGAAAGCGGAAGAAAAACCGGACACTGAAATCGATATGGAAGGTTTCCAAAATGCATGGAAATCATTGAAAGATACCCACGATTTCTTTATGATGACCCGGAAATTCGGGGTAAGCAGAACCCAGGCCCTGAGACTGGCTCCGGAAGGATTTACCAAAAAGATCGACAGCTCGAAAGTAGTAAATGTACTGGAAGATGCTTCAGAAAAGGAACTGCCGATCATGATTTTCGTAGGGAACAGGGGAATTATCCAGATCCACACCGGAAATGTAAAGAAAACGTTATGGCACCAACAGTGGTTCAACGTGATGGATCCCGATTTCAACTTACACCTTGACGTGACGAAAATAGCGGAAGCCTGGATCGTGAAGAAACCGACGGAAGACGGCGAAGTGACGGCGATTGAAGTATTTAATAAGGAAGGAGACTTCATCGTTCAGTTCTTCGGGAAAAGAAAACCGGGAATCCCTGAGCTGCAGGAATGGAAAGACCTTGTAGCAGGGCTGGAAAAATAAATAGTTAGATTATTTTTTAAAGCCGTTCTGTTTTTTTTACAGGGCGGCTTTTTCTTCCGAGCACCAATTTCACAAATAAATACACGAACTATACGATTAATGCCTGTCTTATCTAAAATTTAGTTTTAAGATCATGTGAATTCGATATTATTTATTTGTTTTTAAATACTTTAAGTAAAACAAAAGTAGAAAAGTGATTAAAAATCTATAAACGAAATTACCTTTTAAACAAAGTAATATGATCATTTTCAATAGAAGACTGCTAAACGTTACTTTGGCAAAAGGAACTTCCGGCATCCGGCTTCTTCTTCCAGCCTTGTAATCTGGTCACTACTTCGAGTTCACTTTGAAATAGTTTAGAATTTTTATTTTTGTATACTCTCGCAGATCTGGCAGATTCCGCAGATTATTTGTCATTAGGCTCAATTTAAAAGGCTTTTAAAATGCAGAAGGCTTATCTTTAAAATTCTATGGTGATCTTTGTGATCCCTGTTTATGTTATTTGCGTTAAAAAAATTCAATATGAAAAATATTCTGATCTCTATATTGTTAGTTTCTTTCTGTTCGCTTTATGCACAGGATTTTAAGCCCTATCAGTTTTACGATCAAAAGGGGAATGAAGTCCAGACGGAAAAACTGGTAAATGAACTGGCCGGTTACGACGTCGTGTTTTTCGGCGAAAATCATAACAATTCCATCAATCACTGGCTGCAGCTGAAAGTGACGGAAGCCTTGTATCAAAATAAAAACGGCCGGCTGATCTTAGGCGCGGAAATGTTTGAACGGGACAATCAGCCTCAGTTGAATAAATACCTAAACGGAACGTTCAATGCTAAGACGCTGAAGGATTCGGCAAGGCTTTGGAACAATTTTGCCACCGACTACCAGCCGCTGGTTGATTTTGCGAAAGATAAGAAGTTACCGTTCATCGCTACCAATGTTCCCAGAAGATATGCCTCCCAAACCTCCAAAGAAGGTCTGGAGTCTCTGAATAAACTGCCGGCACAGGACAAAACGTATATTGCCCAACTGCCGATCAGGGTAACTCTGGAAACACCCGGCTACCCCGAAATGAAAAAAATGATGGGCGATCATGCGGAAGAAATGAAAGTAATGAATTTTATTTCGGCGCAGGCCATTAAAGATGCGACGATGGCGGAATCGATCCTGAAAAGCTTTCAGCCCGGAAAGACGTTTATCCATTACAACGGCAATTACCACAGCAAGGAATTCGGAGGTATTTACTGGTACCTCAAACAGAAAAATCCGAAACTGAAAATGGCGGTAATCTCGGTCTTTGAATCCGAAGATCCCGGACTGAAAGTACCTGAAAAAGACTATATCCCAACCGATTATAACCTGGTGATCCCGGCGGACATGACGAAAACGTATTAAAGAGCCGGGCAGAAAGTAAAAAGAGATGACAAACGGAATGCTGAATTTCTCGGATTCATGTTTCGGACATCTTTTCATTTAGGCTCCGTAATGTAAAGAAACAGCTTTTCAGTGACTGAGCAGAGCCAAAATCATCTGCGTAAATCTGCCAAATCTGTGGTTAAAATTAAAAACATCATTTATCTTTGTTCAACATTCTGCCGCTATGAAAAAACTTTCTTTTTTATTGATCTTCTTTGTTGGTTTTATCCATGCCCAGAAACTTACCGCTGATGAGGTTTCCCTGATCAATCAAGAGGATCCCGAAACGGCTTTGCCCATTTATCAGACTACAGATGAGCATCAGCATAAAACATTGCTGAACCTTTCTTCGGAAATTGATCCACTGGATAAAAACACAGCGGTTCTGGTAAAGAGGATGAAGGAATCCTTACTGTCTACGGACGGTGGGGTAGGTATCGCAGCACCGCAGGTGGGGATCAACCGGAAAGTGATCTGGGTACAGCGTTTTGATAAGCCGGGCGAACCGCTGGAATATTTTATTAATCCCATAATTACCTGGAAATCAGAAATCCAGAACCTAGGTCCGGAAGGCGATCTTTCCATTCCCGATTTCCGGGATCAGTTTTACCGCAGCCAGGTCATTCAATTGGAATACGTCGATCTGAAAGGACAGCCATATTCTGAAATTGTTGAAGGATTCACCGCAGTGATTTTCCAGCATGAAATCGATCATCTATCCGGAATTCTGATTATTGATAAAAAGGAGAAGGAATCCAATGATCAGTACCAGAAAGTGGATGCTTTTAAGAAAATGATACTGTGAGATAATTCATTTTTGATTTAGTTCTTCAAGCCATTGCAAATGTATTGATCCTTCATAACAGTCTTTATAAAAATTTCCTGCATTCCATGCAAAAGATCCATTGTTAAGCTGTACTTGCGGAATCCACAGATGTGATTCGTCGTCCAATACAGTTATCCATTTTCCATCTTTCTTGTTTTCAATGTAATACTGTCCGTAGAAGGCAATGACAGCAGGAAACCATTTGTTAAATATTTCTACATTATCTTTATTCCAGATTATGGCTTCATCTACAATTGCAAGTCCTTTATTATCGAATGTTAATTCTTCTTTATCAATATTTAAAACCTGAGAAAGTTGGCTGATAAGTTCGGGAATATACTTTGGAAAATCTTTACCATACTGATCAGAGATTTTCTGATAAAAATATTCTGGTTTATTAAGTTCATTTTTAAACTTTTCATATTGATTTTGTGCATTTCTCACTTGATCCAAATCATTAAAAATATGAACTTCCAAAATTTGCATTTTGTCTCCGGAACCATTTTTTTGATTTATTGCATCAATTAAAAAATAGAATCCGTTTGTTTCAGATTTAAACAGATTGCCATAAAACGATTTAATGTATACTTTTTGTTCTAACAACTTTAGGTGATGATTCTTTAGTAAGTCGTCAAGATATTTAGGATAAATTAAATGTTCATTGGGTTCATAATCTTCCATAGGATTACCTTTCGCAAGTTCTCGCATTATATTTTCTTCGTCATCTGAACTGTAGTATTCTTCTTGAATATTAAAGTCATCTGAAGCCAAAGTTTTAAGGTCTGGATATATTCTTGCATATTTTGCTATATCGGAATTTAAAAATAAAATCTGATGTGTCTTCAATTCATATACTCCAAATTCTGAATTTCCATAAATAGTATTAAATTGTTCCAGTTTTTTAGGCTTCTCAGCTTTTAAAATCCTTAGTCCTTCTTCAAATTCTAATTCAGATTTATATGAAATGTTTTTCTTTAGGTTCCAGATTTGATTTTTTACAAACCGTACTTCTTTTAGCTTATTAAAATCATAATCATTGCTTACTAAAACTCCTTGCCTGTCGAAAAACTCAATTATTATGCGTCGATCATCTAGAACATAAGTCTTAGAAGTTAAATTTTTATGTTTTGAAATGTCTCTTTCGCCTCGGAATGTCTTTATTAAATGTGATATTTCTGTATTGTCAATAATAGAAACCTCAATTTCTTCTTTATCCTTATTGATAATTTTCATCCTTTGTGATAATAAAGTATTTGATAGTATCATAATAGTACATAAAGTGATCTTTTTCATGGTTGGCGAAGCTTTTGAATAGTTTAAAAATAATCAATATCTCCTAATCTCCACACACGAAACGCTTTTAATTTTAATCTTCCTGCCTACTTTTTTCAGCAATCCCGTTTTCGGATTCCTTTTAAACACGACAACAGTACCGGTTACGGCATTGGTGGCAATTAAAAATTTGCCTTCCGGGTCCAGATTGAAAACCCGCGGATGTTTTCCTTTGGTGGATTGGTAACCGACGGTTTTTAAAGTTCCGTCATCCTGAATGGAAAAAATGGCAATGTTGTTTTCATTCCCGCGGTTGGACGCATACAGGAATCTTCCGTCAGGTGAAATGTGGATATCCGAACTTTCAAAATCATCTTTGTATTTTTCTGAGTGCGTATGGATTCTCTGGAGGTTGTTTAATTTTCCGTTTTCATAGGAGTAGACGCTTACCGCGCCGCCCATCTCTTCAATGCAATAGGCAAATTTTCCGTTGGGATGAAAGGTGAAATGCCTTGGTCCGCTTCCCGGAACAGTGGGTGTAAAAGGAATGTCTGCGGGCTGTAACGGCTGGCTATTTTCACTTTCAAACCGGTAGGCTCGGATTTTGTCTGCTCCCAGGTCCGGAAGAAAGATATATTTAAAATCATTTGAAAAAATGGTAGCGTGAATATGCGCCTGCTGTTGCCTGTCCGGGTTTGTACTTCCTTCCGAAAACTGGAAATTCTGGACATAGGGCTGGATCTGTCCGTTCTCAGAAATGGGATACACCGAAACGCTGCCTTCCGTATAATTTCCATTCACCAGCCATTTTCCGTTTTGGTGCACGGTAAGATAAACGGGATTTTCGCCGCCGCTTTTCTGTTTGCTGATAAAGGTAAGCGACTTTTTTTCAGGATTAAATTCAAAGCTGCTGACGCTTCCGCTATTTTTAGTCTTGCTCTCCGTACAGGCAAAAACGTATTTTCCGTTGGGCGAAACGGTCAGGAATGAGGGATTTAAAATTCCTGTGAATGAAGTAATTTTTGAAAGTTTCCCGCTGAGGGTATCCAGTTCATAAACGTAAAGCCCTTCCGTATCTTTATCCCGGTTAAAGGAGCCGAAGAAGGCATAGGTGTGCTGGGCATTAATTTCAGGAAATGATAACGCAAAAAGTAAGAAGAGAATGTTTTTCAAGAATATGGTTTATGATTTATCAAAATTACGAAATCTATGTAAAGCTAAACTATCTGCATTAACAATCTCAAAATTAAAAACAAAAAAATCTGCTTCCGGAAAAGCAGATTTCATATTGTATAAAAGAAATTATCTTAATTGTTCGTTACCGAAAGTTTCACTTCGATATTGTTGCGGGTGGCATTGGAGTACGGACAGATCTCATGGGCCTTTTCCGTCAGGGACTGGGCCTCTTCCTGAGAAACGCCGGGAATGTTGACATCCAGCTGAACCGCCAGTCCGAAACCGCCGTTATCCAGCTGGCCGATGCTTACTTCTGCAGTTACAGTGGTTTCTCCTGTTTTTGTTTTTGAAAGGGAGATCACTCTGTTCAGTGCACTGTCGAAACAGGCAGCGTATCCGGCCGCAAACAGCATTTCAGGATTGGTAAACTCATCATTGGCTCCTCCTAACGCTTTAGGCATTTTTACTTCAAGATCAAGGATTCCGTTTTCGCTTTTTACTTGGCCGTTTCTTCCTCCGGTTGCCGTAACTTTTGTGGTGTATAAGGTTTTCATTTATTTTTCTATTTTATTTAATATTTTCTGAACACTTTCTTTGAGGGCGATCCAGTCTTCCGGAGCAGCATCAATTTTCCGCAGAAGCTTCCCCGGGATTTCACAGGCCTTCTGCTGCAAATCCTTTCCGGATTCCGTTATGAATACTTCAACCACCCGTTCGTCCTCTTTTTTCCGTTTCCGGGAGATAAATCCTTTTGCTTCAAGCCTTTTCAGCAGGGGGGTCAGGGTGCCGCTGTCCAGATAGAGCTTTTCGCCGATACTGTTTACCGGAAGGCCGTCATGTTCCCAAAGGATCATCATGACAAGGTATTGCGGATAAGTAATGTCGAGCTCATCCAGAAACGGACGGTAAAGCCCCGTCATCTCTTTGGCAATCACGTACAACGGAAAGCAGAGCTGATTATCGAGTTTTAAGCATTCGGGATTTTCCATAATTTTCTGAAACTGAATGTTGAATTTGTTTTACATTTTGATGATAAATTCCTCCATAGGAATTCTCACTTTTTTCATGTGGGAAAGCCAGTCGTTCTCTTCGTCACGGTATCCGATATACAGTAAACTCACACTTTTTAATCCCAGATTTCCTAATCCTAAGATCTCATCTACTGCTTCATTGCTGAAGCCTTCTGCCGGAGTACTGTCAACCTTTAGTTCGGCAGCCTGTGCCATTGCCAATCCGAGGGCAATATAGGTTTGTCTCGCAGTATGGGCAAAATGTTCTTCGGGGGTCTGTGCTCCGTAGATTTCCTTGATTTTGTCGGTATAGCTGGAAAAACGGCCTTTCGGCAGATCCCTTACATCGGTATGATGATCATATACTTTATCGATTTTTTCATCCGAATAGCTGTCCCATGCGGCAAAAACCAATACGTGGGAAGAATCCCTCATCACTTCCGGGTTCAAAGCGCCCTGAACCATTTTTTCTTTTACTTCCTGATTTTCCACTACGATAACACGGAAAGGCTGAAGCCCGGATGAAGTAGGGGCAAGCCTCGCCGACTCCAAAATTTTATTTAAATCTTCTTCCGATACTTTTTTCGTCGGATCATAAGCTTTTACTGCATGTCTCCAGTTTAAATCTTCTATTAATGACATCTTGTTAAATTTTTTTGCTGAATTCTATACCACAAATATATTGCCAAATTGAATTGTGTACAATTTAATTTTGTTAAATTTATCTAAATGAATGATTTGCGGCATCTATCGCCGCAAATATAAAATCCGGCCATGACAATAAATCATGCCGGACAATATTTCCTGCTTCACAATAAATTCTCAACCTTCCGTATTCCTGATTACCGGAATTCCCTGATTTCTCTGATGATATTGGTTTTGTTTTCGATACCGATATCATAGGACCTGCTTTCCTTCAGGCTGCGGGTAGCTTTTTCGATAAGACTAAAGTAATCGTCCGATTTTTTTGAAATATAAAAAACCTGCGCACTGATTCCGATGGAGACCCTTACGAATTCTTCAGGGCGATCCGGATCTTTGGTGATACTGGTTATAGAGGAATGGTCATACCATATCAGGTCGTGGGAGCCTGAATTACCGGAACAGCAGATGGTCATTATCATTAAGCAAAATAGATGAACTAAGATTTTCATTGTAATGGTACATTAAAAGCTCCTGCATCATACAGGAACTGTATGGTGTCCGATCAGAATCCACAGTTTGCCACACTCGGCGCAGGGCTGGGAGAGCACCCGGAAAGAGCGGCAAAAGTCGTAAGGACACAGTTGGTATTTATATAGTTGTTGTCATACAGTAAAGATCCGGACGGGCTTCTGTAATATACGTTTCCTGCGGTATTGGCGTAAGACGAAGCCGATGCAGATCCGCAGCTGGTATTTACACATGCGTTTCGCCAGGCTGTATCCGTTACCGGTCCGCCGGTGAATAGGGAAGGATCGATAATTCTTTTCTCCACCGTTCCTGAAGCATTTTTAAAACTTACCAATATCGCTACATGGTATCCCCACGATACGCAGCAGCTGCCGGTAGAAGCTTTCAGGTTTCCGTAAACAAACTGTTTTTCGCAGTCATATCCTGCACTGAGAAGAATCTGTCTCATTTTATGGGCTCTGGCATAGCACCCGTCAACAGCATATCTGAAGGTGATGCAGGGAGAGGAAGCGGTGGATGTTCCGCAGGACTGGTTTTTAATCTGGGTAAAAAGGCTGTTCAGCGTAGACTGATTCGGGATAACGCTTACGGCTTTCTGGGTTTCCGAACGTGTTTCTTTGGTAAGCAACGATTTAAAATAACGGATATCGTCTTCCGTCGGCGGATCTACTATTACGATCTCATGGGTACCGGCTTTCAGAAAAACATGAATCGGCGTTTCATTTTCCACAGCTTCTCTGATCATGGAAATGTACGCTGTATTCTCTTTACTGTCCTGAATTTCAAAATTCTGGGCGGTGATGATAAAGTTTACCCGGTATTTGCCGCTTTCTTTTTCCATACTTACAGGAACGGTTCTTCCGAAGTTCTGAACATTTCCGCTGAATTCCTTCGCTGTGAGCGTAGGATCCTGGTTGGCATTAGAATCTGCACAGGCATTGGAAGACGCAATAGTCACGAATGCCATCATGGATAACAGAAGTTTTTTCATAGTTTTATTTTGTTTGGTTAATACTGCAGTGAGCATGAATTAATAGTTCACTGTTTTGTGATATTAAATGTAACAAAAAAATGCATAGGAAAAATATTTTATTTGGAAAAAAGAGCAAATTTTATAATTATCTGTCTATCAGTATGTAAAAAGCGAGTTTGGCAAATTGATCGCAAAACAATTCAGAAAATAAGATAAGAAGAATATGGAAAAATGGATAATGTTTAAATCTAAAATTACATCATGACAAAAAATAATTACTTTTTAAATGTAGCTGCTTTAAAGGCTTTCAACATCTCCTTTCCTAACTCTTCATCGGTGAAAACAACAGCAGCCGTAAAGTCCTTATTATTTTTGAATAATTTACTGTAATTTACCATATGCATCGTTATATCATTATTAACTTTTGCATTTAGAACGAATTTTATAAACTCAACTCCGTCAATGATTTCTTTTGACGAAGCAGAATCTATTTTTGAAGCAGGATAGTTTTTAATCTGTGTTTCATACACCAGCTTATTGACTTCATTAATAGCAGATCTGAAGTCTCCCTGCGTTTTGAAGTCATAATCCTGTGTATTCAGAATAAACATATTATTGTCATCATGGCTGAAAAGATTGACTTTTTGAATATCGCTCAAAACAAATACCGAATCATGCAGCTTGTCGATGGCTCTTTTTCCTTTTTGAAATGTCTCCTTTTTTGTTTCCTGATCCAGTCGGGGGAAACTGCCGGGAACGGTCATCGTAAGGCCCACGGCAGGATCTACAATCTTCAATCCGGGTTTTTTGCTGTTTTCTTTACAGCCTGTGATAAAGCATAGAAACAGTGCTGTTAACAGTATGAATCTCATGGGTGTAAGCTTAAGGATGGTTATTGTTTGATTTATCCCAATGTCAGTTCCGCTTCGAAAACCTCTTCAAAATGCTTCCGGATTTTGGTTTTGATCTCTTCCATTTCTTCAGGCGTCAGTTCCCGCTCCAGTTCTCTTTTCAGCGAAGTGACCTGCTTATCCTTAATCCCGCACGGAATGATATACTCAAAATACCGCATATCGGTATTTACATTTAAGGCAAAGCCATGCAAAGTGACCCAACGGGATGCTTTTACGCCCATGGCACAGATCTTCCGGGCGTACGGTTTTCCCACATCAAGCCACACGCCGGTTTCACCGGGAGAACGTTCACCGTTCAAGCCGTATTCGGCAATGGTGCGGATGATCACTTCCTCCAGGTTCCGCATGTATTTATGGATATCGGTAAAGAAATTTTCCAGGTCCAATATCGGATAACCGACAATTTGTCCGTAACCATGGTACGTAATGTCGCCGCCCCGGTTCACTTTCACGAAAGTGGCATCGATTTCCTTCAGTTTGTCGATTCCGGCAAGCATATTTTCTTCATGGCCGCTTTTGCCCAGTGTATAAACGTGAGGATGTTCCACCAGTAAAAAATGATTGGGCGTTGCCAGATGCTCTTCGATAGGAAGATCACGGTTTTTGATTTTAAGGTCAATGATGTTCTTCATCAGCGATTCCTGGTAATCCCAAGCCGACTGGTAATCGCGGGTTCCTAAATCTTCAAATGCGACGGTTTTATTCTGAATGGTATTCATATCGTTTTTTGACTGTACAAATTTAGTGATTTTTACCCGTTAATGGAACGGATGAAATCAGCAGCTTTCTTCTTCCAGTCTTCATGCTGTAAAAGGATATTTACGAACGCAGTCCCGATGATTCCACCGGCTGCTTGTTCGGTAACATTTTCAAAATCCTCTTTAGATTTGATGCCGAAACCGATCATCACCGGATTTTTCAGCGGAAGGGCAGCCAGCCTTGAAAGATAACCTTCGTTTTTCAGAACGGCATTTTCATTTCCTGTGGTGGACGAAGAACTCACGGCGTACAGAAATCCTGAACTTAAGGAATCCAGGTACAGGATCCTTTCATCCGGAGTTTCCGGAGTGACTAAAAAAGTGAAGTTCAGTTGATACTGATTTAAAACGTCACGGTATCTCTTCTCAAATTCGATCGGCGGCAGGTCAGGTATAATTAAACCTGAAACCCCGCTTTCCGAGCATTCCCGGCAGAAATTCTCAAAGCCGAAACTCAGAACGGGATTGATGTACCCCATTAAAATCACAGGAATTTTGATTTCATTTTTAACGGATTTCAGCTGGGCAAACAGTTTCTCAATGGTCATTCCGTTTTGAAGAGCCCGCTCATGGGCCTGCTGGATTACCGGTCCGTCCGCCACCGGATCGGAATACGGCATCCCGATTTCCATCATGTCGGCTCCCGAATCCTGGATCAGTCTTATCATATCAGCAGTATCTTCCAGTTGCGGGATTCCTGCCGTGAAGTAGATGTTTAGTTTTTTTTGAGGCCGGAAGCCGGAAGCCGGAAGCTGTATGTTGTTGTCTTTCATGAATTTATGTTAAATTTTAATTGGTTTATTTTTTATTATGAATTAAGCTTCCATCTTCCCGCTTCCCTCATCCAGCTTTTTCAAATACGTTTCCATATCCTTATCGCCGCGTCCGCTTAAGCAGATGACCACAATATCGTTTTTGTTAAATTCTTTCTTATCTAAAACGGCCAGCGCATGGGCACTTTCCAGAGCCGGAATAATGCCTTCCAGTTTGGTGAGTTCAAAGGCCGATTTTAATGCTTCCTCATCCGTAATGCTGAAAAATTCAGCGCGTTTTTCTATAAACAGATTGGCATGGAATGGTCCGATTCCCGGATAATCCAGTCCTGCGGAAATGGAGTGGGGCTCGATCACCTGTCCGTCCGGGGTCTGCATTACCAGGCTTTTGCTGCCATGTAAAACACCTAACGTTCCCAGGAAAGTCGTCGCAGCTGACTTCCCGGAATCCACACCGAAACCTCCGGCTTCAGCAGCGATGATTTTCACCTCTTCCTCATTCACGAAATGATAAAAGGTTCCCGCGGCATTGCTTCCACCACCGACACAGGCAATCACATAATCCGGATTTTCCCGGCCCGCCTGCTCGAGAAGCTGTTCCTTAATTTCCTTTGAAATGATGCTCTGAAATCTTGCCACCAGATCCGGGAAAGGATGGGGGCCAACCACACTTCCGATCACGTAATGCGTGGTTACCGGATTGTTGATCCAGTCCCGTAAGGCTTCATTCACGGCATCTTTCAGGGTTTTTGAACCTGAAGTGGCGGGGACAACTTTTGCGCCCAGCATCTTCATCCGCGCCACATTCGGAGCTTGCCGCTGAATATCGACTTCCCCCATGTAGACAATGCATTCCAACCCCAGCAGGGCGCAGGCCGTCGCAGTGGCCACGCCGTGTTGGCCGGCCCCGGTCTCCGCTATAATCCTGTCTTTTCCTAGCCGTTTGGCCAGCAAAACCTGCCCCAATGCATTGTTGATTTTATGTGCTCCGGTATGGTTGAGGTCTTCCCGTTTCAGGTAGATCCTGGTGTTGTATTTCTTACTTAAATTCCTCGAAAAATACAGCGGTGTTGCACGTCCGACATAATTTTTCAGCAGCTCCTGGTATTCCTGCTGGAAATCTTCCGATTCAATAATACCAATGTAGCTCTTCTGCAATTCTTCTACATTCGGATACAGCATTTCGGGGATAAATGCCCCTCCGAATTCTCCGTAATATCCGTTTTCATCCGGGTTTTTATAATTCATTTTTGTTCTGTTTTTTCATTAAAATTTTAAAAGAATTTGATTCTTCTTTATAATGATGTAAATCGGATTACATCCGATTCTGTTGGGGGACTTTCTGTGATTTTTCCTACCAAGATAAAGCATTTCCTAAATAAAAAAAACTTTCGAAACTCTTATTAATCCATTTTATAACTCATTTTATTCTATTTTAAGACAAGAAGAAAGTTACCATTTCCAAAGCCCTGAAGGAACGATTTAATTCAGAATCGGATGCCAGTCTGATGTATATTAATATTACGTGATAATCTATTAATCCCACATGTATTTCTCATCATAATCCATTTTATATTTCTGAAGGATTCCGATCAGTTCGTCCTTGTAATGAATCTGTTCATGATGTTGCCTTTGGTTTTTAATATAACGAGTAACCGCATACACATTTTCTTCACTTACCGAAAAAGCACCATAGCCGTCCTGCCAGAAGAAGTTTTCGTATTTTTTACCCTTGTTCTTGATCCATTTTGACGAGTGGG
>JAKOOG010000247.1 GCA_022701545.1 Weeksellaceae bacterium | reverse complement strand
CCATATAAGCTTTCAGCTTGGAGTAGGTTTCAAAATACGCTTCGATCATCTGTTTGGCCTCGCTTCTGGACAATCCGGTCTGCTCTGCCAAAGCAAAGGCGCCCTGGCCGTATAAGATCCCGAAATTAACGGTCTTGGCCTGGCTTCTTTGGATTTTGGATACTTCCTCCAACGGAATATTAAAGAGTTTCGCAGCGGTGGAAGCGTGAATGTCTTCCCCATCCTGGAATGCTTTGATCATGTTATCTTCACCGGAAATTTCAGCGATGAGACGCAGTTCGATCTGAGAGTAATCGGCAGAAATAATCTTTTTTCCTTCGCCGGCCACAAAAGCTCCACGAATTTGCTGGCCTCTCAACGTACGGATCGGGATGTTCTGCAGGTTCGGGTTGACACTTGCCAGACGGCCTGTGGCTGCTGTGGTCTGAGAAAAATTGGTATGAACGCGGTTATCCGTTTTTTCAATCTGTGACGGCAGGGCATCTACGTAGGTTGATTTTAATTTCTGATACGTCCTGTATTCTAAAATGTGCTGGATGATTTCGTGCTTGCCCGCAAGTTTCTGAAGGATGTCTTCCGACGTTGCGTATTGGCCGGTTTTGGTTTTCTTGGCTTTCGGATCCAGCTGAAGCTTTTCGAACAGGACTTCGCCGAGCTGCTTTGGGGAATTGACATTAAATTCTTCTCCGGAAAGCTCAAATATTTTAGCTTCCAGCTGTCTCAGGTCGTTTTCCAGGTCGATGCTTTCCTGGGCCAGCCATTTTTCATCAAGGGAAATTCCGGCGAGTTCCATTTTGGCCAGCACTTCCATCAGCGGCATTTCAATGTTGAAGAACAGGTCTTCCAGGTTTTCTTTTTTCAGCTGCGGGGCGAAAAGCTCATACAGTTGGAAGGTCACATCGGCATCTTCCGCGGCATAATCGGTCTGGGTTCTCAGATCGGCATCCCGGAAAGTTCCCTGGTTTTTGCCTTTTTTCCCGATGATGGTCTCGATGGAAACCGGTTTATAACCCAGATAAATTTCAGAAAGGTAATCCATTCCGTGTCTTCCGTCCGGGTTCAGCAGGTAGTGTGCGATCATGGTATCGAACATAGCTCCTTTTACCGTAAGATCGTATTTCCTGAGGATCTTATAATCGAATTTTAAATTGTGGGCTACTTTAACCAGGTCTTCCTTTTCAAAGAACGGCCTGAAAATTTCCAGGGTCTGCAATACTTCTCCCTGGTCTTCGGAAAGCGGAACGTAATAGGCCAGCCCTTTTTTATAGGAAAAGCTCATTCCTACCAGCTCGGCTTCCAATTCGTTCAGCGAAGTGGTTTCGGTATCAAAACATACGACCCGTTGCTGCAAAAGATTCCTTACGAGCATTTTCTGGGCTTTCGGATTATCTACAAACTGATACAGGTGATCGTTGTGTTCGATGGTTGATTTTGTCCCGGCTGCCTGATCCAGTTCTTCATAGGTAGCAAACAGGTCCAACTGACCTACTGCCTGAGCGACTTTCTGCTGTGGTGTCGTTTCGGTTACGGAAACTTCCACTACAGTGTTCCCAGTAAAGGCCGGCGCAAAAGCCCTGAATAAATTATCATACAGCCTCCTGAATTCGATTTCATCGAAGACTTCTTTTACTTTCTCAAAATCCGGGGTTTCCAGGTCATACTGTTCCTGATGGAATTCCACCGGTGCATCGCAGATGATGGTCGCCAGTTTTTTGGACAGGATGCCGCGCTCTGCTGAAGCTTCCACTTTTTCTTTCAGTTTTCCTTTCAGTTCATGGGTATTGGCCAGCAGGTTTTCGATGCTTCCGTATTCTTTCAGGAATTTCATGGCGGTCTTTTCGCCTACGCCTTCCAGTCCGGGAATGTTATCGACCGCGTCGCCCATCATCGCCAGGAAATCGATTACCTGTTTCGGTCGCTCGATCTGGTATTTGGCTTTGACTTCTTCCACGCCCAGGATCTCAACTTCACTTCCCTTCAGTCCGGGTTTGTATATTTTTATTTTATCGGTCACCAACTGGGCAAAATCTTTGTCCGGTGTTACCATGAAAGTGGTATATCCTTCTTTTTCCGCTTTACAGGCAATGGTCCCGATCACGTCATCCGCTTCATAGCCCGGCACGCCTAGGATAGGAATGTGCATGGCCTGCAGGATCCGGTGGATGTAAGGGATTGCCGCGGTAATGGCTTCCGGCGTTTCGCTCCGGTTGGCTTTGTATTCGAGGAAATCTGTGGTACTGACACTGGCTTCCCCCACGTCGAACACAACGGCAAGATGGGTCGGTCTTTCCCTTCGGATCAGTTCGATGAGTGAATTGGTAAAACCGAAAATAGCCGAGGTATCCAGTCCGGCACTGGTGATCCGCGGGCTTCTGATCAATGCGTAATATCCCCTGAAAATCATTGCATAGGCATCGATAAGAAAGAGCCTTTTATCCTGTGTTGCGTCCATATTTTCCATAAAGAACAAAGATAAGGAATTAGTTTTCTTTTTTTCAAGCGAAACCTGAGATTCGGAAATATTGTGTTGAGATCAATCAAGGATTCGTGCTCTATGAATATGGGGTGTTGAAGTTCATCAGGTTGTACCCGATACTGATGTAAATCGTATTTTGGGATGATGTTAAGGGTAAAAATTTTGTTCTAGGATTAAATGGGTTATAGAAATAACAAAGTTGTCATCTGATGATTTGATGTCATTTTTTAGATGTTGGAGTAAAATTTAGTGTTATATCCACTGATTAATTTATGAGTCAGCCCGCAGTTTAAAATTGTATGGGAAAGAAGGTCATCTTAAAACAAGGTTATAGGGAAATCGTTGCCCTTAGCCCCGATTGCCGCGGCATCCTTTTTTTGATTAGGCCGGAGCGAGGGAAAAAAGATACAGCAGAAAGCGGGAATGAGCTCCTGAAAAATAAATGCAGGATGAATAGCCAATAGCCAATAGCCAATAGCCAATAGCCAATAGCCAATAGCCAAAATTAATGTTTAAACGTAAATTGCTGGGTTTTCTCCATTAAAAAAGACCCCGGATGAGGTCTTTGTATTTTTGATTAATCGATTTCTGCTTTCAGGAAGAGGTCCTGGATCTGCAATTCGTCTTCGCAGGTTTGCTTAAATTCGGTGATAAATTCTTTCAGGCGTTCCGGATTTTCAGAATAGGCACAGAACATATCGGCTTCGGGATCGAATTTAATATCTTCCGCCAGGTCGGGCCTTTTCTCATCCAGGAACACTCTGGCGAGCGAGGCCCAGTCGTATCCGTTGCCTTCGAAACCTTCATCTTTCCGCCACTCGAAAATTTCGGGCTTGTAGGTTCCGGCGTTTAAACATACTGAAAAAGTCTTGTCTGAGGCTACCCAGAAAAAGGGCTTGATGGCCGTTTCAAAATTGTAGGCTTCCATACTTTTAAGTTTGATTTAGTTTAAGTAAACTAAAGATACGGAATTTCTTTTTGGTCCGGAATATTATAACATTTATTAACGTTTTTGAAGTGATATCAAATAGAATGAAAAATTCAACTTATTTATCAATACAAACTACTTGTTTTTTTCCAATTCTTTCAGATTATCAGCACTTGTTGTATTTCCTAGTTCAGCCGCTTTTTTCCAATATTTCCTGGCATTATTTACGTCGTTAACTTTAAAATAAGCAACTCCTAAATCGTTTAATACAAATTTATAATCCTCCTTGCTTACATCCATTGTCTTCACATACTTTTCCAGTTTAGGAATAGCCTGCTGAGGATTACCGGTTTGCAAATATATCGTTCCGGCATATTTTAAAGCATCTGCATTATCAAGCTGTTCTGCCCTTTCAAAATAAGGTAATGCTTCGGCGTATTTTCTTTCATTGTAATACTCAATTCCTTGTTCAAGAAGTTTCTCATCATCCCGTTTATATAAAAAGGTATAAAACATAAAAGCCAGGAGTATAAACACCCCGATTACTGCCGATATTTTTCTCATAATACTAAAATTAGAATGCCATAGACCAGATACAAGATAATCAGAAATTCGAAAATCCTTATTTTAAAAGTGTAGATTCCATAGGTATTTAAGCACATCATTAATATACAAAAAATAAAGAAAGGAAGTTTGCCCAGCTGAGAAAATTTATAGTAAAACAGATCTATTAAAACGTTTTTCTGCTGAAGCCCGATGTACTTGACGTCTTTTCCTTCTTCAAGCCGGGAAACATCCGCTTTACTGATAAAAAAATGAATTTCCTTGTTTATACTTGTATATAATATTTCCTTATCATTTTTTAACTTATACAAAACCCCTGTACCTGAATTATAAAACAGATTTGAATGGTTAGAAAGACGAAATTTATAAAAGGGAATTCTGGTAGATGATTTCGTAACCTCCATTACCAAACCTTTTATCGGGATCAGGCTGTTTTTAAGAATCATCAGCTTCGCCGGAATATATAATATTCCTATAATTGAAACTATTATAATTATCCTCGGGCTTATATTAAAACTCATGTTCTCTCACTTTAATTCCTTGTCTTGCCTTTAATTCGTCATTTATTAAGCTCTGCATTATTTCGTCTTCTCCATAATGCGCCATTAAATTAAATGTTATAAAATCCCCGACATCCTTTATTACATTTTCTATAAGTCCTTTCCCTATTGTAGATTTCAGATGATCAGGAAGATTGGTCTGAATATTAAGGTTGGAATTTGTTCTTGTATTATTAATTTCTGTAATAGTGGGGGAATGATAGGCTGTTGTTGAAGATGATGAGGAATTGATGTTAATATTGGTTGTTCGGGGGCCTGCTTCACTGCCTGTTGCCGAATAAATACGTTGTGATCCTGTTGTCGTCTGCTGTATGGTTGTACTTGGTAATATAACCTGCCCGTTGGGTGTTATGATAGTGGTTCTATTCTGGGAAACGGAAGTATTTTGTGTTACAGAGGATTGGGAAATCTGGGTATTTACATTTTCAATTTCTGCCCCGCCTCCCCAGAGCCCTCCTTCCGGAGAACTTAGATAATCATAAGTGGATGTCCCCGAAGACGATACATTTTCAGGATTAATTACATTTCCCATACCCGTTACCTCTTTCCCCATATCGTATAATTTTCCGGCTCCATAGTTTAGCCCTACTACAGAAGTAGCCTGGATTAAACTTATCCAATTTTTAGCTTTCAATGCACTGAACAAAGCAGCCCCTCCCTGATAAACTCCCTGCACCAAATTTCCTCCGAAGTAAGAAAATCCAATAATAACAACGGTATCCCTAAGGGTATCAACTCTATTTTTATTGACGATAGAATCCGCATATTCTGCGGAAAAAGTGATAAATATTTTACCTCCAAAAAGGCAATCAAGTTTAGAACTGCCAATTAAGGCTTTTTTACCTTCAAAGTGGACATTCTGGTGAACAGGCGCCCAGTCATACATCAGTGTAGTCATTGCACATATCGGATAGGTTATCGCAGAGGCAAGACCCGCCGCCGCACCTCCAGCTGCTCCAGCTGCCATTAATGCACCCAGCGCAACCCCTGCCGCGCCTCCGGTAAAAAATATGGCGGCTCCCACGGCTGCTCCTATAAGTGCTCCGGCAATCACCATCTTAGAACAAATAAAGTTTCCTCCCGTCCTGTCTTCAATGGTGGCCAAATTTTTATTCTGAGTTTTTATGGTTGCCTGGCTTGTTACTTTGATCTGTTGTTTTTTCATTCCCGAAGAACACACCAGCCATGATCCGTCAGGAACATATAAATTACCCATAATTTTATATTTTATTAATTTGGTATCTGGATTTTGCCACTATTGTATCATTAATATTTTCTGTAAAATCAGCGGTGCAGTTTACAATAATGTTATCTTTAAGATTATAATTTGAGTTCAAACTAAAGTTATAATTAAAATTAGGTCCCAGTAATTCTCTGTAAGACACATTATAAAGTTCACCTAATATTTTTATATTTTCTTTTTCCAAAAACGATTTATTTTCAGCAATTACACTATCACCATTTTTTTCAACCACTCGATTTTTAAATGTTAACAAAACTTTTGATCCTGAAAATAATGAAGAATAAAGTTTGGTTGAAAAGCCTTCACTTATTTTGCCTACATTGTTTAAATTAAAATTACCCGGATAAAGCAAATTATATTGAATGTTTGCCAAAATGTGAGGTAATGAATTTGTATACACCGAGTCACCATCCTTTATTAATCTGTTTACCACTTCCTTATCATCAGTACTTTCAGCCAGATTTTTTTTAACAGTATTCCATTTTTCCTTAATTTCATTTTGGTTTTCAATCCTTCTTATTCTCCCGGAATCATCAGTAATTAATACGATATCTTCAAAAGGCTGGTCTAAGAGTGATAATAAAACCAGATAATTATCGTAATGAGGTGAACTGCATTTAACCACCTTTGATTTCTGGCTAAGAAAATATTTATGATCAGCTAGTTCTTCAATCTCAATGGTAATCTCATTGATGGTAGAATAAACCAGATTTTTAAAATTAAAATATTCGTTTTCAGAGATTATCCTGTATGCATGTATACTTTTTAATTTTTCATAATTAGAGTTTATCAAAATTGTATCAATGTGGATAGGAATATGTTCACTATTCATCTGCTGGGTTAAAACAGAATTACTGTTATGGAAATTCAAAAGCTCATTCACTGTTTTATTAAACTTTTCAGCAATACTCTCCAGTGTATCCCCTTTCTCTATCTTGTACTTTATAAAATCCATCGTATTAATTAATATCTACCTGCCCGCCGGTTATCTTGGTATTGTTTTTAAAATTTGCGGTAGCGCTGCCTGCCTCAATATTTACTTCTGTACTTGTAATAGAAATTTTTTCAGGAGTAATAATAATTTCACTGCTGCCCACCTTTAACTTGATCTGTTTAACACCGGTAAGATCAATGGTTCCGGTGTTATCCATGGTGAAAACACTTTGTCCTTTTCCTACTTCAACTTTATGGGTATTACCTACATCCGCGATATGATCGCAGCCGACTTCCAGCTTTTTGTTATTTCCAACCTTATCCGTTTTATTGTTCCCTACGGTTTTGGTACTGTCATTATTAGCATTGTGAATAACATTGCCCGCCCCGTCAAATTTCATATTGGCACCACCCTGATCGGTAAGGAATACCGAGCCTTCGCCGTCATTGAGCTCCAGCTTATTGCCGCTCCGGCTGCTCAGGCTTTTAATGTTGTTTCCGGACCCGCCGCCTGCACCTGCCTGGCCATGGAACATTCCGCCCATAACGAACGGCCGGTCGGGATGCTGGTGTACGAAATTGACAATTACCTGGTCACCGACTTCGGGAATCGCCATGAATCCCCTGTTTTTACTCACTTTGTCGCTGGCTCCCGCATCAGGGGTCATCACACGGATAAATTCTGTGGTTAAAGACCCGTTTTGCCAGTCGAACTGAACCTGGACTCTTCCCTGATTCAGCGGGTCGGTATTGGAAATCACTTTTGCAAACTGGGGTTCGGCCCTCGGAATTTCAAATTCGGGACGCGGAATATACTCGCAGTCTGCGGCAATCGCTTCAAAGGTCCCGGTATAATAGCCGCGGGCATCTACTTCATGGCAGACTTCCGTCATCAGGATTTTGGTAAAATAGGAGGTATCGTTTGTTTCCGATTTTCTCATTTCTAGATCTACCGGACAACCTGGGTACAGAAAAGGAACCGTAGTTGTTCCTGATGTAAAAAAAACTTCCGAAGCCCGGCTTCCTGCCGTTCCCTTTTGTGATGCATCAACATCAATGAATGAAGATGCTTTTATGGGGGCTACCCTCAGTGACGGGGTAGTAAATGTTCTTCCCGAAATTTCGTATGCTCTTCTGGCAATGTCCGAAGCATGGGTAATTTTTGAGCTTCCGGTATTTAACTTCTCATTTTTGCTGCTGTTATAACCATAAAAGCTTGGATTGACATGCTGTGCCTTCATCCTGATTTTCACATCATTTACACTGCTTCCGTAGATAAGCTTAACCGGTTTTTCCTGCGGTGGAAGCTTTCCGAAATGCAGGACTTCACCATCATAGTAAAACTGTTCGCCATAAGCTTCTGCCATCCGGGCCAAATAATTGTAATGGGTTTCTTCATATTGTGAACTGTAGGAAACATTGCCGTGCCGTGCATCGACTCTGAAATCAAATTTCCCTTGTCCGAGCCCTTCTTTAATCACCTGATCGGCAATACTGTTCAGGCTGATTTCCTGTGCACCTC
Organism: Weeksellaceae bacterium; assembly: GCA_022701545.1. Lineage (GTDB taxonomy): Bacteria > Bacteroidota > Bacteroidia > Flavobacteriales > Weeksellaceae > Chryseobacterium. The sequence continues at coordinate 12,892 of JAKOOG010000247.1, read as the reverse complement.
CGAAACTCTGAATATGAGGAGCCGCATCCAGAAGAATGGTCGGGCTGCCGCCTGTCAGGACAATATTTCCGAGATTTCCTTTTTCCTGGCTGAATCCCACTTCCGTAATTACCCCCACAAAACTTCTTTCGGGACCTTCTTCAACGTCTTTGTATTTAAAGATAACCGTGATTCTTTTGCCTAAGAAATTCTGGGCTTCTTCAAGATTATGGTTTTCTGCATTTCCCAGGGAATCGTGAGCCAGCATCAAGGTGAATTCATGATGTTTAGTGGCACTCTGTTTTAACTGAAAATGTTTGAAATGACTAATCGTTTTTCCTTCCACTACAATATCCAATCTAACGACACGGTTGATGCCCTGGATCTGGCTTTCGGGAATGGCCTTTGCATTATGTATTTTCGAAGTAGGCTGTTGGGACCAGACTTTATTTTCTATTAAATCAGGTGTATTGGGCTGCAGCTTTTGGTTCATCAGCATTCCGGAATTTCCTGCAACGGCTCCGGTGTAAGTCCCTGCCGGCATCAGTTTCTGTGCGGTCTTATGAACCGTCCCGCCTGTATTTTCCTGAATTTTTTCTGTAGCCTTATTTACCGCCTGATCAGCGGTTACCTCCTGTATCCGTCCTACCGGTGTAGTAAAAGAAGATTTTTCTAAAGGAGAGGGAATTTCCGGATTGTTGCCATCCTTAAACATGCCTTATAATTTTAATTGATTCGATGTGTTTTATTTACTGCTAAAATTTATTCGAAAAAGGATCGGATAAATTTTTATTAATTCAATACCGATCACCTGCAAGAGATCAAACTGAAATAATGAATAATATGATTAAAAAAAAACAGAATAGCTACTCTGTTGAGCTATGCTATTCTGTAACCAATTTTATTTTACTAAGATGATTGTCGGTTTTAGTTGCTACTTCCTCCCGGCCATAGACCCTGGTAATTGGATGTTCCGTAATCGATGGTTTCGGCACTTACGATAAAGCTTATCAACATGCTGTTTTCGTCTACTGCGTCGAAATCCACTTCGTGCTGGATTACGTATCCGTTATTCCATGTCAGGGTAATCAGGGTACCTTCTTCATGGGATTTGTTGAAGGTAATTTCACCTGTGGTCGGTTTGTATTTTCCGTTCAGTAAACTTTCCAGTATATCTGATTTTTCAGTAGCTTCTACTGTAAGCTTGATCAGTGCATTGGAAGGATCTGAAGCGACTCTACCGGAAACGTCCGTAGATCTTGATACGCTGTAGTTCAGCTTTAATAATTTCTGTCCTTCTCCGCCGTTGAATTTTAAGATTCCTCTTGAATTTGCTGCCATGATGGTAAATTTTAATCGTTAATATTTTGTGATTTGGTTGATTTGTTGAGTCAAAGATAGACCTCTTATTTTTAACATGAAAATAATTAAAGTACAAATTCATCTTTTGTAGTAGTTCTACGATTTGATGTCGTAATTCTACGATATTAGAAATAAATATGAATATAAAAATTTGATTATCAAAAATTTAAATATAAAAACAAGCCTTAAATATCGATTGTATTTTACACAAATAAGAGAAATATTAAGATCGATTTAAGATATTTTTAATAATTATTAACATATTGGGAGAATAAAAAAATCCGGAAGCTCGTCTTTCCGGATTATTATTTTATTTCAGGATGTTAATTATTTAAAATACTTTTCTGTTAAAGTTTTAGAAGAATTCATCTATCAATTATTAAATGCATCAGATTACTATTTATAAGACTCTTTAAACTTAAAATCACTTTTGTAAATCCTTGTGCTGTCTACTTCGACCGGCTGATTGTTAATCATGATTTGCATACTGTTGTTATCCGGAGCTATTTTAAAATCAAGCTTAAAATCTTTTCCGGCTTTTTCAAACTGCTGATTTACTTTTTCCCAGCTGAAAAATGCACGTCCTTCAAAAGCTTCTCCTTTTCCGGTTTCCCAGAAGAAAGACATCTCTTTTGGAATGGCCCGTTCCTTCACCGGTGGCTTGGTTCCCCATGGCCGGAGCATAATTTCCGTTTCCCCGTTGTAATATTCGGATTGGGTCCTGAATAAGCGGAAAGCTTTATTTTCTGAACTGATGTAAGGTGCCCAGGAATACCTTTTCTGATAATCTTTCCATTTCTGAGGCGAAGCATCCGGCATAAACATGCGCTGCCTGATTTCTTCTCTTGTCTGCGAGATGTCGGCAAACATTTTATCGGCATATTTTTTATCATCTTTTACCACCTCAGCCTGGAATTCTCCCAGTTGTACCGATACATAACCGTAACGGAACCAGACAACAACCATTCCTTTAGGAGCAAATCCGAAAACAAGGGTTGCAAATTTATAATAGGATTTTCCGAATTTATTATACTTCTCATAATAATCCGGTTCATCTTTAATGCTTATGAATTCTTTCAAAGGCTCGCTGGAAGAATCGGATTCATTATTGGAATAGGCTCTTTGAACCATAGACAATACTTTATCTTTTGGAAAATCCGCTTTCAGATGATAAAATTGATCTTCATACCTTGAAAAATACACAATATCCGCCCCTACCGGTGTTCCTGCCTGTTCTGAAAACCCTTTCCCGGAGTCACCCCAGGTTCCGGATGAACTTCCATAGGGCAGATGCGAAGCAACCCCTTCCAAAGTAATAATTTTATCTTCTACCGGAGTAATCATATAGTTGTTCCACGGATGTGAGATCTGTACATCATAACTGGGCATAGGCATTTCTTTTTTCTTCATATCCTGACAGTTTACAAGCTGGAGCATTCCCAGTGCAACCAGAAAAATTTTCCATTTATCCATTCAATATATATCTTTTACGTTCTGCGGCAGGTTTTGGTCCAGATACCCGCGGACTCATTCCAAAAGAATCCAGATTGGCAGACCAGTGCAGATACAGGTTTCTCAGTTTTTTAATATCGATTTCCGAATCTAAATAGGAATATCCGTTTACTTTGCTGATATATTCTCCTGCTGAAGGATGCTTTCCGGCATTATAATCATTCACATATTGATTTCTTGTATTGTTGCAAGGAGCAATATATGCTGTAGTGAGCTTATTGTTGATTTCCTGAATAAAACCATCCTTAATCTTATAATCTCCCATCAAGCCGTTATCATATACCACATTAAATTGTTTGGAATAGTAAAACATATGTTCCAGGGAAACTTTATCATATTCGTTTAAAACTTTTTTCCTTTTTCCCCAAAGCTCATATTTTATAAGAGTGGCCCGTGACGGAATTACCTTAGACTCAATCGTAATTTCTCCAGGATTAAACCATCCCTCCTCGATCAAAATTTCCCTGAATTTTTTGCATTCGCTGTCACTGTTTACTTCCGCATACAGCAACACATCCTCAGGATCGTTATTTACATATCCGCCGCCAATATCGGAATGTACCCCGGGTAACGTAAGCTGTAATCCACGAATTCCGGCACTGTCGATATTGGTGAGGCTGAAATTATCACGGTACTCATCAGAAGAAGCCAGCTGCAATACAAAAGAAGCATTCCTTACGGCATTCAGTCCAAGCTGCTTGGAATCGTCATCAATAATGCTGAATCCCAATAAGGATGTCCCTTTATGGTTCACTCCATAGGAAGCTACGGTATCATATAATCCTACAAAATTGAACCGTACCGTTTTTGCTTCCACTTTCTCATTAATGAGGCAGGCTCCGAAATAACCGTATTTCAGTAAAGGTGAGTCGGGATCATTAACGATAATATATTGCGAAGGCATTGGCTCAGCATCCGATTTTTCATAGAATTCAGGCGGATATACCATAATCTGTTTATCTGAAATAATCTGTGATTTGGCCACCGTTCCGGCAATATGCAGAAAATGACGGGCTGCCGCAGCCCCTCTGCTGAATCCGTAAACATTTACTGTAAGTACATCGATTTTCTTACCCGGAAATTTCCGCTGGACCGCTTCTGCTCCTTTTACACATCCTTTGGTAGCTTTTGCTTTTACTCCTCTTTCATTGAGTCCCATCCCTGCTCCGCGTACCGGTAATCCCAAAGTATCATTATCAGACTTCTGATCTACAGTACCGATTCCTTCTACATAATAAGCCACCTGGTTCTGGGCATTGGGATCAATAGCGTTATAGCCTTTTGCTACATTGCTAAAATCATTTGCATAGCTCCCTTTAGGCGGAGCCTGTTGTTTACCGGCTGTGGTATTTGTCTTATTATTAAGGGTACCATCAAAAAAAAGATTCAGAGTCACATCAATGGTATTGACGGGTTTGTCATTGGGATTGATCTTTTCAGCGGGATTATAGCTGACGCCGGTATCATTACCTTTCTGCTCCACGGAGACGGCACTGTTGTGGATGATTTCTTCTTTGGCAAAGGTTTTATAATCTCCGCTGGTACGGATCACGGCCTTGCCTTCTACGATATATTCGATGCTCATGGCTCAATTAGTGATTTTTGGATTTCTCGCCACTGTTGTTCTGAACTTCTTTCTCTGCGTGGTGTTCTACTTTTCCTTCGCTGTTGATTTCAACCCCTTTCATGGAAGTGAGTTTGTGTTCTTTTTCGCCGTACACTTCCATATCGCCTTTCACGTAATGGCTCATTCTTCCCACCACATTGGTCATGAAGTCGGCACCGGTGGAAAGGTATTTCATGGAGCCTACGCTTTCCGTATGGTTCACCATAATCGTATCGGATTTATTCATTCCGACCGTCGTGGTCATATTCATCCCGACGTTGATGTTCATATTCTTGCAATTGAGCGTCATGGTTTCCGGAGCTGTAATGGTAATATTGCTTCCGGTGGTATCCAGGTGAATCTCATTGCCTGATTTATCGGTGATGATGATGCTTTCGTCTTCGGTAAAAACAACCCGGTGACCGCTTCGGGTCTGGATGGATTTTACCCTGTTGTCCACACCGCCTCCTAAGCCAACTCCGCCGTGGAACATTCCTCCCATCACGAAAGGCCTGTCCGGATGGCTGTGTACAAAATTCACCATGACCTGGTCTCCGACTTCAGGAATTGCCACATAGCCCCGGTTTTGGGTAATCTGGTCCGTCCCGCCTGCGTCCGGGCTCATCATTCTGATGAAAGGGGTAGAATCGTTCGTTTGCCAGTCAAACCGTACCTGTACTCTTCCCTGCCCTTCCGGATCCGCATTGGAAACCACCGTTGCAATCTGCGGTTCGGCTTTCGGAATTCTAAATTCCGGTTTCGGCATAAACCCGGTATCTGAAGCAATTCCCTCAAAACTTCCGGTATAGTGCCCAATGGTATCGATTTCGTGGGAGATTTCCGTCACCATGATCCTGGTGAAGTAGTCCGATTCATTGCTGTCTACTTTCCTCATCTGAACATCCACGACGCAGCCCGGATGTAAAAACGGAACCGTAGTATTTCCGGATAAGGAAAACACATTCACCGCTTCACTTCCCGCAGTACTTCTCTGCGAATACTCAACGTCAAGATGCGTGGAAGCTTTAATGGGGGCTATCTGTAAAGCCGGTGTTTTATATATTTTTTCATTGTGGGAATAGGCTGTCTTTGCCAGATCGCTCACATGTTGGATCGGTGTCTCACCGGACGTTAATTTCTCATTTTTGCTGCTGTTATAGCCGTAAAACTGCGGTTTTGTATGGACAGCTTTTAATTCTACCCGGATATCGTTGGCACTGCTTCCGTAAGTTAATTTGATAGGCTTATTCTGAGGCGGCAACTTCCCGAAATGCAGGACTTCGCCATCATAATAAAACTGCTCGCCATACGCTTCAGCCATTCGTGCCAGATAGTTGTAATGGGTTTCATCATACTGGCTGCTGTACATAATCTGTGAATAATCATTGGTATCCACCCTGATATCAAAACGGCTGATATCAATCCCCTGCTTGATCACTTCATTAGCAATAATGCCCATATTGACCGGCGAGGCGCCTCCAAAGCTCTGAATATGCGGCGCACCGTCCAGCAGAATGGTCGGGCTGTATCCGGTTAGTACGATATTTCCGAGGCTCATTTTTTCCTGACTGAAACCTACTCCCGTAATAACACCTACAAAAGTTCTTTCGGGGCTGTTGTCGATATCTTTATAAGAAATTACGGCGGTCAGGCGTTTGCCCAGAAATTTATTGGCTTCCTCCAACGTATGGGTCTGCCGTTCGCCCAACGCATCATGGGCCAGCGTAACACTGAATTCGTGATGGCGTTTTGCACTTTGAGTAAGCTTAAAATGCTTGTAGTACCGGATCACTTTTCCTTCAATAACCAGGGAAAGCTTTACCAGCCTGTTGATTCCTGCATGATGGTTCTGGGAAACGCCGTCGGCATTCTGTGACGGACGAAACGAAGGACTGTTCAATATATCTTGTGATTCTGTTTTCATATTTCCTGTGATTTGGATAGGTTAAACATGATTTCTCAACAGGCTCTACTGCCTGGTGGTTGGTGTATTTGATTCTTTAACGGATCTGGAAAGGATTTTAGTCTTTCTCAATAAGAAATCGGGCATCAGATCGGTCGGCAGATACAAGGTGCTCTGGCCTTTCTGCTTCAGCTCATCACTGATTCCGGGATTCCAGGAAAGAAGTTTTTCCATGTCCACATCGAGTTCGTCTGCAATAATATTCAGATTAAAGCCTGCATTGATATCGGTTTCGGCTAATTGGGAATTGTCTTTTCCGCTTCCTCCTTTCACCAAGAACACGGTATTCATTCTGGATGAATTATAATTGCTCAGCACTGCCTGAAGTTCTCCGGTGGCATAACAGGCATTCAGGTATTTTTTAACGTGGTTGATGGTTTCTTCGGGCAAAAATTTATAAAATACGTGATATTGTGAAGAATTAGCGGCAGCCATGGCTTTGGCAATATTTCCTTCACCACAATTGTAGGCGGCCACTACCGTTATCCAATTGTTATATTTTTTGTACAGACTGGCTAAAGAGACGGTAGCGGTTTTGGTGCTTTTATAAAGGTCGTTCCTGTTTTGTTCCGTCAGGCCATATTGGTTGGCATGTGCGGTCATAAACTGCCACACGCCTACTGCACCGGCTCCGGAAGTAATATTCCTGTTGAAATGGGATTCAATCAGGGCCAGGTTCCTCAAATGTCTCGGCAATCCTTTCTGAACCAGAGAGTACTCAATAAAATCTACAATTTCCCTGTTCGCACTGATGATGCTTCGGTATCTTTTCACGCTGCTTTCCGAAGTATCGGAAGCAGCAAGAAACTGGGCATCGGCAACCTGCGAAACCATCAGAAACATGGCGGTCAGTAAGATATTTTTGAGATTAGTTTTCATTTTTTATAATTAAATGATAAAGGTTCTGCCGTTATGTAAAATCAATCTACTTTCCAATCGAGTTTTTCCTCTTCGGAATTCCAGTCTACATGGACCGTATGTCCCGGCTTCACTTCTTCCCTTACAATCATTTTGGAGATCGGCCGTGCCAGCTGGGAACGGATCACTCCGGAAATCTGCCTTGCCCCGTATTTGCTGCTGAATCCGCCCAAAGCCAGGCTTTTCACAGCTTCATCAGTGATTTTAAGGCTCATTCCAAGTCTCGTCAGAGAAGCGTGCAATGATTTAAGCTGAATATTGAAAATCCGTTCTGCAATAGATTCCGTGATCGGTGCAAATGGGATGATTTCGGTTATCCTTGCCAGGAATTCCGGTCTGAACCGTCCCGAATTCGACATGATCTGCATTAAAGAGCTGGATTCCGGGATTTTCCCTTCTTCAAACTGCTTTACGATTTCTTCGCTTCCGATGTTTGAGGTAAATAAAATCAGCGCATTGCTGAAATCACCTTCTTTTCCAAGCTTATCATGAACTTTTCCTTCGTCCATGATCTGCAGAAATACATCGAATACGGAGTGATGGGCCTTTTCAATTTCATCGAACAAAACTACGGTATAGGGCTGCTGCCTAATTTTATTCACCAGCATTCCGCCTTCTTCATATCCTACATATCCCGGAGGCGCCCCGTATAAAAGGGCCGCGGAATGTTCTTCTTTAAATTCCGACATATCAAATCGCACCATTGCTTTTTCATCGTTGAACAGCAATTCTGCCATCGATTTGGCCAATTCGGTTTTCCCTGTTCCGGTAGGTCCCAAAAGGAAAAAGGATCCTATCGGCTGTCCCGGCTTATTCAGGCCGCTTCGGTTTTCAACAATCGCATCCGAAAGGATTTTTAACGCATGATCCTGGCCAACTACCCTATTCATTAAGAGCGGTTCCATATTCAGGAGCTTTTCTTTTTCCTGCGCCTGGATTTTTCCGATCGGGATATTCGTTTTAGCGGCCATTACTGCTGCCAGTTCCAGACGGTCTACTTTTTCTCTTTTTACGGAAGCGTGCTGTAAAAGTTCCGCATACGTATCTTCAATGATTTTCTGAATATGTTCGACAGGCATCGAATTGTCGATCTGCGGCTGCTCACTTAACGATCCCCATAAAATCGGGCTGATCTTATCCCTCAGGAGGTTGTAGGTCCAGATCAGTTCATCGGCCTTATCCTTTTCTTCGAGAAATTCTTCTTTCAGGATTTCATCGTAGCTTGTCTTCCAGCTTTCCAGCTCTTTTTCGGAAAGTTCGTCCAGCATTTTGATGGCGGCCATGGTACGGTCCAGCAGGTCGATGGCTGCATCGGGAAGCTTTTTTCCTTTAGCATATCTTTTAGCAAGCCTTACACATTCGGGAAGGGCACTTTTTTCCACTTCAATGCCGTGGTGTTTTTTGTAGCCGTCCAGAAGGACATCAATCATCTTAACACAGGTTTTTTCATCCGGTTCATTTACAGTCAGCACTTCAAAGCGGCGGTTAAAGGCCTGTTCCGGTTCGATGATCTTTCTGTATTCTTCCTGGGTAGTTGCTCCGATGACGGTAATTTCCCCTCTTGCCAACTCGGGTTTCAGCAGATTCGCTACATTTCCGATGCTTCCTTTCGGATCCAGCAGGGTATGGATTTCATCAATGAAAAGAATGGCTTTTTCAATCTTCTTACATTCATTGATTACTTTTTTCAGACGGTCTTCAATTTCACCTTTATAGGAAGTTCCGGCGAGTAAAGCTCCGGTATCCAGCTCCAGCAGGGTCCCGTTTTTAAGCATATCGGGAACATTCCCTTTTGTAATTTCTATGGCAAAACCTTCCACCAATGCTGTTTTTCCCACTCCGGGCTCACCGATAATGATAACGTTCGGTTTGCTTCTTCTGCATAAAATTTCAACGAGCATTCTCAGCTCTTTATCTCTTCCGATAATATTTTCAATCTCGCCCTTTCTGGCCTGTGCGGTGCGGTCTACGCAATAGCTTTTAATCGAGGGAAAAGAATTATCCGAATACTCGGACCCATTTGAAAAGATGGAGGAAAATTCTTCATTTCCGGAATTTTCGTACGGTGTGTCTTTCCTGTATAAGTTAAAAACCTCATGCTCTCTCAGCGGCAGTGATTTCAGCTGCTGCAAAGTAAAGGCAACCTGCGGTTTTACAATCGCTGTCAGTATGCATACCGGGGTAATTTCATCCAATCCGAGCTTCAACCGGATATCATCTGCTTCCTCCACGATCTGATCCACTACTTCATCTTCCCTTACCTCATCGGGCAAATGTGTGGTTTTAGGATAATCTTCTATACGAACGTCTGCCCATTCGTAAAAATATCCCGGATCTTTACCGATGCTTTTAAGGAATTCATTAAGCCCGATGTCCTTATGCATTAAAGCCTGCAGGACATGCGGCGCGCCATAAGACGCGTTATAATTTTCCTTCGCGATCGACTGTGCAATATGAAAAAGCTGTTTTACCGTCTCGTTGGTTACTAGTACTCCCATTATGTATTTTTCTCAAATTAATATTCTGTGTGATGTTGGTGTATTCATCGGCTGTATCCGCTGAAATGAAGCAAAAATCAATCCATAACCGACTGAACTTTACTGTTTACTAAGATATTGATTTTTCACAAAATATAAAAATATGTCTTGAGAATGTGACATACCAATATTATCCAGTGCATATCATATTTTTATCGGTAAGGTTAAAAAAAGACCGTCTTACAGGGACAGTCTTTTTTTATACAATGTATTTATACACACTCTTTTTATACTGATGGCCAAAGACCGTCGAAAGCCGAATTACCGTAGTTGATGGTTTCTGCACTTACCACAAAGCTGATCAGCATGCTGTTGTCATCTACCGCGTCGAAATCCACTTCGTGCTGGATTACATAACCGTTTTCCCAGGTAAGGGTAATCAGCGTACCTTCTTCATGGGATTTATTGAAGGTAACTTCCCCTTTTGTAGGCTTGTATTTACCATTCAGTAAACTTTCCAGGATGTCTGATTTCTCAGTAGCTTCCACGGTAAGTTTTATCAGTGCATTCGATGGGTCTGAAGCTACTCTGCCGGAAACGTCCGTAGATCTTGATACACTGTAATTCAGTTTTAATAATTTTTGGCCTTCGCCCCCGTTGAATTTTAAGATTCCTCTTGAATTTGCTGCCATGATTTGTAAATTTAATCGTTAATAATATTTTGTGATTCAGTGATTGTTACACAAAGATAAAACGGCAATTTTTTTTTTGAAAATTTTTAAATCCCAATTTTAAATTTTGTCGTAATTCTACGATTTGGTGTCGTAATTCTACGATATTGGATTTAACAAATACTTAACATGTATTTGATAACAAATAAGTTAATAAAGCTTTTTGAGTGAAAAAAAAGTACTGTTGTTAATACCGAAAAGGGAAATAGCATAACGGATTTCAATTTCCCTGACCATCCCGGAATCTGAATACAGCCTATATTTTCCAGTGAAATTTTTATCTGTTTCTCCCGGGTCCGAATCCTGAATCAAAACCATTTCCTGATCATAATCCGGACTTTCCAACCGCTGCTGAAGATTTATCTGAATGTTTTCTTCACCGACCGACTGATTAAGAAATGATCTCCCATTTTCAAAGCGGTTTCGTAAGGCCGCAAAATAGGTTTTAATAAAAACATCTTCTTTCATCCTGCTGCTGAACAGACGCTGGTCGAGAACCGCCGTCTCAAATTCATCAAGATAAGTTTTTGCGTAATGATCCGGAAAAAGATCGGTGAGCCTTTCTTTGATCTTTCCGAAATTTCTGAGGGTTTCTTCCGGTAATGACACCTGCAGGACATTCCCTTTAAGATCTGTCTTTACCTCAACCGGATTCAGGGAGCGGATCGATTCTGCCGCAAGGTCGGCCATCATGCTGCCGCTTCTTTCCGAAAAGTTATTTTTAAAAATCTGAAAGACGTGGCCGTTTTCTTCTTTCCGCAGCCATTTCAGTGAAACGGTATAGGTAAGCATACTGCTTTTTTCTTCCAGTCCGTCCTCTTCTGTTTCCTGATTGATCACTGAAAATATGCTGCTGAAATTCTCAGGATGGAAGGGAATTTCCGGATTTAATTTAGGATGTTTAAAGGGTGCATCGTTACGGCTGTTGTATTCCCGGATCCTGCTGATATCGGGAATCATCAGCTTTTTTCCAGGAATGAGAACTTCCTGGATAACATCCTGTCTTGCACAGTGGGCGTTGTGAAATTCTTTGAGGTATTTCGGATTTTCGAGATGAATTTCTTCAGATATGCTTTCCAGCGTTTCCCCGGAAAGGATAAAATGAATGGTCATATTATTTCTGTTTTTGGCTTAACCTAATTTACGAAATATTGTTTTAAAATTTAAATAACTTCTTATTAACTCAGCTAATTATCTACCTTCTGTCTATTTGCTTTTGGTAAATTCCAGGTATTTGTCGCCGCATTGGGTAAAATGGTCAAATTCGTTCATGGCGTTTCCGTAATTCTGGATGATGATTTTATCGCCTTCGTATAAGGCCCCGATTTCCCCCATGGCAATCTCTGTAATTTCCCCGGTTTTCTCATCAGTTTCCGTGGAAACATTGCCTGCAGCGATTATTTTTCCTTTATCTAAAATTTTGAAGGCCGGTTTGCCATCGGCATTTTTAAATTCAATAGAGAATCTCCCGCCATCGCAGGCAGCTGCTACAAATTTACCTTCTATTGAGTTTTTGGAAACCTTAGCATCCGGTTTTGTCTCTTCGGGAATTTCTTTATTTTCATCAGGTTCTTCGGCACTTTGATTTTTTACCGGATCTTCAGCACGATCTTCAGGGGATAAAACAGCGGATGATTCCGGTTTGGCTTTTGTGTGATTCGATTCATTTTTACTGCAGGAAACTGCAGCCAGTCCAGCGATGAGCGAAAGTGCAAAAAGTTTTTTTCTGATCATACCGTAATTTTGAATTTGATTATCTGCTCAAAAATACCATAAATTTTCATCGAAAAATATTTTTTGGTTTAAATTGCGATAATAAAATCTGCTGACCATTTATTTCAGATGCCATTTCGCCGGTAATTTCTTTGCAGAAAACATCTGCCTTCCGCTGAACAGATTGAGCCTTTTTAAATCCACATAATCTGGTTTCGGGGATAAATTTCAGCTACGCTACCGTATTTTCAACGGCGCGCAATTCTCCGGTCCGGTACGACATTTCCTTTGCGTAGACTGCAATGGTAATTTTATCCTTTGAAATATTTTCAGTTCTTATCGATGTTTCCCTGAATTTCTTTAAAGCTTCCATATTGCTTGAGAAACAAGTCCTTCAGCAGATCCCACAGGAATATTTTTCATTTGCCGGAGGTTTTTCATTCTGCTTTCTTGTCGTATCAGCTTTTGCAGCTATTTTCAGCTGAGCTTCCTGGTGGCTTCTGTTGCAGCCGGATAAAAAGATTAGCATAAATATATTCCCAGATTTCCCGCTATATTGAAAATCCTTTTCATAGGTTACAATAAAGTATTTTACTCTTCAAATTATTTTAATTGCGATTTACTATTTTTT
>JAKOOG010000235.1 GCA_022701545.1 Weeksellaceae bacterium | reverse complement strand
TGCTCTACAGAATTTTTCCCGGATTTGTCTACGGTATGGAATTCAGCCAGCAGTTTTACCTTGTGGTTGTTGTTTTTAAACGGAATAATCTGTTCCAGCACAAAAACTTCCCGCTGCCTGTAGATCAAGTTTTTTCCTCCGCTGATGACGTTGGTATAAGAATACGGCGTCGAGTTGCTTGCGGCCGTATCGATGGCTGCAGGGAAAAACATGGAAAAACGGCTGTTCTTGTGCCGTACGCCCCAGCCTGTTGCCGAATGGTCGTCAAAATAAAAGTAGTCCGCAATATGCACATCATCGAAACGCAACCATCGGGAGCCGGCCCAGACATCCCAGTCGCTGCCCATAATGTTCCGTGCTTCTACAAATGCTTCCGGTAAAGCCACGATCATCCCCTGGTTCGATTTGGTATCTACATTCCCCAGGAAAGTTCCTCCTGAATAAAAGCTCAGCCTGGCCTGCATGTCAATCTTTGTCTTTTTAGCACTGTCGCCCACCACGGGCGTGAAATGAAAAGCCGGCAAGAAGTCCACATAATCGCCCTGATCCATCCGTCCGCCCAATGATCCCTGATTATTCAGATTCAATTGCCTACCTGTTCTGCCGTCTGCATTCGGGGAATAGCCTGCCCCGATTCTCCCCGTGGTCCCGAATGAAAACTTCTGGTTGGTAATGACGATCTGTGCCAAGGCTGCCTTGCTGAACATCATCAGCACAAGCAGGCAGCCTTTAAAATATTTATTTTTAATCATTTAAAGTTTACTTTAAAGTTTTAGGCTTATAAAATTTAACGGCAAATAAAATGATGATGGCATAACAGATGATCGGCAACAGGTAGGCGTGGGCAACATCCGTTTCGGCGATCTTACCCATGATCGGAGTGAAAAACGCACCGCCGAACATCGCCATCACAAGGAATGAAGAAGCCTGATGAACTTTCCCGCCCAGTTTCTTTAGTCCCAAACTGAAAATGGTAGGATACATCACACTCAGGAATAAATTAAGCAGGATCAGGCTGGTAAAGGAAACCCATCCGAAGCTCTGGGAAATAATTAAGCAAAGGACAATGTTACAGGCCGTGAAAATAGCCAGCACTTTATTCGGAGCAATATATCTCATTAAGAAAGTTCCGATGAATCTTCCGACCATCATCATGGCCATGCTCAGCGAGAAATAATAAGAGGCCTGTGTTTCCTGAAGGTGCATTTTTTCTACCCCGTAATTGATGAAGAACGCCCATGTACCGCCTTGGGCCGCAATATTGAAAAACTGTGCGATCACGGCAAATACAAAATGTCTCTGCTTCCAGAGCGGTGCATTTGTGTTTACCTGGTCATGGTGATGGGCCTCCCCTGTAGCATGTTCAAGCATTTCCGTTTCTTCGGCATGCGGATCTTTCAGGTCCGGAACTTTGATAAAAGCGAAAATAACCACCAATACCACCACCACGATCCCGATCCAGGTATACAGAATTTTCACGGAATCCAAAGACTGGTCTCCTCCGGTACCGCTGAAGATAAAAAATCCGCCCAGCAGAGGCCCCATAATCGCTCCCAGTCCATTGAAAGACTGGGCAAAGTTGACACGCTGGTCACTCGTTTTTTCGTCACCGAGCGAGGCTACAAACGGGTGTGCTACGGTTTCCAGAGTCGCCATTCCCAAAGCAAGGATAAAGAGAGCAACCCTGAAAAAATTAAAAGAAGCGGTATTGGCCGCCGGAACAAACAGGAAACATCCTGCTGCAAACAAAGCAAGGCCCAAAATAACGCCCATTTTATACCCGAACTTTTTCATAAAAAGCCCGGCAGGAATTCCCATCAGGGCATAAGCTCCGAAGATGGAAAGCTGAACCAGCCCGGATTCGGATTTGGAAATATGCAGGACATTCTGGAAATGCTTGTTCAGAACGTCACCCATCGTAAGGGCGATGGCCCAGAAAAAAAACAATGAAGTTACAAAAGCAAGTACGACAAGGTACTTCTTTTCGGTAAATTTTGCCGATTCCATAAGTATGTTTTTTACAGATTAAATTATAAATGAGTATGGGATAATAAGGGTCCGGTTAAGCACAGGACGATCTGTCCCTGCTTTTGGATGAAGCGGGAAAGATAAAAAATTGAATTTGTCTTTTACCGGATCTTCCGGTTGCTATACGGTATGCTGAATTTTAAAGTTGTTAAATTCAGATGGGTCATATTCCGGGCACGCTCCCGGTTTGGAAGTAATAAATGCGCCTAAGGAAATAGCCTGGTTCATGATTTCCTCTGCACCGGCACCTTTAATTCTTTTTGAGATAAATCCTGAAAGAAAAGCGTCTCCGCTTCCTACCGTATCTGCAATGGTGATCGGGACCGCCTCAAACCCATAGTTGTTGCTTCCGACAAAATATCTTGCGCCTTTGCTGCCTTTTGTAAGAACGATCTCCTTAATATTAAAATGATTCCGGATAAATGCCGCACTTTCGTCTTCGCTTCTGTACTCTTCCCCGAAATAGGCCATGATTTCCCGCATTTCCGCTTTATTCATCTTGACGATATCGGCTTTATGCAAAAGGGTTTTTATTAATTCAACATCAATAAAAGGCGGCCTGAAATTCACATCAAAAATTTTCAGCTTGGCAAATTCCAGCAACTGAAGAAGGGTATCCCTTGTTTTTTCATTCCTGGCAGAAAGGCTTCCGAAAACAAACGCCTCTGCATTGGAAACAAGTTCTTTATGTTCAGGAAGAACCTCGATGTAATCCCATGCTACATGGTTGATGATTTCGTAGGTTGCCTCATTATGCTGATCGATTTTTGCCAGCACGGTACTGGTCGGCTTCTCATCATCAATCTGGATATATTCCGTGGTGATGCCCCAGCTTTTGATCTGATCTTCCAGCTTGTGACCGAGTTCATCATTTCCTATTCTGCTCAGCATTTTTACATCGGTACCCATTTTATGGATGTTGTAGGCCGCATTGAAGGGCGCTCCCCCTGCTCTGGAACCTTTGGGGAAAATATCCCAAAGCACTTCCCCGAAACACACGACATACGGTTTTTTATTATTGATCATAAGGTTAAACGTTTAATTAAAGATTTAAATTTTTTTATTGTACGGAATTGCGTTCCATGTATTTTGCCTGGAGTGTAATTCTTTCTCCATCGGGTGTATAATGATTGATCTGATTGTCCAGGAGCTTTACGGATTCTTTTGCCATGCCGATCAGCGGCTGTTGCACAAAATTGATATCGGTCGGGAACAGATGATAGGCTTCCGTTTCATCGAATGCAATTACGGAAACCTGTTCAGGAACCTGTATCTGATGGTCGTTCAGGTATCTCAGTCCGGCAATTCCCAGTTTGTTGCTGGAAAAGTAAATGGCGGTTCTTTTCTTCAGGTCGATGCTTTTGTTAAGCTTCTCATTTACTTCTTCCGTTATATTCTGGATGCCGATAAGAACACTTTTCAGTGGAATATCTGATTTTGCAATTCTCTTTTCA
This sequence comes from Weeksellaceae bacterium, assembly GCA_022701545.1. Taxonomy (GTDB): domain Bacteria; phylum Bacteroidota; class Bacteroidia; order Flavobacteriales; family Weeksellaceae; genus Chryseobacterium. Next base: position 46,418 of record JAKOOG010000235.1, on the reverse strand, counting down.
AATCCTTCCTGCCTGTCGAGCAGATGCGGAAGTTCGGTATCGTAGCCTACATAAATAATTTCATCAAAACCCTTTTCAGTAAGCTGGTCACAGATATGGGCCGAAATTTCTGCATTGTTGATCATCACCCCCGGGAGGCTTACGTTTTTCAGGTAACGGTCGATGGTCACGATCGGATATTCTTCGGCGATCAGTTTGTTGATGGCATCATCGGAATCTACGACCGGGGCAACGATCATCCCGTCGACCTGCTGTTCCGAAAAAAGTTCGGTCAGTTTTTTAAATTTTTCAGGATTTTCATCACAGCTTCCGATCAGGAGCGTGTAACCGAGCTTCATCGCCTCGTCTTCAATGTTACGGGCAATGTTCGAGTAAAAATCATTGGAAATATCTGCAACGATAAGACCGATCAGTTTACTCTTGCTCATTTTTAAGCTCTTGGCAATTTTGTTGGGGGTATAATTAATGGACCGGGCGACTTCAAGAATTTTCTCTTTCGTCGTATTGCTGATGCGGCTTCCTTCTTTTTTGTTCAGGACATAGGATACCGTTGCCACGGAAACACCGGCAATTCTGGCTATGTCTTTAATGGAAGCTCTTTTCATACAGTTATTTTCACAGCAAAAATATTTCATAAAAAGCATATAAAACAATAGCCCTGTTTTTTGGGACGGAAAGGAAATTTATTGTACTTTCGCGCTTTTTTTAAATTAAGCCATCCCTTTACTTAAAATACTAATTATCTGCACTTTAACCAAAAACCCTTTTTGTATTTAAATTTATTGTTAATTTAATATGAACAGCCTCCTTAGCATTAGTTCTAATTTTGGTTAAACGTTTATCCTTAATTATTTTAATAATTTTTTAAAATAATTTTAAAATTGATGAATATTAGCTTTACCGAAAGCGGGAAAACCGATATTTTTGAGATATGACCCAAACAAAAATGAACATTGACGAAATCCTAGACCGCATTTACCCTCTTCCTGATTCGTCCAAACTCAGCCTGAAAGAATCCATTGAGGAAGTTTCTTATCCCAAGAATTTCTCTCTGATGGAATCCGGGAAATTTGTTCCGTTTATTTATTTTATTAAAAAAGGGATTGTCCGTGCGTATGCCTCTGCGGAAGAGAAAGACATCACGTTCTGGTTCGGAAGCGAAGGGGAACCGGTGGTTTCTATGAAAAGTTACGTGGAAAACAACCCGGGCTACGAAAACATAGAATTGCTCGAGCCCTGCGAATTGTATAAGCTGAAAACCGCGGATCTGAAACAGTTATACAACGAAGATATCCATATAGCCAACTGGGGCCGGAAATTTGCTGAACGTGAGCTTGTGAAAACGGAGGAACTGATTATTTCAAGACAGTTTAAAACCGCTTTGGAACGGTATAAAGATCTGATGAGTACTAAGCCTGACCTTCTGAAGCGTGTTCAGCTGGGACACATCGCTTCCTATCTGGGAATTGCACAGGTCAGCTTAAGCAGAATCCGGGCGGAGATTAAGTGAGCTGGAGAGTTAGAGAATAGAAGGCTTTGGAAGTATAGGGATTTTATGCTGATGCCTTTTATTTTTTAACAATTGTAAAATTTTAATCCTTTTTAAATCCTGAACTTTGCCTGAGAAACATCAGTACAAATGAATTGGATCATCTTGGTTATCGCGGGTTTATTTGAGGTCGCTTTTGCGTCTTGTCTCGGAAAAGTAAAAGAAACGCATGGAACTGCCATGTATTTCTGGTTTGCCGGATTTCTGATTTCCCTGACGGTCAGCATGCTTCTGCTGATCAAAGCCACCCAGACCCTGCCGATCGGGACGGCCTACGCCGTATGGACGGGAATCGGTGCCGTAGGAACGGCGCTGATGGGAATTTTCCTTTTTAAAGACCCGGTAACTTTCTGGAGAATCTTTTTCATCATTACACTGATCGGCTCAGTGATCGGGCTGAAAGCAGTGTCTTCACATTAAATATGCCTCATTAATTTATAATTTAACGTGAACTCGAAGTACAAACTGTGTTAAAAAAGGCTGGAAGAGGAATGCCGGATGTTGGAAGCATGTTGGCTTAAGATACTACTGAGAGTTTTGATTGTCAACTGATTTTTCCTCTACTCTTTTTTAAATACTGAAAAATAAACAGATATCATCGAATTCGCCTGTAATTTAATCTTGTTAAATGCTTTACAGCGAAGCCGTTTTCACTTTTTGAAAACGGTTTTTCTTTATTCTTATCATATATTTGTGAAAAATTATATCCATGAAAAAATTTTATTTCTTCTGTTTTCAGGTGGCATCTTATGTGCCCAGAGCCCGGAATTATTCAGCAACAGCTGGTAGATCTCCAAAATAGTAATCAATAATCAGACAACCATCAGTCCGCTGGTGCAGGTACCTGCAGGCACTTCTGTATTTACCAGTTCAGGAACGGGTTATCAATTCCAATCCAGGTATTATAATTCGTCGGCCTCAACGATTACTTTTTCCGCGACATCAGACAGCTTCACCAGACAAGGTGGCGGATGTACCATGGCGATTTTATAACGGAAGCAAAGCCGTAGCAGCACACGCCTATGACCAGACCAACTGTAATTTTTATTTTTATTCCGGAACAGGAGCGGTATTCAATTACCAGATCCTTACCTCCGGCACGCTGAAAACCCTTATCATTATCAATTCCGGTAACGGCAACCAGATCTTTTACAACAATTCCGGATTTCTCGGGATGAATGAAAGCATCCTAAAAAAACCGTTTTCAATCTACCCGAATCCAGTAAAAAAATGAATTGAATCCGGAAGGATTACTGAAAGGTTCTGATGTGAAAATTTCCGATCTTTCCGGAAGAATTGTTCTGGAAGCCCACAGTGAGGATACAAAGCTGAATATAGATGTTAGCCGGCTGGTAAAGGGAACATATATTATTCAATCCGAAAATATCCGGCGCAGAAGTTTATTAAAGAATAAATAATGTATATTTCTGAACTTTCACTAAGTACAATAGTCACCAAAGATACTGATAGTGCCTATTACAGTCACCTGTAAGCACACCGCCAAAAATTTTTTGAATTTTTTTTACCTATTGGAGGGAGACGAGTATTCACACTGTGCATTCCCGTGATGTAAAGCCAATATCTTTAAACTAAACAGGAGATAACAGTGATTTGTATCATTCAGCTTTTATTACATCAAAATTAAAATAAAAGAGATGCCTTCAGATCGAAGGCATCTCTTTTATTTTTTATAGATAACAGGAAGGATTTCATTTTTCCTGAGTCCGTATTTTTTGATTTCTTCTTCGGAAAAAGTCTGCGAATAAAAGTTGACATCTGTTTCAAACCCTGCCTTTTTCAGGCGTTCAAAGTAATCCATTCCGTACCAGCGGACGTGGTCGTACTGTCCGAAATGCTTCTGGCGTTCTTTCGGATCCTTGATGGTAAAATCTTCATAGGTCTTTTCCAGCGCGTTTTTCATCGGAACCTGTACGATTCCCCAGCCTCCCGGTCTCAGGATCCTGTACAGTTCACTCATTGCCCTGGAATCGTCTTCAATATGCTCCAACACATGGTTGCAGAAGATCACATCAAAGCTCTCGTCGGCGAAAGGAAGATCCAGAATATCCGCTTTTACATCCACAATCGGAGAATACAGATCGGCAGAAATATAATCGAGATTCCGCATCTTTTTAAATTTCCGTAAAAATTCCTGTTCGGGAGCGATGTGTAAAACTTTATAATTCCTGATAAAGAAATCGGTTTCGTTCTGGAGATAAAGCCACATCTGGCGATGTCTTTCCAGACTTAATGTTCCCGGAGATAGGGCGTTTTCCCTCTGGCTACCATAGCCGTACGGGAGAAATTTCCTGTATGACTTTCCGTCGATGGGATCAACAAACTTATCACCTTTAAAAAACTGGTAAATAAGCGGCCGCGCCCAGATGCTTATTTTGATCAGCACCGGGCGGGGAATTTTATTCAGTAAAAGTTTGGTAACTTTTTTCATTTAAAAATCCAGTTGGAACGCTTTTTCTTCATCGCTTACGATTCCCAGTGCATCATAAACGTACTGGAACGTCGAAAGCAGAACCGGTTTTCCGTTGATGACAGCCACATCATGCTCAAAATGGGCTGATGGCTGATTGTCCAGGGTGGTCACCGTCCATCCGTCATTATGGAATTTCACTTTTTCGGTACCCAGGTTGATCATCGGTTCGATAGCGATCGTGAGACCGTCCTTGATAACCTTTCCGCTCCCCTGTCTTCCGTAGTTGGGAACCTGAGGGTCTTCATGCATCTGCCTTCCTACGCCGTGGCCCACAAGTTCTCTTACGACCCCATATCCTTCTTTCTCGCAGTGTGCCTGAATCGCATGTGAAATATCACCGATCCTTTTTCCTCTTACACATTGCTCAATTCCTTTGTACAAAGATTCTTTGGCAACTTTCAGCAGTTTTTGGGTTTCGGGCTTTACTTCACCGATCTCGAAAGTATACGCATGATCTCCCACAAATCCGTTTAAGATCGCCCCGCAGTCAACGGAAAGCACATCCCCTTCCTTAATTTCTTCTTTGTTCGGAAAACCATGTACCACCTGCTCGTTCGGAGAAATACACAGGGAATAAGGAAACCCTCCGTATCCTAAGAAGGCAGGCTCCGCACCATGATCTTTGATGAAGTCGTGTGCTAATTTATCTAAATACAGAGTAGTGATTCCCGGCTTAATTTCCTTCGCCAGCATTCCCAATGTTCTGGAAACCAATTGGGCACTCTGCTTCATCAGACGCAATTCGTCTATTGTTTTTAACTGAATCATAAAATAATGTAACCATTTATAAATCTAGCAATGCAACAATAACGAATTAAAAACAGGTATTTTGTTACACTGATACATTATCAGATTATTCTTACCAGAACAATCCTTTTTTCTTTTCTTTTTTTAGTTTGGAGTACGCCAGAACTTCCTTTCCTTCTACCCTGAATTCGATTCTGTCCTGAATAATGTTATAGATTTCACCCCATCCCGGGAAACCGCCCAGGTTCCTGTCGTCGATAAACCAGTCTGCATCCAGTTTTCTCGACTGGCTAGCGGAATCAAAAACCTCTCCTTCAAAGCTTGAATTAACGGCATAAAATTCAATCCCGTTTTTTTTACAGAATTCTACGGCTTCATCCAGGGTTTTCCCGTGTCTGTATGTCCATAAAATCAGCCGGTATCCTTCAGACTGAAGTCTCTTTAAAGTTTCAAAGGCGAAAATTTTCGGTTTGCCGATTGCCGGATAAGCGTCGTCAACAATCGTCCCATCAAAGTCTACGGCAATTTTCTTATTATTCATCATATTGAATATTTTTGAAATGCAAAGATACAAAAATAAAAGAGTGCTAAAATACTCAGCACTCCTAACTTTTTAGTTAATTATATTTTAAAATCAGCTCTTCACCCAATTAAACTGGAACTGAAGATCCGGCGTTGAAATCCGGTCCGTAATTTTCTGAAGCCTTGCTGGGAGTTTCATCAGGTATTCTTGCGCTTTTTCCGCTTTTTCATTCAGCCCCTTCACGTGCTCGATTTTCCACTCATCCAGGAGTTCTTTCATAATGTTGATGTAATCCTGCCCGGTATAGACCATACAACGTTGTGCCGCATCCGAGAAATGTCCCCAAAGCTCTCCCGCTTTCTGCCCGGACTGCCTCATCATGTGGGCCGGCATTACGATTTTTTTACGCATCATATCTTCGAAGGCAAGGATCATTTCGGAAGGATCGATTTCTAAAATTTTCACCACAAAATGTTTATAGGCTTTTGCGTGTCGGGCTTCGTCGGCAGCAATTACCCCGCACATCTTAGCCAGTTTTCCGTTTCCGGACTGCTTGGCCAGCGTACCTACCCTCCTGTGGGAGATATTGGTAGCGGTTTCCTGAAAGCTGGTGTATACAAAGTTACGGTAAGGATCCATACTTGTCCCCAGATCGAAACCGTCATTGATCAGATACTGGGTCGTTACCTCAACTTCCCGCATGTTCACTCTTCCGCACAGATAAAGGTATTTGCTTAAAAGATCCCCGTGACGGTTTTCTTCAGCCGTCCAGGCTCTCACCCAGTTGGCCCAGCCGATCTCCTTTTGCTCCTGATCAACGCCGTCTACTCCCATCAGCCATGATTCGTAAGAAGGCAAAGCTTCTTCCGTAATACAGTCGCCGATAAGGGTTACGAAAAGGTCGTAAGGCATTTCTCTTGCGAAAGTCTGGATCTCTTCTAAATCGTATTTGAAATTCTCGCTGGAAGGATCCGGAAGATAATCGGAAGGCTGCCAGATTTTTTCAATTGGCGTTAAAAATTTATCCAGAAAAGAACCGACCTCCTTTTCCAAAATTCCCATTACTTCTTTTCTTACGAGCTGCTGATACATTTTTAGAATTTAGATTAAATGACAAAGTTAGAGTTTTCTTTATTATTTAAGACATAATGTTATGTTAATTCTTCTGATATTCGTCATAAAAATTGCCGTCATGAATATCATAACGGCAAGTGTGGTATCATTTTATTAAATTTTTAGCTAACCAGGATATCTCCATTCATTATTTCAGGAATTTCAACCCCCATTACGTTAAGGATGGTCGGGGCGACATCTCCGAGTTTTCCTGGCTTCAGGTTCCAGGTCCGGTCCTTATCCATTACGATGAAAGGAACCAGGTTGGTGGAGTGCTGGGTATTTGGCGATCCGTCCGGGTTGATCATTACATCGGAGTTCCCGTGGTCGGCAAGGATGAAGACAGCATAGCCATGCTCATAAGCGGTTGTCGCTACTTTTTCGATGCATTTATCTACGGTTTCCGCTGCTTTTACTGCGGCTTCGAAGACCCCTGTATGGCCTACCATATCGGTATTGGCAAAATTCAGGCAGATGAAATCCGCTGTTTCATGTTCCAGCTCCGGAATAATCGCATTCGTAATATCGTAGGCAGACATTTCAGGCTTAAGGTCGTAAGTCGGGACATCTTTAGGACTCGGGCAAAGCAGTCTTTTTTCTCCGTTGAACGGCTCTTCCCTTCCTCCTGAAAAGAAGAAAGTGACATGGGGGTATTTCTCCGTTTCTGCAATCCTGATCTGTGTTTTGTGGTTCCTTTCCAAAATTTCACCCATGGTTTCATGGAGAACTTCTTCATCAAAAACCACATGAACGTCTTGGAACGTTTTATCGTAGTTGGTTAAAGTAATATAGTACAGCGGCAATTTTCTCATGAAATACTCCGGTTTGTCGTGCTGGGTAAGCACTTCGGTAATTTCACGGCCACGGTCTGTACGGAAATTAAAGCAGATCACCACATCATGATCATTGATTTTCCCTACGGGAACCACATTTCCAATGACTGTGGAATCGACCATAATGATGGGTTTCATGAATTCATCGGTGATATTTTCATCATATGATTTCTGAATTTCCGACAAGGCATCCATTGTCTGCGCACCTACGCCTTCCACCATGGCATCATAAGCGATTTTTACCCGCTCCCATCTCTTGTCACGGTCCATCGCGTAGTATCGTCCGACCACGGTTGCCAGCCTTCCGACATTCTGTTCCATGTGTTTCTGAAGATCCTCAATAAATCCTTTCCCCGAATGCGGATCACAGTCGCGCCCGTCGGTAAAGGCATGAACAAAGACATTTTCATTCAGCCCGAATTCATGGGCGGCCGTGATGAGGCCTTTTAAATGGTTGATATGGGAATGTACACCTCCGTCGGAAACCAGGCCGATGAAATGCACTTTTTTATTTTCTCTCTTAGCATAAGCAAAAGCATCCTGAATCACTTTCTGCTGGCCCAACGATCCGTTTTCCACTGCCATATTCAGCTTTACCAGGTTTTGGTACACTACCCTTCCGGCTCCCAGGTTCATGTGGCCCACTTCGGAATTCCCCATCTGTCCGGCAGGAAGGCCTACCGCCAATCCGCTGGCTTCCAGGGTGGTATTTGGAAAATTCCTGAGGCAGTTATCTATGAAAGGGGTGTTTGCTTTATCCAATGCTGAAACGTTAGGATTGGTTCCCAATCCCCATCCGTCAAGGATCGCTAATATTGCTTTTTTAGACATTTTGTATAAACTTTTGTACTACAAATTTATTTATTTTGAAACAAAATGAAGAACCGTTCTGCTTAAAATTTATTTAAAATTGCTTTATCTGCCGGCTTTTGTTTATTTATCCTCAGAATTATGTGACCGCTTATGGTAAAGAAAAAGGATAAATGAAATTCCATTTATCCTTTTCTATATACTACAGGGTTGTTGTTATCCTCCGTAATTGTTCAGGTAATCTTCCTGAGATGCCTTGATTACAATTTTGGCATGTTCAGCACCGTATACTTCCTGGATTCTGCATTTTGCAGGCTCATCCGGTAAGTTTTTATACGTCAGGAAATAGTGCATTAATCGTTTCACTTCAGCCTCAGGCAATTCTGAAATATCTCTGAAATGTCCGAAAGCATGGTCACCGATCATCACAGCAACAATTTTGTCGTCTGCTTCCCCTCCATCAATCATTTTAAAGCCCCCGATTGGAATAGCCTCCATCAATAAACCGCCGGCGTGGATGTTGTGCGAGCTCAGTACACAGATATCAAGCGGATCGTGGTCTCCCATCGTAACATCTGTCGCTCCTCTTTCAACGGCAAGATTCATTACTGCAGTATCGCAGTAGGTTCTCGGAACAAATCCATATAATGCCGGGATAATATTGGAGAATTTCTGAGGGCGGTCTACCTTCAAAAATCCGGTTTCTTTATCCACTTCGTATTTAATGGTGTCTGAAGGAACGATCTCCACGAAAACATTTACAACATTCGGCGCATCTTCTCCTGCAGAAACTCCATGCCACGGATGTGCTTTAAAATTTGGAATCATTTATTTAAATTTTTATTTTTTAGTTAAGCTAATATTAGAATTTCTTTTCTTAAATCTTCGATGGTCATGGAAATATAGTCTTCCCCTTCCATGTAATTCATCAGGAGAATGGTTTTGAACTCATCAAGATTGATATTCCCGTTACTCTCATCATAGGTTTTATGAAGTAAGGCAATTACTGCATTTTTGGAATCGACGATATTCTGCCAGGAACTTTTGGTAATGTAAAGCTGTTGGGAAGCATTGTAATCGAATTCTTCACTGATCGCCTTTTCGGTAAGGAAAATAAATTCGTGGGCAGCCAGGCCTTTATCGAATCGCTGGATCAGGTTGGACGGTTTCAGCCTTTCCATGAACAGAGTCATCCGCTCATAGGACTGCGTTTTATTTTCCGAATTTGATTTTACGGAAAGCAGTCTGATTTCCTGCTCTTTAAGTTTAATGTATGTAAATACAAATTGCCGGAGCAAAACCAAAAAAGGGATTGCAATGATCAATGCAAAAGCATAAGGTAAATATCCTGAGAAACTAGTCATAATTTGAGGTAGCAAAATTAATGATAATTTCTGAAATTATTATTGAAAAATATTTCCAAGTCTGCCAATTCTTTTCCTTGACTAAGCTTCTCTATAAATTTACTATACAAAAGTGCACAGATGAACTTTGATTCAGCTTAAGAAATCAAATCTATTGTTAAAAAAAATTAATACAAAATTTCTTGTCCAATGAAATATATCACTATCTTTAGAAAAACAAAATTATATTTTAACCATGAAAAAGACAATTCTCTTATTAGCTACAGCAGCTACAACTTTTCTTTATGCCCAACAGTCCTGGAATGTTACAGGAAATTCAGGAACTTCTTCCAGTACAAATTATCTCGGAACTTCTGACAATCAGGATTTGGTACTGAAAACAAATAACCTTGAAAGAATGAGGGTCAACTCCAACGGGCAAATAGGCATAGGAACGGCTCCGAATCCAAATATGGTGATCAATCTGCGCGGAAGTACAGAGTACATATCCGAATCTGCAGGAGATGGATTCCATTTTTTCAGTGAAGCACAAAATGTGGTGCAGGATGGTGATATCATGTGGCTCTCTCATAAGTATTATCAAAATAATGACGTCGGGCTTTTAACTCTTTCCGCGCCATCGAGCCCGACCGACTGGTCTACCCCGAAATTTTCTGTAAGGGCAAACGGAAGGGTTTTGATCGGTATCGATTGGTCTAATATGGCCCTTGGATCCTGCAGCGATTGCAGTAATTACAGATTGTTTGTAAAAGGAGGCATCAGAACAGAAAAAGTAAAAGTGGATGTTGCGGCTTCAAACGGCTGGGCAGACTATGTTTTTGAAAACGATTATAAGCTCATGGACCTAAACAGTCTGGAAACGTACATCAAAAAGAACAAGCATCTTCCGGAGGTTCCTTCTACTGATGAAGCCATCGAAAAAGGCATTGAGCTTAAAGAAATGAACATACTTCTGCTGAAAAAAGTAGAAGAACTGACCCTGTATGTAATTCAACAACAAAAAGAAATTCAAGAACTTAAAAATAAGGTATACTCAAATGAAAAGTAAAATATTTCCGCTGTTATTATTGGCAGGCATCTTTTCATATGGTCAGAATAAACTTTATTATATTCAGGTTTCAGATGAAAATAATGCCCCGAAAATAACTGAGATTCATGGCAAAATTGCCGTGACGCATCCTGATGAAGGCGTGACGAAAATTTTTTCGAAATATAATGTCCATTCTTTTGAAAAGGCATTCCCCACTTCAAAGACGCCCTATCTGCAAACCATTTATTTATTGGAAGCAGAAAAAGATGGGATTGCAGAAGAGCTGAAAAATTATTCCGCATATTTTCCTTTGGTGGAAGAAACGCTGAAACCCGGTTTACTGTATACGCCGAACGATTATTATTCTCCTCCCGGAAGTTCGAACCCCATAAAGAGCCTGGAACTAATAAATGTGAAGGAAGCCTGGGATTACACACACGGAGATCCTAATTTTAAAATAGGTATAAGCGATACCCCGATCAGGCTGACTCATGAAGATCTTTACGGAAAAGTAACCAGTCTTACCAGCGGTTCAATGACTCCGGATTTTCACGGAACAGCTGTTTCCAGCCAGGCAGCAGCCAATACAGATAACAACAGAGGAATTCCCGGCACAGGATTCAATTCCCGGATTTTATTTAAGTGGATGTATGACGGCAGCATGATGAATACATTACTGGCTTTATCGCAGAAAGGGGCCCGTGTAGTAAATGCAAGCTGGTATAACTCATGCAGCTATAGCGCCATCGATCAGCTCGTTATCGACGAAATACATGACAACGGAACCGTGATTGTAGTGGCTGCAGGCAATGGCGGCACTTGCGGGGGACCGGATAATTATGTGTATCCTGCAAGTTATAATCATGTGGTAAGTGTCTCCAGCGTCGGTTATTTTGATGTAGGATATACCTACAATAACCTGCCGTATTCTTGGGAGGACCGGGTTGAAGAAATCATCGGAGATCCAAATACTACCCATCAGCATAATGATATGGTGGATTTACGGGCGCCCGGCGTCAATGTTCTGGGCGCATTGGCAGACACCGATAGTTCTTATGGAGGAGCATGGGGAACCTCAATAGCTGCACCACAGGTAGCAGGTGTAGTCGCTTTAATGTTTTCGGTAAACAACTGCCTGAATCCTGATGAAGTAGAATCTATCCTAAAACTTACATCGGCTAATTTGGATAATATTCCTGAGAACCAGCCTTACGTAGGGAAATTAGGTGCCGGAAGAATCGACGCCGGAAAAGCGACAAGAATGGCCTGGCAAATGAATCCTGTGAACGGCGGAGAGGTTTTGATAAAAGACAGAAACTTCAAGAAATGGGATTTTGAGCTTACCAGTTCGGCGGAATCGATCAGGATCCAGAATGAAAGCTTTACACAGAATGCCAATGTAAAATTTAAAGCAAAGAAAAGCATCACCTTAGATACGGATACCGTACTGGAGCCCGGAACAGGAAAGAGTCAATACCTGTATATCGATGACACGAATACCTGCACTGTTTTTAACTTCCGTCCGGCCAAATCTGAAGATTTAGTGAAAAAGACCGGAAAAGAGGAGGCTCCAAAGATTACGGAGATCATTAATGATGATATCAGCATTTATCCGGTTCCCGTGAAAGACAACCTGTTTATCAAGACAAATAAAGATTTTAAAAACAGTACCGTTAAAATTTTTGATATGAGCAACAGATTGGTACTCGAAAAAAACCTTCCGATAAAAGGCACCGTTTCGATTGATACTTCAAACCTGCTGAACGGCGTTTATTTTATTGATATATCCGACAGCAATGCTACATTCCATTACCACAAAAAATTTGTGAAACAATAAATAAGCAGGATTTAGTATAAGATAAAGTCGCTCTCCGTAAGGCAGCGACTTTATTGTTTATTATCATGAAGGATCAGACAGAATCAGGATCACAATTCAAAAAGCGCCGGCCGCTGCGTTACTTCATGGTAACAGACGCTGTTCTCATCGAAATAATGGTACACCAGACTTTTCCGTGTTCTCGATTTGTCGATGTGCGGTTCGCCGCCATGCAGAATATTCGCATGCCAGATTAAAAGATCTCCTTTTTTTGCTGTAAAAATTTCTTTTTTCAGGTTTAACTCCTTTACTTTTCCTTCCAAAAATTCTTCGTAAGCCTTATAGCTTTTTTTTCCGATTCTAAAAGCATCGCCTTCATTATCGTAATCGGAATTTAAGAAATACGGCAATTTGTGGCTCTCAGGGATATAATGAAGCGCCCCATTGTTTTCATCGATATCCTCTAAAGCAATCCATACCCCTAAAAGCCCCCCTAAAGGATAAGTTGTCATGTGAATGCTGTCAGAATGTGTTTTTTGCTGACTTCCGTTGATGAAGTTGATGCTTTGAAAAAGCTTTGCCTGTCCGTCCAATAAAACGGAAAGAAATGCCAGCAACTCCTTATTACTGCCGATATTTTTAATGATTTCCGAATGATGAATAACAAACATCAATTTTCCGCCATAACGGAATTTAATTGTTCCATCGGCAAGCAGCGTATCGATCTCACGGTTGATCTTATCAGCTGTTTCGCTGTTCAGGTAATTTCTTAAGATCAGATACCCCTTATCATCAAAATTTTCCACACTCTGCCGATTTTCATCAGAAAGATTTTTATAAAAATCCGTTTGTTTAAGCTCAGCATAATTCACTTTTCTTTCATTGGCCGGAAGATGTGCAAAATCTTTACTTGAGATGCTGGAAAAATAGCTTTTACGAATTCCGTATCTTTTGTACAAAGGGATATTGTGTTTAAGCTTTTGTTTATTGAAAAAATTATAGACAATATAAGGAAGCTTATAGTTTCGGATCTGTTTAAACATAAATGACTGCAAAAATACAGGATAAATTTACAAATTATATTTAGAACGGATCTAAATAAATGAACCGATTATGAAAATTTTTTCAGGAATTTATTTTCGATAAAGCTATACTCCCGAAGTTCTGCGCCAAAACTTTTAAAAAAAACTTCGATCCCACGGATATTGCTGCCCATAAAATTGAATGACTTTTCACCTATATACCGCTCCAGAATTTTATCAATCAGAAATGAGGAACCGTTTTCATGTTTATGATGTTCGCTGTTTACCAATCCCAAAAGAGAAAGCTGCCCTTGGTCTGCAATCACTAATGCAAGATTAATCAGCACATCCTTCGAAAAAGCCCCGCAAAGCTTCAGGGTTTCTGTTTGTGCAAGAAAAATAAGATAGGTCTTCAGCCGCTGCCATTCGACATCTTTCACCAGTCCTTTAAAATTGTTTTTAATAAATTCCAGCGAAGCAGGATTAAAATCAATTTCCTTGTACGTAAGGTGCTGCGCTGTCTTAACGGTGGACTTCCTGCCTTTAAAATATTTTTTTCTTCTCAGCAGCGGATAATCCGAAACCGGAATAATATAATTTTTTCTTTGCTCCAACGGTTCGTCGAACCTGTTACGATCATTGAATGAATACAAAAAAAGCCGGTATTTCTTCCTGAGGAAATGCAGGAATGCTTCATTGATTTTGGGATCGTCGGTTTTTGAAAACACCCCCAGCTGCTGGCAGAATAGAGGCATATGTACGAAGCCGACTCCCATTTTTTTCTGGATATGGATCGGCATTACAGCCTGATAATCCTCATATACCAGAAGATGCCAGTTTCCGGAAAGCTGGTCCAGCACTTCTTTCTTCGCGTACCAGTTTTTCTGCTCCGAATCTTCAAGACATGCCGCATATTTATGGAAATCTATCTCATGATATTTCAATCTTCTAATCATAATAATCCGTCGTCTGAGAAACTAAAATAGGAGTTTTGGGTGATAATCAGATGGTCAAGAAGCTGAATATTCAGCATTTTTCCGGCTTCTCTGATTCTCTGGGTAATCTCAAGGTCTTCCTGACTGGGCTTGAGACTTCCGGAAGGATGATTGTGTGCGATGATAATGGCCGTGGCATAATGATCCAATGCCGTTTTGAATAAAATCCTGACATCGACAATCGACTGATTGATCCCGCCCTGGGTAAGCTGCGAAAAATGAAGAACCCGGTTGCTTTGGTTCATGAATATGGCCCAGAATTCTTCGGTTCTTAAATCCGACAAATATTTTCTGAGGATCTGATACCCGTCATTACTGCTCGTAATCAATGATTTTTCCGGTATCTCCTGGGCTGCTCTCCGCCTGCCGATTTCAAGCGCTGTGGCAACGGCAATGGCCTTCACCTCGCCTACTCCTTTGAATTTCATTAAATCTTTTACGGAAAGCAGACTCAGCTGATGCCAGCTGTTGTTTACCGAATTCAGGATTTTACGGGCCAGTTCGATGGCCGTTTCTTCCCGGCTGCCGCTTCTCAGGATGATAGCCAGCAATTCGGAATCTGAAAGAGAATTGATTCCTTTCAGTAAAAATTTTTCCCTGGGTCTGTCGTCTTCAGCTAGAAATTTAATGGCCATAGCAGTAAAAAATTAAATTTTGAATCATGATTTAGTAAAATGCGTACAATAGAATGGTTTTCGGCGAACGGTCGATATACTTTGCCGTTTCATTAAATGCATTCTTTGAAAGCATGGGACAGCCGAAACTTAAACAGGCCGGTTGTGAAGATTCTCTGTCCGGGACAGAGTCATATGAATGAAGCACAATCGCTCTCGATCGGGCATTGCTGTTGGTTTCATCCAGGCCATCCAGCCGGTAAGCCTTTCCGAATTTCCCGGAATAGCTTTCTTTGATCTCATATTTTCCCAAAGATGACTGATGCGAACCGTCCTTATTACTGAACCGCAAAGCAGGTAAATTCTTAATCACTGAGCCGTCACCGTGCGCAACAATAGCCTTTTGTAGTATTTTGCTGTTTTTCAGATCGTAGAGAAAATACCTGTATTTGCCGGAATGAATCCTGAAATTGATAAACACCGCCAGGTCCTGATTATAATTTTTTCCTTTAATGAAATTTTTGATCTCCGAAATCTTCGATGCCGGCAGATTATCCCCGGAATCTGAAACCTGGGATCCAATTTTTGAGCAGGAAATAAAAAATAAAAGAAAAAAAAGAAAGGGTTTCATCATTTGTGTTGTTTTTATTCGATAATCATTCCGTCTCTCATCACTAATTTCCGGTCTGTGATTTCTGCAAGATTGGGATTGTGTGTTACGATTACAAAGGTCTGGTTGTATTTATCCCGGAGATCGAAGAACAGCCGGTGAAGATCGTCTGCATTTTTGGAATCCAGATTTCCGGTCGGCTCATCGGCAAAAATGATTTTAGGAGAATTGATCAGCGCCCTGGCTACGGCAACCCGCTGCGCTTCCCCACCCGATAGCTGGTTGGGTTTATGGTGAAGCCGTTGTTCAATCTTTAAATCCTCGAATAACGAATAGGCTTTTTCAACAGCTTCTTTTTCGTTCGCCCCTGCAATTCTGGTCGGCAGCAGCACATTTTCCAAAGCGGTAAACTCCGGAAGCAGCTGGTGAAACTGAAATACAAAACCGATATTCTGGTTTCTGAATTTAGAAAGCTGCTTATCACTCATATTGATAAAGGATTCTCCTGCAATGGAAATCTCAGTATTAAACTTACCGGAAGTCGTTGGCTGATCCAGGGTTCCCAGGATCTGCAGAAGCGTGGATTTGCCCGCCCCGGATTCCCCGACGATGGATACGACTTCACCTGTTTTGATTTGAATATCAACCCCTTTCAATACTTCTAAATTCCCATAAAATTTATGGATATTCCTCGCTTTAATCATAATTCAAAAATAGTGAATTGATTTAAATCTGAAAAGGACTAAAGCGGGATTTATGAAGTTATATTGTATTGGGAGGTGAACTTTTCTGGATCCTGTTCGCCAGCCAGCTTACATAAAACAATTGAAAACTGTGATAAATCATCACCGGAAGAAGGAATAATACTTTCTGATCTTCCGGAATGCCCAGTACCATAACGAAAAGGCTTCCGTGAACCAATGATTTTTTAGATCCGCAAAATGTCGTGGTAATGAGGTCTTCTCTTTTGAAATGTAATTTCTTCGAGATCAGTTTTAATAGTTCATAGACTGAAAAAAACAGGATGATGACGCTGGCGGCAATAATGATAAACACCGCAGGCGGAACCGATGCAAAAACATTCTGGGTAAAAGCTTCGGAGAAACTTTCATAAACGATCAGCAGAATGATCATCTTATCAAATTCTGCAATGACTTTGCTGTATTTTGTAACTAAATTTTTGAATAACGGATTTAAAAGCAGGCCCAAAACAATAGGCAGCAGCACCTTCAGCAGCAATTGTTGGATAATTTCGGAATTATTGACGTTTCCCTGGTCCGGCTGAATAAACAGGCTCATAAGCAACGGTGTCATTACAATACCGATAATGCCTGAAATCGATGCATTGAAAATAGCCGAAGTAACATTTCCTTTTGCGATAGAAACCATCACCACAGAAGAAGATACCGTGGAAGGAAGGCTGGCCAGAAAAAATATCGAAAGCCAGGTCACGAAATAAGCAGAATCCTTTACAATACCGTAAAAAGGAATAACCAGCAAAGGAAAAAGTACAAATGTTCCCAACTGTACGAGGAGGTGAAGCTGCCAGTTGGATATGTCTTTTACAATTTCTTTGATGTTCAGCTTTAATCCGTACAGCAGGAAGATTGCAGCAATTCCCCAGTCGATAAATGCGGACAGATTGAAATATTGATTATACCCATCGCGGAACGGGATTACTTTGCCGGCGATAACCATGGTGACCAATAACAGCAGAAAAATATTCTGCTTATCCATTTTCAGTTTTCCTGTCTTCATCATTTAAAGATAAGAAGGATTTACCGATTTTGTATAATGAGGTGATCAAAATCAGGAGTGAACAGGAGTAAAAAACAAAAAAGTTTACCGGATTTCCGGTAAACTTTTTCTATTATTTAAAACATTAATCAGAAATTACAGTAACAAAGTTAACGGGCTTTCCAAATATGTTTTTAAAGTCTGTAAGAACTGGGCACCTGTGGCACCGTCCACTACTCTGTGATCACAAGCCAATGAAAGCTTCATGATGTTTCCTACTACGATCTGTCCGTTTTTCACGACTGGCTTCTCAATGATAGCTCCTACGGAAAGGATCGCCGCATTAGGCTGGTTGATGATGCTGGTAAAGGTTTCGATCCCGAACATTCCCAGGTTGGAGATCGAGAACGTGGAACCTTCCATTTCGTTGGCTTTAAGACCTTTGCTTTTCGCTCTTCCGGCCATATCTTTCACCGCTGCAGAAATCTGGGTATAGTTCATCTGGTCGGTATTCTTAAGTACAGGAACCACCAATCCGTCAGGAATCGCCACTGCTACGCCGATGTTGATATTTCCTCTATGGATGATCTTGTCACCAGCCCAGCTTGAATTCACCTGCGGATGTTTTCTCAGGGCAACCGCCGTTGCCTTGATGATCATATCGTTGAAGGAAATTTTGGTATCCGGTAAAGAATTGATTTCCTTTCTTGCCTCAATGGCTTTATCCATATTGATTTCTACCATTAAATAGTAGTGAGGCGCGGAGAATTTACTTTCGGAAAGACGTTTCGCAATGATATTTCTTACCTGAGAGTTCTGAGACTCGGTATCTTCACCCTGTACAAAGCTTAATGCCACTTGGGCAGCAGCAGGACTTGCCGCTGAAGCCGAAGCCGCCGTTTTCGCAGCAGGTTGATAGTTTTCGATATCTTTCTTAACGATTCTTCCGTTTTCGCCTGAACCCTGGATGCTGTTGATGTCAACTCCCTTATCCTGAGCCATTTTTTTAGCCAGCGGAGAAATCGCAACCCGGTCTGAAGAGGAAGCTTCAGCTGCAGGAGCCGCTTTTTCTTCTTCTTTTTTCGGTTCAGATTTTTGTTCGGCCTGTTTTTCTGAAGATACACCTGCTGCCTTCGGAGCACCTACGGCGGAAACATCGGTTCCTTCCGGCCCGATAATCGCTAAAACAGAATCAACCGGAGCAGCACCGCCCTCTTCAACACCCTGCTTCAGCAATACGCCGTTGAATTCGGATTCAAAGTCCTGAACGGCTTTATCCGTTTCAATTTCCGCAAGAAGATCTCCTTCTTTTACGGTATCGCCTACATTTTTGTGCCACTTCGCCACCTTTCCTTCCGTCATCGTATCGGAAAGTCTCGGCATGGTAATCATTTCCACTCCCGCAGGAACTTCGGCATCGGCCTGTTCTATGCTTGTTGCATTATTTTCGGTTTTATGGTCTTCCTCAGATTTTTTTTCCTCAGAATCAGTGGATTCAGGAGCTTCACCACCGGTTAATCCGGAAATATCCTCTCCTTCGTTTCCGATAATGGCCAATACAGAATCTACTGCAGCGGCACCGCCTTCTTCAACCCCTATATACAGAAGGGTTCCTTCTACTTCAGATTCAAAATCCTGAACGGCTTTGTCGGTTTCAATTTCAGCTAAAATATCACCTTCCTTTACCTTATCACCTACTTTTTTATGCCATTTAGCCACTTTTCCTTCCGTCATTGTATCGGAAAGACGTGGCATTGTAATTACTTCTGCCATAATTTATTTTAATTTGAAAATTTGGTAATTTGTTAATTTGAAAATTAAAAAAGGATGTGTAGATCTCATTCTCAAATTTTCAGATTCCCAAATTGACTCATTATTTTTTAGTTTTCTAATTTGTCTAAGAACGGATAATCTTCCTGAGCATACACATACTCGTAGATTTTCTCCGGATCAGGATATGGAGAATTTTCCATGAACTCGATACATTCTTCCACGAAGTCTCTCGATTTGTTATCCATTGCTTCAAGCTCCTCTTCCGTTGCCCAGCTGTTCGCCAGAATTCTTTGTTTAATCAGCTCGATCGGGTCATCATTTTTATGAATAGCCACTTCTTCCTTGGATCGGTACGGCTCAGCATCAGACATGGAATGTCCTCTGAAACGGTAGGTTCTTGCCTCAATGAAAGTAGGCCCGTCTCCTCTTCTTGCTCTTTCGATTGCTTCGTAAGCAGCTTCAGCCACTTTCTCAGGATCCATCGCATCTACAGCAAGACAAGGCATTTCATAGCCTAATCCCAATTTATAGATATCTTCGTGGTTGGCTGTTCTTTTTACAGAAGTTCCCATTGCATACTGGTTGTTTTCCACTACGAAAATTACCGGAAGCTTCCAGTTCATCGCCATGTTAAACGTTTCATGTAATGAACCCTGTCTTGCGGCACCATCTCCGAAGAAACAGATATTTACTGCTTTTCTGTCGTAATATTTATCTGCAAAGGCAATACCGGCTCCTAAAGGAATCTGCCCTCCCACAATACCGTGACCTCCGTAAAAACGGTGCTCCTTGCTGAAAATGTGCATAGATCCACCCATACCTCCTGACGTCCCTGTAGCTTTGCCACAAAGTTCGGCCATGATTCTTTTCGGATCTACTCCCATCGCCATCGGATGGATGTGGCATCTGTAAGCGGTGATCATACTGTCTTTGGTTAAATCCATTGCATGGGTAAATCCTGCAGGAATCGCTTCCTGACCGTTGTACAAATGTAAAAAACCTCTGATTTTTTGTTTTAGATAAAGAGAACGGCATTTGTCTTCAAACCTTCTCCACATTGTCATATCTTCATACCACTTCAGGTATACCTCTTTAGAAAATTCTTTCATGTGTTAGCCTTTGCTTAATTATGATGAAATAGTTGAGCAAAATTATAAAAAAAACTTTGTTTTTATTGTATACCTAGCCATTGTTTTTTTAGTTATAATATTATATTTACATCGTTAAACTTAAATATGGAAGAAAAACAGTCTTCGTTACTACACAAAACATCAAGAATCATCTCCGATTTTTTTAATCCTTTACTTTCTTTATTCCTATTTTTCGTCTACATGAGTTTTCTGAAATACTCGCTGAAGAATTCGGTGCTGTATTTTCTTCCCATCCTGCTGATCATTATTGCTCCGGTAATGGCCTGGCTGGTATGGAACGTCAGAACCGGACGGTATACGAATATGGACGTCTCCAACCGGGTACAGCGGAAGAGCCTCTACGTCTTTATTGCAACCTGCGTGGTCTTCTATATTGCTTTTAATTATTTCAGAAACGGATATGTAGATTTGGTGATGCTCTTTATCTTAATCCTGCTCTTTGCCCTGCAGATCAGTAATTTTTTCATTAAAAGCTCCATGCATACGGCTTTTAACGTATTTGTAGCGGCATTATTTTTCGCCCTGGATCAGACTATGGGAATGGTCTGGCTGGCCATTGCCATTCTGGTGGGAATTACCCGGATTATTCTGAAGCGGCATACGCCGAAGGAAGTATTCATGGGAGGCGGAATTGCTTTAATGGTATCTTTTCTTTATCTTTATTGCAATATTCAGTTTCAACATTAAGCATTTACTATGAAAATCAACCATCTTACCTCTGCGGAAGAAAATTTAATGAGGCTGTTCTGGAAGTTGGAGTCCTTTTACCTGAAGGATGTTATGGAAAAGCATCCCGAGCCGAAGCCGCATCAGAACACCGTCTCTACGTATTTAAAAATATTAGTTGAAAAGGGATATCTCGCTACCGAAAAAGAAGGAAGAATCTTCAGATACAAGGTGGTCCTGCCAATGGAGGAATACCGTAAATTTCTGCTGAAAGAGCTGGTGCATCATTTTTTCCATGATTCGGGGAAAGAGATTGTGAGCTTTCTGCTTCATGAGCAACTTATTTCGAAGGAAGACCTGAAAGAATTTAATCCTGTTATCGAAATCAAGCCTTTAAAGGTAATCGAAGAATTTAAATATGCCGACGAAATTTTAAACCCTAAAAAGGATAAAAAGAAAAGCAAAGAAAAAGATAAGAAGAAGAAAAAGAAGAAAGAAAAATAGAATTAACGGAGTTTGGAAAGGGACGCTGGATGCAGGAAGCTTTTCCTGTCATTACTGTCGCTGACGTTTTTGAATATTAAATTATATTCCTGTCAGTCCGTTCAATCTGTTAAATATCAGTTTCTGACTTTTTTCTGACTTGCCAAAATAAATTACATATCCCTGAATTTAAATCAATTTATTTTAAAATAATAAAAGCCTGTCTTTCATGAGCAGGCTTTATTGTTTATCAATGAACTTCCGGGATATCAATCCGGGAATCCATAAAAAAAGCGGCTCCAAAGAGCCGCCATATTTTTTACCAACGTTTTCCACCGCCGCCGTTTCCGCCACGATCTCCACCGCCGTAGCCTCCGCTACCGCCGCTTCTGCTTCCGCCGCCGTAGCCACCTCCGCCGCTTCTGTTGTTACTTCCTCCGTAACCACCGCCTCCGGTTCTGCTACCTCCGGCACTGT
The DNA here is from genome assembly GCA_022701545.1 of Weeksellaceae bacterium. GTDB lineage: Bacteria > Bacteroidota > Bacteroidia > Flavobacteriales > Weeksellaceae > Chryseobacterium. The sequence continues at coordinate 24,614 of JAKOOG010000235.1, read as the reverse complement.
TACCGAAAGTTCTTCTTGGCTTTTCTTCTCTTGGCTTGGCTTCTGAAACATTAAGGGTTTTTCCGTTGAAATCCTTCTGATTAAGAGCCTCAATAGCTTGTTGTCCTTCTGCGTCCTCCATTTCGACAAATCCGAAACCTCTGGAACGTCCGGTTTCTTTATCTGTAATGATTTTTACAGAAGAAACCTCTCCAAATTCTGAAAATAAATCCTGCAACTCATAATCTTTAGTTGCGTAGTTGATGTTTGAAACAAAAATGTTCATCTTGATTAATAAAATTAAATAAGTTAAAAATGATTTGGTTTATAAAGGAAAAACAACATAAAGAATGAACAAATATTGATTCCAGCTATAATACAGGTGCAAGATACAATTATTAATTTAACGGCAAAAGCTTTTTCGATCTTTTTTTGATAAATTTTTCAACCAAATTATTATTTTGTTAAAAAGTATTAATTTATCATTAAATATTGATGACTATTTACTAAAAATAATGGGATCTGTAAATTAATAAGGCAAAAAATTTACACCATTCTCCGAATTTGAACAGGTTTTTCGGACGGACCAGACCATATTTTATTATTATTAAGTTTTCTTGTTACCTGAATCGCTTTAGTAAACCGGTTATTGAGTGTATAAATCATCTTCTTTTATATTACTGAATCCTTAATTTTTGACAAACAGGATTTTTAGAGTTAAATTTGCATTATAAAATTTCAACTATGAACTATCATACCAGAAAATGGGTAAAACCGGAAGACCTTAATCCCAACCAATCGCTTTTCGGAGGCCGGCTCTTACAGTGGATCGATGAAGAAGCGGCGCTGTATGCTGTTATTCAGCTTGAAAATAAAAAAGTGGTTACCAAATTCATTTCAGAAATTAATTTCGTGAGCTCGGCCAAGCAGGGTGATATCATTGAAATCGGTATTGAAGTTTCAACATTCGGATCGACGTCAATTACCTTAAGATGTGAGGTGCGGAACAAAATGACGCACCAGACGATTATTACCGTAGACAAAATCGTCATGGTAAACCTGGACGAAAGCGGAAATCCTGCCCCTCACGGTAAAACGAAAGTGGAATTTGTAAAGGACCGGTTAAGCAGCCAAAATCCGTTATGAAAATTTTTATCAAAAATATGGTTTGCGGCAGATGCATTTCTGCCGTGCAGTCCATTTTTAATGAAGCCGGCATTCCGTTGAAATCCGTGATCCTGGGCGAAGCGGAAGCCGGAACTGAACTTTCTGAAAAACAACTGGAACTTTTGGAAAGACAGCTTGAAGAAACAGGCTTTGAAAGAATAAAAGATTCCACCCGCCAGCAGACCGAAAGAATCAAAAACTTAATCATTGCCGAAATCAGCGGACTTGATATTGCGGAAGATTTCCTGTTGTCCGAATTTTTAGCTTCTGCATTTCATAAAGACTACAGCGCACTCTCCAAAGCTTTTTCACAGAATGAAAATATCACGCTCGAACAGTTTTTTATCCTTCAGAAAATCGAAAAGGTAAAAGAACTGCTATTGTATAATGAATTTACGCTGACGGAAATTGCCGGAAAATTAGGCTACAAAAGCGTGCAGCATTTATCCTCCCAATTCCGGAACATTACCGGCTTCACCCCTACCGAATTTAAAAAGCTGAAAATCCACAACCGGAAACCGCTGGATCAGGTTTGAATATTGGAGGGTATGAGAGTTAGAGAATTTGAGAGATTTTCAAGGCGAGAAAGTATTTTTTAAATCAAAAATTAAGTTACCGAACGTCATCCTTTACATGAGAAAGATCATCGTTAACGGATTAGCATCTCTACCCCCTCTCCCACACTAACAATCTATAACCTTCAAACTCCCAAACCCTATTGTCCTAAAACTTAGAAAAACACCAAATTCTATACATATTATCCTTAAATTTATAACAGGCTTCCGGCCGCTTGTCGGAAATTTGTAAAATAAATCGAAGGATCATGCAAAAGAACTATACCATTACCGGAATGACCTGCTCGGGCTGCCAGAAAAAGATTTCTGATAAGCTGAACGGCATCAAAGGCATCAAAGCCGATGTTAATCTGGAAACCCATACCGCAACCATTACTTCCGATCAGGAAATAGACATCACGACCTTAAATAAGAGACTTGAAGAAGCCGGGAATTACAGGCTTCAGGACTCTGATCATCCTCAAAAAGAATTCGTAAAACCCCAGGACCGCATTTCACCGTCTTCCGTGTATTACTGTCCGATGGAATGTGAAGGCGATAAGGTTTATTTCCAGCAGGGAAAGAGATGTCCGGTTTGCAATATGTATCTGGTCCCAATTGAGGAAAAACACGCAAAAGACCCGAATTTTAAACCCGCTTATTCCAAAACCAGCCTTCCCGAGAATTTTAAAGATCATATCGGAGACTATTATTGTCCCATGTTCTGCGAAAAAGATAAAATTTATCATGAAAAAGGCGATTGCCCGGTCTGCCACATGCATTTGGAAGAAATTACGGAAGAACTTACCGGCAGTTCCGGAACACCTATGCATCAGCATTCTCACCATCACCATCAACCTTATCAGGAAACGCCGAAAGTTACCGATGAAATGGCCGGAAAATACTATTGCCCGATGTACTGTGAAGGAGACAAAGTGTATGACAGCAACGTCGGCTGTCCGGTTTGCGGAATGGATCTCGTAAAGTACCCGGAAAAGAAAGCAGCCCAGTACACCTGCCCGATGCATCCTGAAATCATCCGGGATGAACCCGGCGACTGCCCCATCTGCGGGATGGATCTGATCAGGATGCCGGATAAAAAAGAGGATGACCACGACGAAACCTACAACATCCTGAAAAAAAAGCTGATGATTTCACTGGCTTTTACCATTCCGGTATTCATCCTTTCGATGGGCGGAATGCTGATTGATTTTCCGTTTTCACACCAGACGCAGGGCTTTATCGAGCTCATCCTTTCGTTGCCCGTTATTTTTTATTCCGGATGGTTCCTGATGAAAAGAGGCTGGGTTTCATTTAAAACCCGCAACCTGAATATGTTCAGCCTCATCGTGCTTGGGGTTGCGGCAGCATTCCTTTTCAGCATTACCGCTTTGATTTTTCCGGACATGATTCCCCATGCAATCCGGGGACATAACCATGAAATCCCCCTGTACTTTGAAGCAGTCTGCGTCATCTTGACCCTGGTGATCCTGGGACAGCTGATGGAAGCGGCCGCTCACAAAAAAACCGGAAATGCCATTCGTGAACTCATGAACCTCTCCCCTGACGAAGCCCACCTTATCATCGACGGGCAGGAGAAAAAAGTTCTGCTTTCGCAAGTGAAAAAGGGCGACTTCCTGCGGGTAAAACCCGGTGAGAAAATTCCGGTGGACGGAAAAATAACGGAAGGAAACTCATTGGTCGATGAAAGCATGATTACAGGTGAGCCGGTTCCTGTTGAAAAAAAGGTTAACGATCAGGTAACATCCGGAACCCTCAACGGAAACCAGACCTTCGTTATGAAAGCGGAAAAAGTGGGTGATGAAACCCTTTTGTCGCACATTATTAAAATGGTGAATGAAGCCAGCCGCAGCAAAGCCCCGATTCAGAAATTAACGGATAAAGTTTCAAAGGTCTTTGTTCCGACGGTAATCGGAATTGCTGTTCTTACCTTTATTCTATGGCAGCTTTTCGGTCCGGAAGGCCAGAAAACCTTATTCGCTTTCGTCAATGCCGTTGCCGTTTTAATTGTTGCCTGTCCCTGCGCACTGGGTCTGGCTACCCCAATGTCCTTGATGGTGGGAATCGGGAAAGGCGCTAAAAACGGGATTTTAATTAAAAATGCCGAAGCCCTTGAACAGATGAATAAAGTAAATGTCCTGATTACCGATAAAACAGGAACATTAACGGAAGGAAAACCATCGGTGGAACATATTGAAGCCGTGAACCAAGATCAGGATCAAATCTTAAAGCTGGCTTACTCCCTGAATCAGAATTCTGAACATCCTTTGTCTGGCGCTGTCATTAAAAAAGCAAAAGACAGGCATATTTCAGCTGAAAAAGTACAGGGCTTTGAAAATGTTTCCGGAAAAGGCCTTAAAGGAAGCAGCAACGGAAAAAAGATCTATCTTGGAAATGAGAGCCTTCTGGATTCACACCGGATTCAGATTCCGGAAAGCCTGAGACAGAAAGCCGTAGAAGTGCAGTCTGAAGCCCATACGATTTCCTATGTTGCCCAGGATCAGGAAGTCCTCGGTTTCATCAGCTTTACCGATAAGATTAAAGAAAGTTCAAAAAGAGCGGTTCAGCAGCTGATGGCCGAAGGCGTTGATGTAATCATGATGACAGGTGATAACGAGCATACCGCCAAAGCTGTAGCCGATGCATTGGGAATCAGGCATTTCAAGGCCAACTGCCTGCCGGAAGATAAATTAAATGAAGTAAAAAAACTACAGCAGCAGGGAAAAGTTGTCGCAATGACCGGTGACGGCATTAACGATGCCCCTGCCCTCGCCCAGGCTCATATCGGAATTGCTATGGGAACCGGGACGGATGCCGCCATCGAAAGCGCAGAAATCACTTTGCTGAAAGGAGATATCCTCGGTGTAGCCAAAGCCAAGCTGCTTAGTGAGAAACTGCTGAAAAACATAAAGGAAAACCTGTTCTTCGCTTTTATATACAACGTGCTGGGCGTGCCCGTTGCGGCAGGATTATTGTACCCGTTTTTCGGAATTCTTTTATCACCGATGATCGCGGCGGCGGCAATGAGCTTCAGTTCTTTATCGGTCATCTTAAATTCGTTAAGGCTGAATTCAGTGAATTTAAATATTGAATCCGATAAATAAACGGCTTTGGTCCTGCAAATTATAAAGTGTTGGCCTATAAGCCACATTAAATTTAGGTTTTCCAAATTGCGCATATTTTAAACCACAAAAAAAGATCGGAGATTTTATGAATGCCGTCAGATTAACTTTTTGTTTATCATTCGACAGGGATCTATGGCTAAATTTAAATGAACTAAAACCATCAAAAATTAAATTATGGAAAAAGAAAATCTGTATATCGGCTGTTCGGGGTTTTACAATAACGACTGGAAAGGTTCGCTTTATCCTGAAGATGCAAAGAGCAAAGACTTTCTCACGCTGTATTCCAAGGCATTCAACTGTGTGGAGATCAATTCGACGTTTTACCGGAAACCCACGGCCAAGACGTTACAGAAATGGGCAGATGAGACGCCGGAGGATTTCAGGTTTTTTATTAAAATCCCGAAAACCGTTTCCCATGAAAAGAGGCTCGAAGGATGCAAGGCAGAAATTGCAGAATTCTGCACCCATATTCAAAGCCATTTAAAAGAAAAGCTTTCCGGATTTCTGTACCAGTTCCCGCCGTCATTTAAAAACACCCAAGAGAATATCGATTTAATTTTAAACAACCTGGACTACAGCTATCTTAATGTCATTGAATTCCGTCACGAATCCTGGTGGCGGGATGAAATTTTTAAGCTGCTCAGAGAAAATCATGTCATTTTTTCCGGAGTCAGTTTTCCGGGAAATCTGCCGGAAGAAGTCATTGTCAGTCATGCTGACATTTTGTACTACAGGCTCCATGGAAAACCCGTTCTTTACAAATCCGAATACAGTGAGGAATTTATCAGAAATCTGGCTGAAAAAATCCGGAATTTTAATCATCAATCATTTATCTTTTTCAATAATACCTGGGGAACGGCAGCCATTAAAAATTCTCTGTACTTAAAAGAATTACTGGAAAAATAACCGTCTGAAAATAAAATTATTAAAATCACCTTAAAAGTAATTTCAGGGATAAAACCGGCATATTTTTTGTTAAGAAATATTTGGAAAAATTAACAATTTTTAACAACAAAATTCCATTAAACTTTATGACAAAAACTTTTGTGGAAAAGTCTTTACAAAGGACTTTTCTGGGGATGTTTGCATTGATGAGTGCAACTTCAATTTTATTTAACAGCTGTAATGAAAAAAAAGACAAAAAAGAATCGTTGAAACCGGTTCCTGAAGACCATCCCGTCACAAAAATTGTCCCTAATCTCGATGATGAAAAAGATCCTGCCGGTAAAAGAGTCATTTATCTTACCTTCGACGACGGCCCCAACCGCGGAACGGAAAACCTCCTGAAAATTTTACATAAAAGAAACGTTTGTGCCACGGCCTTTCTTGTGGGCAAACATGTGTACGGAAGCAAGAAACAGCAGCACGATCTCGAACTCCTGAGAAAAGACCAGCTGATAGAGCTGGCTAACCACAGCTTTACGCATGCTCACAACCGCTATACCGATTTTTATAAAAATCCGGCAGCCGTCGTTCATGATTTCGATACCGCAAAAGACAGCTTACGGCTTTACGACCGGATTGCCAGGACCCCGGGAAGGAATATCTGGAGGCTGAACAACATTACCGTAACCGATCTGAAAAATTCCAGAGAAGCCGCAGATCAGCTGAAACAGGCCGGCTACAAGGTGGTTGGCTGGGATCTGGAATGGAAACCTACCCATAACATGGCCCTAAAAGGAAAACATGAAGAGATGCTGAAAAAAGTAGACAGTATTTTCTTCAACGATCTGGAAAAAACATCAAGGCACCTGGTTTTTCTGACGCATGATCAATATTTAACCGATGGCGACTCCATTAATGAACTGGATCTTTTCATTGAAAAGCTTCAGAAAAGCAACCGCTTTGTATTCAGGAAGATCTCGGAATATCCGAAGATCAATGAAGTGTTGAATTAAATCTGCTTGGCAGGGAGATTCAATGGCAATTAAAATAAAACCAGCTGTCCAATTTTTCTGGCAGCTGGTTTTTTATTGCTTATAAACCTCATAGGTTTCTGAAAACCTATGAAGTTTGATCGGTCTATTGGAAAAGATTCTGATTATTGAATCGTAAATCAATACATCAAAGTAACTCCGGCACCCCAGCCCATTTCGTTATCGTAATTTCCGGATACCGAAAGCCATTTTTGGAGGATGTACCGCAAACCCGTTGAAAATTCTCCGTCGGAATTCAGGGTGAAATTTCCTCTTAATCTTCTTGAAATCGGAATATCCTCCCTTTGAAACTCCAGCAGGACTTTCCCATTCTGATCGACGCTGGCATCAGCGGTGATCAGCATTGGCAACAGGTATTGCATACCGACAGTCAATGCGCCTTTTGTTTTCGAAGCCTTCTGCTGTCCGAACCATGTTCTCCTTCCATGAAAATCCATGCCCATCGCTTTCGCCATCTGCCGTTCCATGATCTCATGGTTGTTCTGAATCCTAAATCCCGCATAAGGCAGCGCCCACTGGAATTTTCCCAGGAATCTTCCCACTTTGAAATTTCCGTCAAAATGATTGAAATCCCAGTTGGAGTGAAATTCGTTCAGGTTGGTCCATCTTGGTCCGAACATCGTCATGGTTTCTGCATGGAGCTTATTGGAATTGACATCCAGCATGGCCATGGAACTGATCATCCGGTTGTCTTTCATAAAGTTTCTCCACGCCAGCTTTTTATCCGGTAACTGAGGATTCGGTGCAGAATTTTCGTAGCTGAACACCCTTCCCATTCCGGCCATCATGTGGTACAGAATATGGCAGTGGAAGAACCAGTCGCCGTCCTGATTGGCCGCAAACTCGATCGTATCGGTTTCCATCGGCATAATATCCACTACATTTTTCAATGGCGAATATTCTCCTTTTGCATTGATCAGGCGGAAATCATGGCCGTGAAGGTGCATCGGGTGGCGCATCATGGAATTGTTGTACATCGTGATCCGCAGGATTTCCCCTTTCCTGACCAGAATTTTATCCGTTTCCGTAACGGTTTTATTATCAAGCGTCCATAAATAGTGGTTCATATTCCCTTCCAGCGTAAATTTAAGTTCCCGTACATTCTCAGAAGGCAGAATGGTTTTCTCAGGAGATTTCAGCATGTTGTAGGACAATCTTTTGATAGCTTTTTCTGCGGGTAGGTTCATTGCCGAATGATTGGAATGATTTTCATTTTCGGTATCCTCTTCTTTGACGCCCATCATTTCGTTCATATGTTTCATGGTCATTTTCCGCTGGGTTCCGGAAAGTTCGGGATACATGACTTCATTCATATCCATCATCTGGTTGCCCATCGTCATATTCATCGGCTTCATGTTTCCGCTGATGCTCATCATGCCGTTCATCATTTTCATCCCTTCAAAAAGCATGAGGCGGGGCAGATCCGGAGCTTCCACTTTCTCTCCCGATCCGAGCCAAAGCGACGCATGCCCGATCCGGTCTTCAGAAGTCGCGCGAAATTCAAAGCTTTTATTTTCCGGAATGGTGACTTCAATATCATAGGTTTCAGAAACCCCGACGATCAGACGGTCGACCTCTACGGGAACCACATCATTGCCGTCATTGGCTACTACCTTTATCTTTCCGCCTCCGAAATTCAGCCAGAAATACGTAGAAGAACCGCCATTGGCTACCCTCAACCGAACTTTATCACCTGCTTTTACATCTGCATAAACTGAACTCGGCTGCCCGTTGATAAGAAACCGGTCGTAATACACATCGCTTACATCCATTGCCTCCATCCTCTTCCATTCGTTCAGCAGCTTGGTTCTGAAATTTCCGGATTTCAGGGCTTCGCCATAACTCTGTACGGCATTTTTTTTAATGGCATACCAATCGGTATTGGCCATGTGAAGCCGCCGGGCGATCTGTCCCGGATTTTCATTCGTCCATTCTCCCAGCAATACAGGAATTTCACGGGAATAGCCGGTACCTGGATTTCCTTCTCTTTTCCTGAAAACCAGTATCCCATTCATGCCGATCTGCTCCTGCAGGCTTTCATGGGAATGGTACCAATAGGTTCCATTCTGTGACACCCTGAATTTATAGCGGTGCGTTTCTCCAGGTTTCACCGGCTTAGTCGTCAGATAAGGCACACCGTCGAATTCATTAGGCAAGATAACTCCGTGCCAGTGGAAACCCGTATTTTCCTTCAGTCCATTATGAAGGTAAATTTCCGCGGTATCGCCTTCCGTAAAATATAGAGTCGGAGCCTGAAGCTTTCCGTTTACCGCAATGGCCCGACGGTTTTTTCCGGTAAAATTAACGATGGTATCTTTTACATATAAATCATAGCGAACCGTTCTGCCGCCAAAGCTTATTTTTCCATTCGACGTATTCTTTTTTAGCACAGAATTACGGGTTTCAGTTTCAGGATCCGGCTCAGTCTGATTTTCGGTTTCTACTAAATCCATTCCGCATCTGGGGCATTTTCCGGGTTTGCCGGAAATCACTTCCGGATGCATCGGGCAGGTATACTTTTTCTCATGCCGTACGTGAACCTGATGTTGAGCTGTCGGTACGGATGATTTTTCCTTCCGGATTTTATCTTTTGGACCAGCAGCCTTTTTGCTATAGGCTTCTTTCTTCGTTGCCGGTTTCTTTTTAATTTCCGTTGTTTTGATTTCTGTTTTCGGAGCCGGTTTGGCCAGTGATTTTATCACCGTTTTGGATTTAACTGCCGCCGTCTTTTTCACTAGGGTCATGCCGCATTTCGGGCAGTCTCCCGGTTTAGATGACACCACTTCCGGATGCATCGGACAGGTAAAATAGGTTTTTGCAGTTTGGGAAAAACTGAAAACAGAAAATAAGAACAACAGAAATAAGATGAATTTTTTCATAATATTCCGTCGTTTTATTGAACTGCAAAAGCAACAAAAAAATAATCTTTTTTAAGGTTGAATGATAACGCCTAAAAGAGCAGAAAATCAGAATTCGCCTTTTGAAGGTTTTGATTATCTCAATATCATTCAAAAAAGCATTTGCGGCTTTGCAGTTAAATTGATTAAGAAAATGGTTGTAAAGTCTGGATAAACAAATTTACTTGACTTCTTACACTTTAATTTTAAAGTGAAAAAATAGGTGTCAGCAAAGATTTCTACCGACAAACGATAAAGTCCTTTTCCACAGTCTTTACAACAGTCAATCTTAGGTAGGATAAAAGGGTTATTTAAGGGTAGACTTTACATTTCCGCAGGTAAGCATGGACTTTCCGTAATATGGATTGGCAATCTTCGATTCGTCGCTCAGCCAGCTGCTGTCTGCCATCGGGCAGTACTGAACATAGACCGGGTTTTCTGAAAGTTTATATTCTTTAGCCAAAGCAATCATATTATCTGAAAGGTTTGTAAAGGTCTCACGTTGCGTGCTGATATTCCGGGCTTCTGAAATGGCAGTCGCATCTTTTCTGAGTATATCCAGGTTTCCTTCCGAAACTTTTTTGTAATCGATGGCAGAAGCGGTTTTAATGAATTCAGTTGCCGCTTTTGAAGTTTTATCGGCATCATCGGAAGCCAAAGCTGATTTTATAGCGATGTAATTCTGGTAAAGTCTGGAAACCTGAGCATCTTTTTTAGACTGTGCAGAGATAGAAATAATTGAAAATAAAGAGAATACGGCAGTGATGATATATTTTTTCATTGTTTTAAATTTTAGGATTATTTTTTAATAACGGTTTAAAATCGCATAATGCGACAGAGCGTGTCGTTGTGATGATATTCAACGGATCGAACTGATTTTCACGGATGATGCTGTTTAAAAAACCTGGCTGATCTGGTAAACCTGGCAGGTCGGGTAAAGCATGGTCACAAAAAATCTTTTGTTTCTCCCGGAGAAAATTTAATTGATGATCATCAAGACGACTAACCGATTCTAAATCCTAAAATGACAATGGGTAATAAAAATAGGGACCGGGCGGATTTCAGGCGGTGCATTGATCCGGATCTGAGTGAATTTTGAGTTGGAAAAAGACCGGTCGGTTACAAAAATTTCGGGTCGGAAAACTTCCCGGAGTTCTTTCATTAAATCAATTTTAAGGAAATCCGATTTCTGGGAATCGCCAACTTTTACAACTTTGATCTCAGTTTTGCAGCAGTCTTTTTTTGCTTTAACCCCGCATTTGCTGCAAACGTCTTCCCCTTTACGGCTTACGGACGCCAATTCATTCATGCAATAATGGACACTGAATACCGCTCCGGAAGAAAATCCGAAGTAGAAAACAGAGAACAATATGGCAAGAATCTTTTTCACGGGAACAAAGTTAAAAATTATCTGTGGTATCTGTGTTATAAAATTACGTATTGTTGTTACAAAATCCGGAAAAGAAAAAACTCCCGATGATTTCAGGAGTTTATGTATGATCTGTTTAAAACTGACAGAATATGGATCGATCCGTCATTTAATTTATTTGATTCTGAATTCAAGCTTGACGTTGAAAAAACGGCCTGTCAGACGAACCGGAACCGGATACATCAGGTTGGTGTTGGCATCGGTGATCCATTGGTTGGCTACCGTATTCCTGATGTTGAAAGCATTGAAAACCTGTACGCCAAGCGTCAGCTCGTCAAAATTCCCCCAGAAACCATAAGCAGTGTTTTTTTCTTTCGGCTCTATGAATGCATAAGACAGTCCCAAATCCACTCTTTTGTAAGAAGGCAGCGTTTTCTGGTAGGAATACCCTGCGAAATAATCGATCTTCCGGTTTTCATCCAGCACGATCGGCGATCCGGTAGGCAATCCCATGGCATAAACCAGGGTTAAGTTCACCCGCATCTTAGGGAATTTCGGCATATAATCCTGGTAGAACATGGCGAAACGGAGCCTCTGGTCGGTAGGTCTCGGGATATCTCCTCTTCCTTCGATGTTTTCATATACCCGGGCGTAACTTGCGGACAGCCAGGAATCGACGCCTGGAACAAATTCCCCGAACAGGCGGGTATCGATCCCGTAAGCCGATCCGGTTGCATTGTTTTTACCGGAATAACGGATCCTCACGTTATCCATAAAATAAGGAATCAGGTCGTCCATTTTCTTATAATACAATTCCGTGGTCAGCTTAAACGGCCGGTCGTACATACGGAATTCATAATCATTCGCCAGGATCGCCTGAATGGAACGCTGGGATTTGATATTCGGGTTGAAATTCCCGTCCAGGTCTTTTATTTCCTTATAGAACGGCGCCTGGTAATAGATTCCTCCCGAAAGCCTGAACAGCATATCGGAATCCCAATCCGGCTTGATGGCAAACTGGGCCCGCGGAGAGAAAATAGTTTCGTTGTTAAAGCTCCAGTGCGCTACTCTTGCCCCTGCATTTACAAAGACTTTGTTGCTCCCCCAAAAGAATTTCTGGGAATACTGGGCATAGGCAGACATTCTGGTGGGCTGTATATCATTTTTCCCTGAAATGTTGTAGTATAAATCCAGATCCGGCGGGTTCCTCGGATCCAGAAGTGCCGAAATTGGCGTGCTGTATCCTGCAGAATCCACGAGTTTCCATTCATTGGTCAGGTCTTTAAGATTTTCTTTTTCGTATTTGAATCCTACTTCGATATCGGTATTCACGTTCGGTGAAAACCTGGCCCTGGCCTGGGTTCCGTAGGTCTTTACAAAAAGGTCATTCCGGGCATGCTCGATCTGGCCTCCGGTATCGTAAGAAGTAACGGGTGCTCCCGTTACGGGATCAAAGGTCTGCAGCACATAAGCTGAAGCGATGGAATAATATTCCCGCTCCCTATTCTGGTAGGCAAAAGCATCCAATGTAAACCTCCATTTATCCGAAGGTTTGAAATTCAGGGAGAATGTTCCCATCATATTTTTATATTTATCATCCTCACGGCCGCCGTAATTTACGGTAAGGTTGATCGGCTGCTGCAAGGAACCGAAGTCGATGCTTCTTTCTTTAGGGATCATTTCATAATCGTTCTTCGAGTAGTATCCGATGAACGACATGGTGAGTTTCGGACTGAAATGGTAATTGAGATACGTCTGGAAATCCATATACTTCGGATTGAAATCCGTATCTTCTTTTAAGGTATTGAGGACAAGATTGGTATTGCGGTATCTTCCGGAAAACAATGCGGTAAATTTCCGGTTTCCCTCACTGTCTTTTCCTGCGGCAAAACCGGTCGTCAGCCTTCCGCCGATTAAGCTTCCTTCGCCGGCCACCTCAAATTTTTCAGGTTCGCGGTAGTAGATGTTCAGTGCTGAAGACATTTTATCGCCGTACCTCGGTTCAAATCCTCCGGCCGAAAAGTTTACGGTGGAGACCATATCCGGATTGATGATGCTCAGACCTTCCTGCTGGGAATTCCGGATCAGGAAAGGCCGGTAGATTTCGATATCGTTGATGTAGATCAGGTTTTCGTCATAGTTTCCGCCACGAACCATATATTGTGAGGACAGCTCCGTATTGGAATTTACGGAAGGCAGGGTTTTCAGAATTCCTTCGATCCCTCCGGAGATACTGGCCACATTCTTTGCATCTTTAGCCGAAATTTTCACCGCCGTCATGTCGTTGGTGCTTCCCGTTACTCTTTTCTGAAAAACGACTTCTTCGATGCTTGCGGTTTTCATAGTATCCTTCTTTTTTCTTACCTGGGAGAATACTAATGCAGGAACCATAAGGCTCAATGGTAAAACTAGTTTTTTCAAAAGAAATGCTTTAAAATTTCAAACGTGAATATATAAATTTTATTTTAACTTATTTAAACTTTCCTTAACATTTATAATCATCAATTTTCAGCAGTATCTCCCTTACTTTCAAGATTATTTCATACGGAAAAACTGTTGTCAGTTCAAACCGGTGTTAAAATTCAGATAAGTTTTTTTAATAGCGAATAACTTACAGAATAGCTTCTCTTACCCGGGTTAATTTTTGTAAAAGATCTTCCAGCAGATCAAGTCGCAGCATATTGGCGCCATCGGATAGTGCGGTTTCAGGCGTCGGGTGGGTTTCAATAAAGATTCCGTCTGCTCCGACGGCGATTCCAGCTTTGGCCACGGTTTCGATCAGGTCCGGCCTTCCGCCGGTTACCCCGGAACTCTGGTTCGGCTGCTGTAAAGAATGGGTAACGTCGAGAATCACCGGTGCATAATTTCTCATGGTCGGGATTCCTCTGTAGTCTACAATCAGATCCGTATATCCGAAAGAATTCCCTCTTTCGATAATTGCTACTTTCGGGTTATCGGAATCCGTAATTTTCTGAACGGCAAATTTCATTGATTCAGGAGAAAGAAACTGTCCTTTTTTCAGGGAAACACATTTTCCGGTTTGCGCCGCGGCAACCAAAAGATCGGTCTGGCGAACTAAAAACGCGGGAATTTGCAAGACATCCACATATTGGGCGGCCAAAGCCGCATGTTCGTTTTCATGAATATCCGTTGTGGTCGGAATATTAAAAGTCTCCCCTACTTTTTTAAGGATTTCAAGCGATTTTTCTTCACCGATGGTCGTAAAAGAATCCACCCGGCTCCGGTTGGCTTTTTTGAAGCTTCCTTTGAAAATATAGGGAATGTTGTATTTGTTGGTGAGTTCCACCACTTTTTCCGCGATTTTCAGTGCCATGTCCTCGCCCTCGATGATGCAGGGCCCGGCAATTAAGAAAAAGTTTTTTGAATCTTTGTGGTGGATGTTATCTAAATACTGAATCATTTTATGGTAATTAAAAGTTCAGTAAAAATACTGAGAAAGTTCGTAAATGCGAAATTATTTCCCTATCATCTTTTTACTCTCACAGATACAGTCGATATTTTATCGGCTTGTTAAAGATTTTATTAACCGCGAAAGTCACAAGAGAAATTGATCCTGCATATTTAAGTTACCTATACTACATTAGATCAGTACGCAAAGGTTCAAAAAATCTTCGATTTTCTTTCATATGGTAACAAATGATTTTATCTGTTCATTAGTATCTTTGATCGTAATGTTAAAAAAAAGAATCTCCAGCTTTTCTCTTTAGCTGTTAACATTTCTTCAGGATTTTTTCAAACGTATTCACATTACGGCTGGTAAATTGGTCTTTCAGGCTTTTCTTTCCCAGAATTTTACCAAATCCGGAATCCAGAGTATTGCCTTTCGGGACCTGCCAGTAAAAAGTGTGACCTATTATTTTTGCGGCTTCTTTTCCTGCTTTTGAAGTATTTTCAAACTCCTGCATTAAGATTTCTTCTATCCCATTGTTTCCGACAAAAATGTACGAATGCAAGTCTTCATTTTTTCCGAAAGGATTATTGCTGAGACAATTCTGTATTTCATCCTGTGATTTTACGAACAAAAAGGCTTCATACGAGAAATGCTCCGACATCGCTTCTTCAAGAATCTTTTTCAGGTTATCGGGTTTCTGATCCGAGGAAAAAACAACATTTCCCGAAGCGAGCACCGAAGATACTTCATCCATCCCGGCCTCTCTGAACACCTGGCAGACCTCGGCCATTTTCATGTTGGTTCCTTTTACATTGACGCCACGGAGAAATGCACAATATTTCATGATTTTTGAGTTTGAGGGTTTTTAGGGTTGGAGAGTTAGAAAATTAAGTATTAATGATATTATTTATATTAATCGATTCTTTCGTAGAGGTTGTAATCGGTTCCGGAAGGTTTCAGAATATAGATTTTTTCCAAAATTTTATTGTCGCTTTTCAGATGGTCTTTCACCCGGAATTCTTTGATCAGCCGATAATGGGCCTTTATATATTCCGCATTTTTTGAGGTGAAGAGGTCATCGTAGGAAAGCAGGTATTTCGGCTTCCGGTTTTTTACCGTATTGATCCAGAAATTCGGTTTGTCTTTTTTAATTTCCTCCTGCACTTTTTTATCTACCAGGCCGACTTCGTCGATGGCTTTTAAGCCTGAAAAATACGGCACATAACCGGCAGGCTCCAGAAAGATCCACTGGTTTTTATCTTTTTCGTACTGATTTAAAAATAACCCGATTGTTCTGCGGTAATTCCATTCCCCGTTTCCGGTAGCAATCGAATGTATGGTCTGAAATGCCATCATAGGCGCAATATATACTACAATGAGTAAGGAAAGCCAAAGGTTTCTTTTTTCTTTTTGCTCCAGGATAAAAATCAGGACCGGAACAAAAAGCAGGATCTGCGGCACCCAGTAATACCAGTCGAAAAGGCTTTTCTGCGAAAGGAAAATCAATTGCTTTACCCATCCGAAAATAAAGATTGTCCACAGAAAGACATTTCTTTTATTTTTTTGCCGGATCAGATAAACAAAACACAGCAATTCGAAAATCAGGATGACAATAGTTACCGGATTAAAATCTCCCGGCAGCTTCAGCATTCCCCAGAAATTCCCGAAGTTCAATCTGAAATAATCTACGTTCTGCGCAAAGGTGAAATCTTTACTGTAGGCTAATT
Organism: Weeksellaceae bacterium; assembly: GCA_022701545.1. GTDB lineage: Bacteria > Bacteroidota > Bacteroidia > Flavobacteriales > Weeksellaceae > Chryseobacterium. Next base: position 8,426 of record JAKOOG010000235.1, on the reverse strand, counting down.
TTTTTGCCACGATGGTATTGTTGACGATTTCCCCGAAGTAAAACCAGTTAAATGCGAGCGTCGCAGCAATGCCTGCAACACATCCTAACATATAAATCCATCTGATTTTTTTTGTCCAGAATAAATCCACCAGGAACACAATGCCCAGGAAGATGACGGTGTCGATCCTTGTGAACAGGATCAGGATTGGAAAAAGGATCAGTGCCCATTTTTTACCCTGATAAAATCCGTAATAGAGCAAAGCCATTTCAAGGAAAAAAAGGATGCCGTACTCCATTCCCAGGATAGAAACTTTAATGGCCGGCGGTAAAATCCCTATTAATACAATAAAAATGGCTTTGTGCCGGTTATTTTTTAAGACAAGATGTGAGAGGAACAGGCTTCCGACGGTAAAAAGTACTGAATTAAAAATAAGAAGCGGAACCATGAAACTTGCTTTCCCGAAAACAACATTGAACAGGTAAGAAACAAAAACATACAGATGCGTAGTGGAAGCAGAGATTTTTTCCGGGCCGTTAAAGCCGATCACGCCGTAATCCATCAGATTCTGGGCAACCCTCCAGGTAATAAAGGCATCTTCCTGAATGTAATTCGTAAGTAAAAACAACAGCTTAAAAAAAACTGTAACTATGACAGCGTATATCGGGAATTTGCTATTTTTCGTTTCTGACATTGTGCTTCGTTAATCAGGCAAATATAATCTTAAATTCATCAAATCCCAACACAAAAAAAACGGAACCGAAGTTCCGTTTTTACTGTTGACACAAAGTTCAAAAATTTTAAATCTATTGGGTTGCTTTGATGATCGAGTTGGTGATCTGCGTTTCCTTTTCTTTCGAATAGGTAGAATCAAAAGGCTCCATCACATCGAATAAATACTGATAGAAAGGCGTAATCTTCTGTACCTGCTCAGATTCTTTCATGGCTTTTTCCTTGCCCATTTCCTTAAGATTTTCAATGAAACCGTTGAATTTCTTATCGATCGGTTCAATGGATTTTACCAGGTAATCGTACGCTTTGTCTTTTTTCCCGATTCTTGTATAGCCATCCGTAACTGCAGAGACCACTAAAGAATATTCCATCGGCTTTGTCCTGATCTGTCTTCGTAAGTAGTTCTGATCGTCTCTGCTCAGGCTCATGTAATAATCATATTCATCAAAAATTCCTTTTTTAAGAACTTCTGCCAGCTGCAATCCTTTTTTCTCCTGTCCGGAAACAATGTACCCGTACACCATGGAGCTTAAAGAACGCGGATCGTTATATTTCTGAGCCGGAATTTCTCTGGAAGCCAGATCCAGCAGTTCGGAAGCTTTTCCTTTTTCACCCATCGTTGCCAGAGCAGCTGCAGCTCTGCTTGCGGAGGCCCTGTAGCTCATGATATTGGAAGTTGCGGTTTCGTCAAAATGGTTATCCAGATTCTTAAAGTTCCCCCATCTGAAGTTTTTCACTACATTATAAAGGGAACTGGCGTCCACTCTTCCCATTTCTCCGTCCGGCGTCTGCGGGGTATGAACCGGAATCAAACGGTAGCTGAACCCGTCAAACTGAAGGTATTCATCCAGATAGAAAATATTCTCGCTGTCATAAATCCCACCTGAAGAAAAGCTGATCGGTCTTTTCCAGTCGAAGTTGGCCAGAACATCAAGCATGATCAGGTTATTTTTATATAAGGTATTCCCTTTATAGGTAATCATGATCTGGTTTACGGTATCCGGAAGATCCGCTGCCTTAATGATTCCCGATTTCAAAGCGTTTTCCTTATTTACCGGTAAAATGAATTTATTCACCGGCAAAATATTGTATTTTTCATATTTCTCTTCTCCGAAGTACATCTTCAGCAATTCGTTCTTTGCCGGAGAAGAATACTTCAGGAAGCTGATCGCCTGCTTCATCGTCATGGAATCCTGCGTCAGGTATTTTCTGAATTCCGCAAATTCCGTCGGCGGTGCCCCCTGCTCTTTCAGCATGGAGAACAGCCCTTCCCAATCCGATTTCTTCATCATATAGATCTGGTCATTTACGCCGTCTCTGTAATCTTCGTGGGTCAATACGCCCGGAACCGGTGCTGCATTATAGGTTCTTCTTTTGATCTGATCGATATTCCACGGAGTTGAAGCCAGGGTGAAGTTTACCACTTTCACATCGTCTCTGAACTGCTCAGTCTCCTGAATGGCCCAAACCGGATAGGTATCATTATCCCCGTACACAAATAAAATATCTTCTTTCGGCAGGGACTTCAATACGGAATATCCGTAATCATAGGCCGTATAACGGTCGTGTCTGTTGTGGACATTGTAATTCTGGAAGCCCATCATAAAAGGAACGCCCAGTAAAACAACGCCTGCCACGATATTGGCTGCGCTTGATTTGAGTTTAGACTGTAAGAACCAGAGAATGGCCCCTGCTCCCAATCCGATCCAGATGGCAAAGACATAGAATGAGCCAACCATTGCATAATCTCTTTCCCTAGGCTCAAAAGGTTTTACTCCGGTGTAGAAAATAATTCCTAAACTCGTCAGCACAAAGATCGAAAGCATGGCATAGAATCTTCCGAAATCCCTGTTTAACTGGAAAAAGAATCCGATAAGCCCTAAAATCAAAGGTAAAAAGAAGAATTTAACCGTACTTTCATTCTTGAATTTTGACGGCATCTTATCCTGATTGCCCCACAGAGCATTATCGATAAAAGGAATACCGGAGATCCAGTTTCCTCTTGTGCTTTCCATATTCCCTTCCAGGTCGTTCTGGCGGCCCACAAAGTTCCACATCAGATATCTTACGAAATAATACCCGTTCTGGAAAGTAATGAAATAATCGAGGTTCTGTCCTAAAGAAGGTTTCTGAACATTGATGAGGTTGTAAGGTTTTACTTTCAGATAATCTGCTGCCGTGATGGATCCGTCTTCATATTTTTTTCTCAGCTCATCAAAAATCTGCTTTGCTTCCGGGCTATCTGCCACATCTTCATTGGCATAATTAAAGGTGAAATCCGGTGCTCCATACATTGAGATGTAATTTGACATGACATCCTTATCTTCATTGAACATCCTCGGCATAAAGCCCACATGTGCTTTATTGAAAATATAATTGAACCGGTCTCCGGTCTTGATGTATCTTCCTGTTTTGTCATTCTTCTCGTAAATCTCTCCCGTTTTCTGGGTTTTGAAACTTCCGTCTTCGTTTTTCTCAATTCCGTTGGCATCAAGGAAAGCCGTATAGTTCTGTCCGTAAATGGTCGGCCAGTCACCGTACTGTTCCCTGTTGTAATAATCCAGCATTCCGATCGCGTTATCCGGATCGTTAAGGTTCATCGGAGGATTCGCATTGGCCCTGATCGGGATTACCATCCAGCAGGAGAAACCGATCATCATGAAAACGACTGATAAAGCAATGGTCTGAAACACATTTTTCTTCATCTTTCTGGCATAAGAAATCAGGAAATAACAGATTCCCACCATTAAGATAAATGCGACGATCGTTCCTGAATGGAAAGGAAGGGACAACCCGTTGACAAAGAAAATTTCAAGCTTCCCGAACATGGTCATGATAAAAGGGAAAATCCCTTTAAAAACAACCGCCAGAATCAATAAAGTTATTACATTGGCCCAAAGAAAATTCTTCCAGGTAAATTGGTAGCTTCTCGCATAATACACAAGACATACTGCAGGAATCGCCAGCATACACATCATGTGAACGCCTACAGAAAGCCCGAGAATAAAAAATATTAAAATAATCCACCGCTCGTTGCCTGCCGCCTGGTATTCGTTTTCCCATTTGGTAATAAGCCAGACCAAAAGCGCAATGAACATTGATGCCATGGAATATACTTCCCCTTCTACCGCAGAGAACCAGAAGGTATCTGAAAAGGTAAAGCATAAAGCACCTACAATTCCTGCAAAAAGAATGGAGATTTCCTGATGTTTTGTAATTTCCTCAAAGTCCTTGTTCAAAAGCCTTCTTACCAGGTGTGTGATCGTCCAGAACAGAAACAGAATCGTAAATGCACTGAACAGGGCAGACATCGCGTTGATTACGATCGAATAATTTTCGCCCTTTCCTAAAGCAAAAATGGCTGCCACGGCACCCACAATCTGGAATAATGCTGCTCCTGGAGCGTGCGTTACTTCAAGTTTTACCGCTGAGGAAATGTACTCGCCGCAGTCCCAAAAACTGAAATTCGGTTCTATCGTGGACAAGTACGTGATGAATGCAATGGCGAAAACCACCCATCCGAGAAGGGTGTTCCATTGCCTAAAAGTCCAATTTTTCATATTATTAAATCAATTACGCGAAATTAAGGTTTTTATATGATTGTAGAGGGCTTTTAACAAAATTTAAAGGTTTTGGCTCACTTTTTGAAAAGTTTCATCATTGGATTATACAAACAAAATAAATTTTCCGTATTTTTAGATTTCAAAAATCAAACAAAAGTTTAGAAATTGAATTTATTTTTTTGTATTTTTGCCGACAGATTTTTATTGAAAAATAACGACAAATAATGAGTAATGTTTACGATAATATACTTGGCCTAATAGGAAATACTCCTATGGTGAAGCTTAACACTGTGACGAAAGATATTCCTGCAACCGTTTATGCCAAGTTAGAATCATATAATCCTGGACATTCCACTAAAGACAGAATCGCACTTCACATTATAGAAAACGCTGAGAAAAAAGGTTTATTAAAAGAAGATTCCATCGTCGTAGAAACGACTTCAGGAAATACAGGATTCTCTATTGCCATGGTTTGCATTATCAAAGGATACAAGTGCATTCTGGCCGTAAGTGATAAAACAAAACCTGAAAAGATTGCTTATCTGAAAGCATTGGGAGCTACCGTCTATATCTGTCCGGCGAATGTTCCGGCAAATGATCCGAGATCATACTATGAAGTAGCCAAAAGAATTGCTGCGGAAACACCCAATTCCATCTACATCAACCAGTATTTTAACGAACTGAATATCGATGCCCACTATCAGACGACAGGTCCTGAAATCTGGGAGCAGACGCAGGGTAAAATAACCCATCTGTTTGCCTGTACGGGAACCGGCGGCACTTTGTCGGGTTCAGCTAAATTTTTAAAAGAAAAGAATCCTTCGATCAGGATTATCGGGGTTGATGCAGACGGATCCATCCTGAAAAGCTATCATGAAACCGGAGAAATCCACAAAGAAGATGTTCATCCTTACCAGATTGAGGGGATGGGAAAAAATTTAATCCCTTCTGCCCTTCTCTTTGATAAAGTAGACGAATTCGTTCGTGTAAATGATGAAATGTCTGCCTATAGGACGCGTGAAATTGCTTTAAAGGAAGCCATTATGGGCGGCTACACTACCGGTGCGGTTACCCAGGCATTGATGCAATACGCCCAGGCTAACGAATTTTCAGAAAATGATCTGGTTGTTTTAATTTACCCTGATCACGGCTCAAGATACATTACCAAAGTGTATAGTGATAAATGGATGGCAGAACAGGGCTTTATCAACAACTGTGTTCACAACTACGATGAAGTTTTCAAAACGGAATTCATCAAATAAGGAAAGAATAAATTTATACAAACCAAGCCTTTTTGTTAAGACAAAAGGCTTTTTTACTTAAAATATTAATAAAATGTTGGATATTTTTGACAGAATAAAAGAAAATCCAGGACCTCTTGGACAATTTGCAGATTATGCAGAAGGCTATTTTGTTTTCCCGAAACTGGAAGGCCCGATTGGTCCGAGAATGAAATTTCAGGGTAAGGATGTAATTTTCTGGAGCGCCAATGATTATCTTGGGCTTTGCAACCATCCGGAAGTATTGGAAGCGGACGCAAAAGCAGCTGCAGAATTCGGAATGTTTTATCCGATGGGTGCGAGAGCCATGTCCGGAGAAACACAACAGCATCAGCAACTGGAAAGAGAACTGGCAGAATTTACCCAAAAAGAAGCTGCTTATTTATTGAATTTCGGTTACCAGGGAATGGTTTCAGCGATAGACGCACTGGTTACAAGACATGATGTGATTGTTTATGATGCAGATTCCCATGCCTGTATTGTAGACGGTGTTCGTCTTCACATGGGGAAAAGCTTTACATTCAAACATAATGATATTGCAAGTTTAGAAAAAAACCTCGCGAGAGCAACTAAGGTAGCAGAAGAAAACGGAGGCGGTATTTTGGTTATTACAGAAGGCGTTTTCGGAATGAGAGGCATGCAGGGAAAACTGAAAGAAATTTGTGATTTAAAATCGAAATTCAATTTCAGGCTTCTGGTTGATGATGCACATGGTTTCGGAACGTTGGGCAAAACAGGAGCCGGCGCCGGTGAAGAACAGGGCTGCCAGGACCAGATCGACGTTTATTTTTCAACTTTTGCCAAATCAATGGCCGGTTTCGGGGCATTCCTTTCCGGAGATGAAACCATTATCAGGTTCCTAAAATACAATCTGCGTTCCCAGATTTTTGCTAAATCTTTAACCATGCCAATGGTAATCGGAGGTTTAAAAAGACTGGAATTGCTGAGAACACGTCCGGAAATTAAGGATAAACTGTGGGAGAATGTAAATAAGCTTCAGAACGGCTTGAAAGAAAGAGGTTTCAATCTTGGAAACACCAATACCTGTGTAACGCCTGTTTTCATTCAGGGAACTACCATTGAGGCTACCCTTCTGGCAAAAGATCTAAGAGAAAACTACGGAGTCTTTACTTCTGTCGTGGTATATCCTGTAATTCCGAAGGGAATGATTTTACTGAGATTAATTCCTACCGCTTCCCATACGGATTCTGAAATCAACGAAACACTGGCTGCTTTTGAAGGCATTCGCGAAAAGCTGGTTTCAGGGCAGTATGCTGAAATGGAAAAACAAATGGATATCGAATACAAGCAAATGTAATCTGATTTTCATCAATATAAAAAAAGCCGTTAGCATATATTCTGACGGCTTTTTTATTTTTTCAGATTGCTATGAACAATATATTTCAATAATCTCTCTAATTAGAAATTATAGCCCATAGAAATTCTTAAAATCAAATATTTTGAAATAACTTTGCAAAAAATTTCTGTTGAAAGATCTGCTTCTTATCACCCCACCTTTTACACAACTTAATACTCCTTATCCTGCAACGGCTTACATCAAAGGTTTCCTGAATACCAAAAATATTTCAAGCCATCAGACGGATCTGGGGATCGAAGTAATCCTTGCCCTGTTTTCCAAAGAAGGGCTCCGGAAAATTTTTGAAAAAGATGTTGATCTTTCCAGTGCTTCAGAAAACAGTCAGCGGATATTCACTCTACGGAATGAATATATTAAAACGATTGATCAGGTCATCAGTTTCCTGCAGGGAAAAACACCGACACTGGCCCGGCAGATCTGCTCGATGAATTTTCTTCCGGAAGCTTCCCGTTTCAACCAGCTGGACGACATGGAATTCGCGTTTGGAAATATGGGACTGCAGGACAAAGCCAAACATCTGGCTACCTTATACCTGGAAGATCTCTCCGATTATATCGTTGAAAATGCAGATCCTGATTTTGGATTCAGCCGGTATGCAGAACGGTTGGGGAAAAGTGCCAATTCATTTGACGAGCTGTATGCTAAAATACTCGGAGACTTAACTTTCATCGATCATTTTACTTTGCAGATACTCCGCGAAAAACTGGAAACGACACAGCCGAAACTCGTCTGCTTTTCGATACCGTTTCCGGGAAATCTGTATGCGGCTTTCCGGTGTGCCAAATTCATCAAAGAACATTATCCGCACATCAAAACAGCCATGGGCGGCGGTTTCCCGAATACCGAATTACGGGAAATCAAAGACCCTAGGGTCTTCGACTTTTTTGATTTCATTACTCTTGATGATGGGGAACTTCCTCTGGAACTGCTCTATGAAAATATCTTTCAGACCGGACAAAATCAAAATGATGTCCCGCAGTTCAAACGAACGTTTTTAATGGAGAATGGTGCTGTGGTTTATAATAACAATTCGGTACGGCATGATTACAAGCAGGCCGATATCGGAACTCCGGATTACACCGATTTACAGTTGGACAAATACATTTCCGTTATTGAAATCGCGAATCCGATGCATAGTCTCTGGAGCGACGGAAGATGGAACAAACTTACGATGGCGCACGGCTGTTATTGGGGGAAATGTACATTTTGCGATATTTCCCTGGACTACATCAAAATCTACGAACCTATTTCTGCAAAAATCCTGGTCGACCGGATGGAAGAACTGATCGAATCGACGGGGGAAACAGGATTCCATTTTGTAGATGAAGCGGCACCGCCTGCCCTTATGCGGGAGGTTGCTCTGGAAATTCTGCGGAGAAACCTTGTCGTGACCTGGTGGACGAATATCCGTTTTGAAAAAAGCTTTACGAGAGACCTTTGCTTTCTTTTAAAACTTTCGGGATGCGTTGCGGTTTCCGGTGGATTGGAAGTGGC
>JAKOOG010000229.1 GCA_022701545.1 Weeksellaceae bacterium | reverse complement strand
TTTGTAATTCTTAGCTGCTGTCAGCTGTCTGATCATTAATTTTATCTGTTTTATTAGATCGTTTAAGGGTATTTGATGGCCTCTGCCAGTTCTATCGGATTATTGTGCTTCTTTAGATACTGCTGTTGGGTTTTCGTCAGCTCCTTATAATCAGGCACGAATCTTTTCCCGTTGGCATCCTGCCAGACGGCTTTTACATTTCCTGATTTCATTTCCCGGTACGGATCATTGTAGTAGTCCTGCTGAACCTTAACCCACTGCTTCCACGTGACGTTCAAAGGTTGGGTAGAGAAATAAGAGATATCGACGGTTTCATCTTTTTTGATCGCAGTCAGGGCAAATTGATAATTGTTTTTGGAATCTTTCATAGAGACAATCAGCCCCGGAAGCCCGTCAAATACAGAAGGACCGTTCTGTAAAGCGACATCTGTCGTAAACCAGGCTTCCCAGGTACGGCCGGAATACGTTAACATTGCTTTCTGGCAGGTATAGTTCCCGATTTTTTTAGTGTCTTTGGTAATTTCCCATTTAAAGCTTGGACTCTTTTCTGAAATCCGGTAAAGATCCCTGAGCAGAACGGTAAACCGGTATATCCTTTTTTGCCGGTAATCCTTGATGACCATAAATTGATAATCGTATTTCTTCTGGGCCTCCGCTCCGGCTTTTTCCTTTGCCGTTACCAAAGAATCGTTCAGGTACTGATCCCGGGAATAGAACTTGGATTCTTTTCCTTTAATCAGCAGAACCATATCCTTTGCCTGCATTTCTTCAGACAGGGAATCGGTCCTGTAATTCATCCGGTAATCAATCTTATAACTCTGTGCATAGGCTGCATAGGAAAATAAGCCTGCACAGAACAGTATCTTAAATATATTTTTCCATTTCATAATATTGAATTGCTTTTTGTTTTAAAGGGTTGGTGCTCCATTCTTCCCATTCACCGGTATAGGGATTATAGCCGCACTTTAAAGGCTTTGAAAGGTCGAGGCCTTCCGGGTTGGTATGGGTCCGTTCGGTATAGGCCCGGCAGTCGGTACAGACATACCGGAATTCACAATCTTTACAGCCGTCGATATCGTTTTTGGTTACGTTCCAGTATTGCTTGAAATCCTTGTGGCTCAGGCTTTCTGCTAAAGTAATCTCTGCGATGTTTCCAAAACTCCGGGCCATTGAAGGGCAGTTTTTTATATTCCCTGAGCTGTCGATGGATAATTTACAGTTCAGGCAGGAGTTATGATTCATGGATTCCGAAATTATTTCAAGGTTTACCGAATCAATGTTTCCCCGTATGGTTCCGCAGTTTTTGGGTCCTGTAACGGATTTTTCCAGAACCTGGATTTTAATGTCTTCTGCCGGAGCGGTTAATAACTTTTTGTGTAAAGTATAAATGGTAACCGTACTGACGATCGGCAGCATGGTGATATCCTTTAAATAAGGAATTATACTATCGGAATTTGATTTTTCCGGAATGCTGATTTCAAGCTGGATGTCCCGTAATCTGTTAGAAGGATCATGATTCAGGTAAACAATGTAATTCTTAAGTTCCTGCAGCGTTGTTTCTGAAAAGCAGCGGAACAGGATCGCTTCAATGCCTAGTTTTCCTATTTCACCATTTATTTTTGACAGGGAAGCAAAGGATGTTTCGGAATCGACATCAATGATCATATTGGTGATCATGCCCGGGCTGTGCCACTTCATATCGATGGATGGAAAAGCATGGATCTCATCGGGTTCGACTTCGAAAATGAGATCGTTTTCCTGCAAGAAGTTTTTATATTCCTCCAATATCCCGGTATCGTCAGGATAAACTATCTGCAAATCCTTAAAATCAATTGCCTGGTCAAGAATCCCGTATAATTCATTCGGAATGTACCAGTACCTGTTTTTAGTCATATCAAACAGGATCGAACGCGAATGCCCTTTTACGGGAATAATATCGGCATAGAGTTTATACATTATATTTTGTGAGGTCAAAACTTGGCTATTTTTTTATAAAATTTTTTACGTACATAAATTCCTGATCCGTTTTGTACCGAAGATCTGATATTGCAATCCCGGTAATCCGGCAGTTTCTCATTCGGGCTGAACAGCCGATTCAGGTCTCTCAGAATATAAGATCCCTTATTCTTTTCGATGATCTTTTTTAGATGATCAGGCATATTCTTTCTGTTGTATTAAAAATTCCGCCACTTCTTTTTCCAGATAATAATTGCACGGCAGGGAAACCATCCCGAATTGACCTACCGGATTTATTTCCAGGAAAACATATCTTCCGTCCGTATCCTTAATCATATCGATGGAGCCGGAGGAAAGATGTACATCCGCCATCAGGGCGGTGAGCTTTTCTTTTATGGTATTTGGTAAATTATAGGGCACGCACCGGTTCGGATTAAAAAGATCGTAGTTCCGGAAATCCGTTTGGGTCTGGCTGTTTCCGGAAGAAAAAATGGCCATCGGGTAAAATTTACCATTGAGGTAAAATATTCTCAGTTCAAACTTTTTCAGGATATTCTCCTGAAACAAAGAAGGGGTGAACATGTCAATCTCACATTTTTTAACCGGTTGGGTATGGGTACCGTACATCCCTTTGGCATCAGAGAAGGTAACACCTTCAAAAATCGGCTTGGTAATCAGGTTTTTGTTGAGATTTAGAATTTTCTGTAAAGAGTTCCGGCTGTTGGCAATGTAAGTTTTCGGGACTGTTAAGCCATGCTTTTTTGCCAGTCTCAAAACTTCGATCTTATCGATTTTAAGGGTGTCTTTATAGTAATCGAACCATTTCCATTCCGGATAAAAATCGTAGAGGATCCTTAAAAACCGGTTCCGCTCGGCAGCATAGAACTTGGCAAATCTGATGATGTTTCCATCCACTTCATTTTCCTGTCCGACAACCTGCTCATATACCATATCGATAAATCTTCTGCACCACACCACCTTTATTTTTTCCAGATCGATTTTTCTGTTATTAACCTTGTCAAAAATTTCCAGCTCACGGTCATTCAGACTAATAAAAAGATCATAACAGGCAGGATCGGTGATCCGGTCGACATTCAACCTGACGAAAGGAACCCCGTAATGATTGAGCCAGTCACATACGCTGTTGGTGGTCAGTTCAAAATCCGCTTTTGAAATAATTAAAATCTCACTCATAATTCTAGTCCTTCCATTTCCTGGGACATATGGTATTCATAGATCGCAGGCTCGTCTTTATAAAATCTTCTATATTCCCCGACAAACAGGTAATTCGTATCACCGGAAGTAAAATACCTTTTGTAGATTTTTTTCCGTCCTTTCCTGTTATTTTCGCTGAAGCTGACGACTTTTTTATCGTAGAGCTTCACCGTTACCGTATCATTTTTCCGAAGAACTCGTTCCGGAATATCTTTTACGATAAACAGGCTGTAATAGACATCATTGCCTTTTTCCTTTTTAATCTGTCTCAACCGGTCATCATAGGTAAAAACCAGCTTCCCATACTTCCGGTAAAACATCCTACGGGCTAAATGCCGTCCGCCATAGCTGTGAAATTTAACATTATGATCGTTGCTGGTAAACAAATAACGGTATCTGTCATTCTCATTATGCCAATCGGAGACGGTTGCGTTATAACCGGAACACGAGACCAGCAGAACCAAAGAAACGAAAGCCAATAAGAATTGGCTTTCTGCTTTTTTCAGGATAAACATACTTTATAAATCTGAACCGGATGCCCAGTCTGAATCATCCGTTGATCCGTCATCGGATGTATGCCCGTTGCTATTGGTCAGAACCATGGTTTTCGTAGGTTCCTGCTGTTTTTTTCCTCCTTTTACGGAAATCATGTCGTTAGAATTCAATTTTTTGCCTTGTAAGGACTTTAGCTGTTTTTTCATTTTTTAAGTTTTGTAATTAATAATCAGATCAAAGTTTAAACACATTAGACCATTATTGGTGCTGCCTGCAGGTCTATTGATCCATTTTTCTTCTGCATTACGTACTGCAGAGTACTTGATGTTAGTATTTTTTTATTCCTAGCTAATCAAATATTTCAGGGATAGATCAAAGTTTTGACTGTCACTTTACTAGATTTAAAAACAACGTATCATTTAATTATTTACAATGTTAAATATATTTTTTGATTTAAAAAAGAAGTTTTTAAAATCTTTTGAAAATATTCTGGCCGCATCAACTTTATCGCAAAAAAAGTAGAAAAAAGTCCCAAAATAATGATTTAAAAATTAAAAGTATCAACGGATCATTGTTTTTAAGTTAAATTCATTCAATCCGAAATTAAAATACCGCAGGATTGAAATTAATTTTTATTTTTAGTCAAATTTTAAAATACCATGCATGAACTTTCGCTGTCTTCGAAACTGAAGTATATTTTCTCAATTCCCGTTGTTATTTCAGCCCTGGGTTACTTTGTAGACATCTATGATCTGCTGCTGTTCGGCATTGTCAGGATTCCCAGCCTGAAAGCACTGGGCCTCAATCCGGATGTGGACGGAACCTTTATCCTGAATGCCCAGATGGTCGGCCTGCTGATCGGAGGGATTTTCTGGGGCATTTTCGGAGACAAAAAGGGTAGGCTTTCGGTCTTGTTCGGATCCATCCTTGTCTATTCCCTTGCCAATATTGCCTGTGGCTTTCTGCCTTATTTTCCGAAAGAACATCTGGTCTATCAATATGCCGGATTACGCTTCATTGCAGGGATCGGCCTTGCGGGGGAACTTGGGGCCGGCATAACTCTGGTGTCGGAAAGTCTGCCGAAGAGCCTGAGGGCGATCGGAACATCTGTGGTGGCAGGTTTCGGCCTGATGGGCGCTGTGGTAGCCCAACTTACCGTACAATTAGCAGGTGGGTGGAACATTTCCTACATTATCGGTGGCATACTGGGGATTATGCTCCTGTTTCTGAGAATCAGTGTTTCCGAATCCGGGATCTATAAAAACATAGAGCATCAGTCGGTTTCCAAAGGAAATTTCCTTTCGTTCTTCACCAACAAAAACCGTCTGATCCGGTATCTGAAATGCATTGCCGTCGGGCTGCCCACCTGGTACTGCATCGGGATTTTAGCGGTATTGGCCAACCAGTTTGCGCCGGAAATGGGCATTGCCAATCTTAATCCCGGAAAGGCAATCATGTGGGCCTATGTCGGAATTTCTATCGGTGATCTCGCCAGCGGGTTTATTTCACATCTCCTGAAATCCCGCAAAATGGCTATTTTTTATATGCTCGCCTTTACCATTGTCGGTGTAGCGATCATGCTTTTCGGAAATACGGATTCGGAGACGAAATACTACATGTTCTGTGTATGGCTGGGCCTGGGAACGGGCTATTGGGCGATGTTTGTAACATTGGCAGCCGAACAGTTCGGTACAAATATCAGGAATACGGCAACCACCACGGTTCCGAATATGGTCCGAGGGCTGGTTCCCGTAATGATTTTTACGTTTGACTTTTTCAAGAAAGATTTTTCGGTGATTATCAGTGCGGCGCTGGTAGGAGGGATCGTATTCGGACTGGCCTTTTATTCTGCCCTCACCGTTTCGGAAACCCATGATAAAGATCTGGAATTTGTAGAATAATTTCTGGTGTTTAAGAAATATTTAAAACACCTTTTACGTTATACGGCTAATAAGTAAAACAGGATAAATAAATTATCAAATTTATTATTAATTATGCTTCGAATAATGAATATTTGTTTAACTTTGAAATATCACTAAATTATCAATCTCAAAACCAAATCACAATGCAAAATTTTTTAAAGAACGCAAAGAAGCTGAAGAAGGCAGATCTTAGAAACATCACGGGAGGCGTGGGCGGAACACCGGACCTTTCTCAATGCAAATGCAGTTGTACAGGTGCTGTTACAGGTCCTAAATACTGCGCATCGTATATCTCCTGTCCACAGGTAATTACCTGCTAAAACAGAATTATTTCAATTAGAAATAAACATTTCCACATTTAATACGCAAAAGCCTTTCGGTTCTCCGGGAGGTTTTTGTCATTTTTGTAGGGCATATTTTATGAA
>JAKOOG010000202.1 GCA_022701545.1 Weeksellaceae bacterium | reverse complement strand
GTTTTTCATTCAGATGTCAAAAATAAAAAAGAATCTATTTAAATGGTTGAAATATTTAAATAGACTCTTTAGATATGTTTTAAAATTTACTTTACAATCTTCATTTCATCCACCAGCCATCTTGAATCGGCAAATTTATCGATGATGAAAAGAATGTACTTGGTATCCACCATAATGTTCCGGCTGAAGCGCGGGTCATAATTGATGTCGCTCATCGTACCTTCCCATTGGCGGTCAAAGTTCAGCCCCACGAGATTTCCGTAGGCATCCAGTGCCGGGCTACCGGAGTTTCCGCCGGTCGTGTGGTTGGTCGCCGTAAATCCTACCGGAACATCGCCGGTTTTGTCTTTATACACCCCAAAATCTTTTTTGCTGTAAAGGTCGATCAGTTTTTTCGGAACATCAAATTCGTAGTCTCCCGGAACATATTTTTCCATCACCCCTGCCAGGTGTGTCTGGTAGTTGTAGGAAACGGCATCCCTCGGTGAAGAACCCTTTACTTTTCCATAGGTTACCCGAAGGGTAGAATTGGCGTCCGGGAAGAATTTGCGGTCTTTATCCGTTTTGATCTGCTGTGCCATGTAGGTTTTCTGCAGGGCATCAATCTTGGTCTGCAAAGCCGTAAACTGCGGATCTGCTTTCGTCATGTACGTGTCTCTTATTGAAATATACAGTTCGTAAACCGGATCTTTTTTAAGGTTTTTGATCAGCTTGTCCTGATTAGAGAACGCCTTATCTATGTCCTTGCTTAATGAAGCCCCGTTTACTTCGCTTCTTCCTGTAATTATGGAGTTTTTGGAAATATCTTCAATAGCCTGGAGATTCCGGGCTTCGTTTTTATATTTATCGAAGCCGTCCGGCAGGAATTGCGGTGCCGTCTTATTGGCGTACAAAGCCAGTAATTTTGCCGTTACCTTGGCATCCAGTTCTGCGTTGTAATCTTTATAGAAAGAGGCAAGCCTGTTTTTGAAGGCTGCGGTACTTTTTTCGTCAGCCCTTCCGGCTTCCACCGCGGTAATGTATCCATAGTACAGGTTGGCCAGCATCAGGGTTTCCGCATTTCTTAGAGTTTCAGAATAATACGCATTGTTTAAGGCATAAGGTGCCTGCTCGGCGTACAACCTGTTCATCTGGTCGATGGTGGATTTGATCTCCGGATTTTTAGCTGACAGAGAACCTTCATACATAACTTTTTTCTGAACGGCGTTGGATTTCTTTAAGCCTTCCACTTCACCGATCCATTTTTTCCAGTAATTGGCTACCGAAGCATATTTTGATGCATACTGGATCCGCGTGGCGGCATCCGTACGCATTTTTTCGTCCAATGTTTTTAACGCCACATCCCGCACGGCAATTCTGGCAGGATCTATTTCCGTCATGATCTTTTCAACGGCGATCGCAGGAAGGTATTCCGTGGTTCTGCCCGGGAATCCGAAAACGAAGGTGAAATCATTTTCATTTTTATCCTTGATGGAAACCGGAAGGTAGTGCTTCGGAACATACGGGATGTTGTCTTTAGAATATTCTGCCGGCTTGTTGTTTTTATCGGCATAAATCCTGAACATGGAGAAATCTCCCGTGTGTCTCGGCCACACCCAGTTGTCTGTATCGGAACCGAATTTCCCGATGCTCTGCGGCGGTGCCCCAACCAGACGGATGTCTTTGAAGGTTTCGATCGTATAAGCATAAAACTTGTTTCCGTAGTACATGGATTTTACGGAAACCGACTGATACGGCTCTATTTTCTGAGCATTTTTATAAACCTCTATATTTTTGGCAATCTGCTTGGCCAGTTCCGGCTCCTGAAGATTATCCGTTCCCTGCAGGATCTGAGGGGTCACTTCTTTGATGTCTACAATAAAATCTACCGTTACGCCGGGATTCGGAAGTTCGCCCTGTGGGTTCTTTGCCCAGAAACCATTAGACAGAAGATCGTTCTGAACCGTTGAATGCGCCTGGATCTGCCCGTATCCGCAGTGGTGGTTGGTCAGCAAAAGGCCCTTGGGCGAAATAATTTCTGCCGTGCACCCGCCGTTGAACTGTACCACGGCATCTTTGATGCTCGGTTTCTGCGGATTGAAAATGTCTTTGGCCGAGATCTTCATTCCTAAATCTTTCATCTCCTTTTCATTAAGCTCTGTCGGAATCCACATTCCGCCGTATTGCTGTGCAAACGTCATTACAGCCGGCAAAAGAAATACAGATAAGAGTATCTTTTTTGTCATAATCAAAATTTTGTCCCAATTTACGAAGAAAATTTCAGGTTGAAGAGATAAAGTTCCCGGGTTAAAATTTACCGATGGACTGAACTCGATTCAGACTTCTGATTGAAAGGCTGGAAAAGGGATGCCGGATGCTGTAAGTTTATATAGCTCCAACTTTAAACCCTGAATTTTGAACTTTGAATCTTGAATTTTACGTTTCCCCCGGCTTAATTTTTGCTGCTGAAAAAGCATTCACACCAAAAATCATTGATTATGAAATACCCAATGCAAATCTTAGGCATGGCAGCCATCACTCTGTTGGCTTCCTGTACGCAAAAAGATAAAAATCCGGAGATTGATGTCACGGCAAAGTCGGATCCGATGTCAATCCAGGCTCCTGTTGACAGTACCAAAACGATAACTTCGGCAAAAGGCGATACGTCCGAAAATGCTTTGGATTGGGCAGGTACCTACGAAGCGGTGGTCCCATGCGCAGACTGCCCGGGAATAAAAACAGATTTAATGCTGAATAAAGATAAAACCTTCAGCATCACCGAAGAATACCTCGAAAGAAACTCCAAAAATCAGGACAAAGGAAGCTTTGAATGGGATGCCGCCGGAAAAGTGATCACCCTGAAAGGAAAAGATTCTAATTACAAATACAAAGTGGGCGAAAATACCCTAACCCAGCTTGATATGAGCGGTCAGCCGATCGACGGCCCGAATAAGGATTTGTATGTATTTAAAAAGAAATAATACAAGAGGCTTGAGGCCTCTTTTTTATTAAAATTCATAACTGATGATTTTTTTGTCCTCCATTAAGGTTTCCGTGAGAGCCTGATGGTGTGTATTTTTTCCGACAATGATCCAGGAAGTAGTCAGTTTTCCCTGTTCGTATTTTTGTTTTGAGATCATGAACCTTAGCTGGTATTTCTTAAAAATAGCTTCACAATGGCTCAGGTCATGATAATCCGCAATTGCAATGGTATATTCCCGGATTTTATGTTCCCGGTCGATCAGCCTTTCAAAGCGGGTGAGAGAGCTTAAAATGATCAGCACCAGCAGCGTTCCCAAAACGGCAAGGTACACATAGCCGGATCCCACGGCCATCCCGATGGAAGCCGTAGCCCAGATGGTAGTTGCCGTCGTGATCCCGTCGATCTTATTATCTCCTTTAAAAATAACGCCGGCACCTAAAAAACCGATTCCGGTAATGATGTTGGCTGCAATACGGTCAGGATCATCCACACCGATCTTGATTGAAAGAACCGTAAAAAGACAGGAGCCGAAACAGATCAGGATAAACGTACGCAGCCCTGCCGATTTATTCCGGTATTCGCGTTCGGCACCGATTAGAATTCCGAGGACCACGGAAATGAAAATAAGCAGCAATTCGTTATGAATCGAATGATCATTTAAAAATTCCATTGTTAAAATCTTTACTTCTCACCTAAAGGTACATGAAAAAAAGCAGTTGTTTTATGACTGTAATTATTTTTAATAAAAAAAGACTGCCTTGTGAAAGACAGTCTTTGCTTATGCTAACAATTAAATTTAGTTTTTAATAAATTTCTGAGTGAATGTTTGGTCTTTTGTCGATAATCTGATGATATAATTTCCTTTGGCAAGCTCAGAAACGCCGACAGTGTTTCCTTTTACCGGAATAGACATCATCACCCTTCCCGCAGCATCATAGATTTCAGCTTTTACGATTTCATTTTTAGATTGAATATTTAAAACATCTTTTACCGGATTTGGATAAATGGCCATGTTGCCGTTTCCTTTACCGGTCTCTGCTGTAGCCAGTACATTCTGAACGGTTGTCGTATAAGTATTGGTTGTAATCGGAGCGTTATAATCGAAATAAATTTTTGCTAAATTGCTAAAGCTATCGCCAATATTCAGTGTAGATTTTGTTTTGATTTTAAATGAAACATACCCGTCATTATTGGCATCATCAAACGGTAGCTGAATGTTTTCAAAAATGAACTCTACTACATTCGGACTGGTGACCCTTGTAACGAAGTTATGGCTGCCGATCAGAGATACTAAACTTGCCATGTCATATTTAGACGTATCAATATCATCTTTAACGACAATGTTCTGAGCGTTTGCTGTTCCTGTATTTTCAAATCTGATGAGGTAATGTACATAATCTCCCACTTTTGCCTGTGAAATAGTGGTTCCCTCTAAACAGGTTTTATCATTTGGATCGAAAGAGTTTACGACCGTTTGGTTTAAAGTAAATGTATTATCCAAAGGGGTTTCATCTGTTCCTGCATTTACCTGTGCTGTGTAATGAAGGAGGTTTCCTGTAGTTAATGGTGGGGTCTGGGTGGGCGTATTCAAGGTAAGAGATACCATTATTTCTTTTAGTTCCAGAGGAGCAAGATCAGTAAAGTTCCAGTTCAAAATTCCGGTTGACAGAGATGTAGGAATCGTTGATGCTGTAAGGTAGTTCATCAAATTATCATTATAATTAAATGATAAAGTTCCCGACTGCGCCGTTGTTCCTTTATTTTTGTAAATGATCTTGTATTTTGCATCAAAACCAGGTCTTGCTGCGGTAATTGGGATAATGAAAACTTCCAGATCATTGTGCGCTCCATTTGCAGACAGACAGAAGTTTTGAGTAAGAGGGCTTGCCTGTGCAGGAAAGCTTGCCGTTATACTTGTAGGTGAAACAGTAAAGTATGCCGGATTTTCTAGTATAGGAGTAATGACATGATTACCTGCCTGAACAGGAATTGAATAGTTTCCTGAAGCGTTTGTTATGATATTGCCGGAATTAGCGGTATTTGTTATTAAGAATTTTTGAAATGCTTTTGCAGGATCATTAGCGTCGCAACCATTGTTATTGATATCATACTTTGTGTTTCCCTGAATCGTGTAAAAATTTCCTCCAGGAGTGAAAGAACAGTATCCGTTTATTACGACATTAGGTTGATTGTACCAGTTTATCAGCGCACCGATTACTGCCTTTTCAAAATCATCAGCACAGATATAGCTTAAGCTTGGTGTATTTGAAAATATTGGAGTAGCTCCCTGGGCATAATTGTGTTTTCCGTTTTTAATATTAAAGCTGATAAGGTTGGGATTGTCTGAAAAATCAAAATTGTTTAGTCCAGTCAGCTGTCCTGCATCAATTGTGGTAAAGAGATTATTTTTAAGATACAAATTACTCAGGTTAGGAGCCTTCTCAAAAGCAACCGTGGTAAGCTTATTATTTGTCGCATGCATATTTAATAAACTATTATTGTTATTTAAAATTATTGTTGTTAATAGATTATTATTGCTTTCAAGGGTAACCAAACTCGGAAGGTTGGAAATATCGATTGATACCAGCTGATTATTGGTAACATCCAAAGTATGTATACTGTTTAAATTACTGAGAGAGATGCCTGTAAGATTGTTATTACGTACACTTAAAGACTGGAGATAAGGTAATCCGGTAATTTGCAGATTGGTTAAAGCATTAGAAGAAGCACTTAAAAGCACAAGATTAGTAAACGCATTAATTCCTGTAAGATCTGCGATCATATTGCCTTGCTGCCCGGAAACAATTAATTTGGAAACATTTAAAGCCTCTGAGACCTGAATTTCTTGATCTCCATTGGTGTCGATTACCATATTTTGATTACTGCTGTTCATTGCAATGCCGTTGGTTGTATTTGCTGACAGAAGTTTTGCCTTAAAATTAGCATCCGGAATATTTACAATCTGTGCCTGAAACACAGCAAATGTAATCACAGAGATAAGAAGGTAAATTTTTCTCATGGTTATTATCAGTTTTAAATTTTGGACAAAAATAAACCATTGAAATAGAATCCCAATGGTTTAGCTAAAATATTTTTCCAAGTCTATTGTTTCTCCACCAGATCCAGGAACTGCTGTTCATCCAGAATCTCAATAGTTCCTATAGTCTGCGCTTTTTTCAGCTTGCTGCCGGCTTTTTCGCCTACAACTAGGTAATTCAGGTTTTTAGAGACCGCCGAAATATTTTTTCCGCCGTGCTTCTCTACCATTTCTTCTGCGGCTTCCCTGGTAAATAGCGATAATTTTCCGGTAAACAGAAATGTTTTTCCATCCAAGACGTTAGACAGGACTTCATTGGTGCTTTCCCCTTTTTCAAGCTGAACGCCGTAAGATTTCAGTCTTTCCAACATTAGGATGTTCTCAGAATTATGAAGAAAATCGTACAGGCTAATAGCGATTTTGGTACCGATGTCTTCTACCTGGCAAAGTTCTTCCACAGTTGCATTTTTCAGCTCGTCGACGGTCGGGAAATTTTTTACCAGCTTCTTGGCAACGGTTTCCCCGACATGCTTGATGCCGATTCCGTACAAGACTTTTTCAAACGGGATGTTTTTTGATTTTTCAATCCCTGAAATAATATTCTGCGCCGATTTTTCCGCCATTCTTTCCAAAGGCAGGAGCTGTTCTTTCGTTAATACATAAAAATCAGCAGGGTTTTCGATCAGCCGTTCCCGGTAGAGTTGCTCAATGGTTTCGCTTCCGAGGTTTTCAATATTTAAAGCCTTTCGGGAAACGTAATGGATCATCCTTCCCACCACCTGCGGCGGACAATGGAGTTCGTTAGGACAGAAGTGGATCGCCTGGTCTTCGATTTTCACCAGCTCTGTTCCGCATTCCGGGCAGTTTTTGATGTATTCGATCTCCCTGCTTTCCTCCGTTCTTTTTTCCGGATTCACGGCAACGATTTTCGGGATGATTTCACCGCCTTTTTCTACATACACAAAATCATGTTCATGCAGATCCAGCTTTTTGATGATGTCTTCGTTATGCAGTGACGCTCTTTTTACAATCGTTCCGGCCAGCAGAACAGGTTTCAGGTTGGCCACGGGGGTGATCGCTCCCGTTCTTCCCACCTGATAGGTTACTTTATCCAGCTGGGTTTCCACTTTTTCGGCCTTAAATTTATAAGCCATGGCCCACCGCGGTGATTTTGCGGTATAGCCAAGTTGTCTTTGCTGTTTTAATGAATTTACTTTCAGAACAATTCCGTCGATTTCAAACGGCAGGTTGTGCCTTTCCAGATCCCAAAAAGTGATAAATTCCTTTACCTCGGCCATGGTTTTACACAGCCTGGCCTGTTGAGAGGTTTTGAAGCCCCAAGATTTTGCTTTTTCGAGAAGCTCCCAATGCGATTCGGCAGGAATTTCTTCTGAAATATACTGATACAGCACCGAAGACAGTCCGCGTTTCCGTACTTCGCCGCTGTCCTGCATCTTCAGGCTGCCGCTCGCTGTATTTCTCGGATTCATGAAAGGATCCAGTCCGTCCTCTTCACGCTGTTTATTGATCTTGTCAAAATTTTTCCGGGTGAGATAAATTTCGCCCCGCATAAAAAAATGTTGTGGAAAATCACCTTTCAGCTTCAG
>JAKOOG010000197.1 GCA_022701545.1 Weeksellaceae bacterium | reverse complement strand
ACGGTATGCAGACCTTTAAATTCATTAAGAAATAATTTCATGCTTTCTTAAATCGTTTTAAAAAAATGATTATAACAAAGGGGCTGCCTATCTTAGGCAGCCCCTTTTATGGTATAGATTCTGAAATTAAACCATTACAGGATTATAATAGATGAAAATAAATTGTAAGCCCAGATCAGAAGAATAAATATTCAGTAAATTTAAAACTTCAAAACCCAGTGTTTAATATTCACCCGATTATAAGTATAGGTAATATGTACCAACCCCTTTTTATCCTTAAAAACAGCAGGATAACTGAATTCCCCTTTTTGCTCATCTTCGAGTGACATCAGGTCCTGCCAGTCGATGCCGTTATAAGAATAAGCGAGGCGTAACTGGGTGCGGCCTTCCCACCATTCTTTACCCGGGAGTTCAGGATTGTAGACAATCAGGAAAAAATCTTTACAGTTTATGGCGTCGGTTCCGGAGTTAGGATTGGCGAGATGGGTTGCCGTTAATTCAGACCAGCTTTTTCCGTTGTCTTTTGACCATGAGGTGGCTACAACCCCTTCCTTACTCCTGCAAAGTACCTGCAGCCTGCCGTCTTTATGCACCAGGATGCTGGGCTGGATCACATTGAATTTCGATGAAGGATCGATAGGATAGGACTTCCAGGTTTGTTGATGATCTCTGCTTATTTCTGCATGGGCCGTCCACCGGCTCTCATTAAGCTCTGTGCTCGAAGGGGAAATAACATCCCCGTTGGGCAATTCGATCGGTCTGTTTTTAATAGGTCCCAAAATGGATTCCGGCAGCCGTTTCGCTTTTCCCCAGGTTTTCCCATTGTCTTCCGAGCTTTTGACCATGCCCCACCATTCCCGTGGATTTGGCCCGACTTTATAATATAAATAAATGGTTTTTTCATTTTTTCCCCTGAACAAGACAGGATTCCAGCAGGGATACCGCAGAGAGTCGCGGATTTGTCCGTCTGCCCATATTTCAGGTTGGCCCCATCCCTTTCCTTCCGACCGGATTCCCCAGATCACCACTTCCTTGCTGCCTTCATGAGGGCCGCCGAACCAGCCGGCCAGCAGTTGCCCGTTGGCTGCCTGTGCAATGGTAGAAGCGTGGCATTGTTTGAAATACGAACCTTCGGTAAAGAGAAATTCTTTTTTTATGATTTTTGGGGAGGCAATCTGGGCAGTGGTTTTTGCAACGGCCAGAAGCCAGAGGAAAAAGAATAATGGTTTGTTCATTTGCTGTGAGTTATTGGCTGGCTTTGATCCAAAGAAGAAAGTTGTTTAGCATCTGTTTTTTTAATCGCTGCTATATAAAAATCCAAATTTTCCTGACTGAGATGTCTGTATCCATTTTCATTGATGCTTTCTAGTTGGGCTTTGGTAAAATGGTCTGTTTTCTCTTTTAATAAAGAATCCCTTAGCTGAATGATATCTTTTGCTGAATAAAGCTCACGCTTCAAATGGTCTGAAATATTTTCTTCTCTGCCCACACAGCCGTCTTTATATTTTATAATAGAAGGGTAATTGAGGTAATATTCGTAAATTTCCAGAAATCTTTTATCGTTTCTTTTCATAAGTTCCTGGCTGGAATACAATCGAAGGGCATTGCTTCCGTTTTTTGCCAGATAATAAAGATCATCCGTACTGGCAACTTTTGAGAGTTTTTTGAAGTGATCAGAGAAGGTGCTTTTATCTCCGCCAATTCCAATATATCGGGATTCAGCATAAGAAAATGCTTCTAAAGGTTTTGCAAGAACTTTTGCCTTCTCAGAAATCTGGGCATTGCTGAAACCGGTAACAAACAGGAAAAATAAAGAAATTTTTAACTTCATACTTGAGGGTTACGATGCAAAAATAAAAATTCTTTATTAGTGAAATTAATCTTTTATAAAATTGATGTTCATGCCCTGGAAAATATTACATTCGTATAAACAAATTCAATATGAAATTTTCAAAGATATTTTTAATCGCAGGATTGCTGTTTTTTCAGTTAAACTTCGCTCAGGAAAAAGCTGAGGACATTCTTAAGAAAGCGCTTACTGAAGCCAAAGCCGGCAATAAAAATGTGCTGCTTATGTTTCATGCCTCATGGTGCAAGTGGTGTCACATAATGGAAAAAAATATGAACCTTCCGGAAACAAAACCTGTTTTTGATAAGAAGTTTGTTACGACTTATATTGATGTTCAGGAAGAAGGGGAAAAGAAAAAGCTTGAAAATCCGGGCGGTGAAGAGCTTATGAACCGTTATAAAGGAAAAGATGCCGGACTTCCGTTCTGGCTGATCCTGAATCCTAAAGGGGAAGTGCTTGCTGATTCTTTTAATGATAAAAAAGAAAATCTTGGGTGCCCTTCAACGGCTGAAGAAGTTGATGTTTTTGCGGCGAAGCTGAAAAAGTCTGCAAAAATGGATGACAATGAGCTTCAGGCGGTCAGGAATGCCTTTATGAAAAAGAATTAATCAATATGGCGAAACCAAAGGTTTCGCCATATTGATTTTGAGTGTATTTATTTTCCGAAGAATATCTTGTCTTGTTTTTGCTGATCGTTATAGATCATTTGAAAAGTGACAGGCATATATTGATACAGAAGTTTCCAGTGGGAAATTTTAGCCCGTTTTTTAAAGCTTTCGAAAGATCGTACAAAAAGATTTTCGATGATATCCTTTACATAGGTATCACCGCTTTTATAGATCATTTCCATCAGTTTGATATGATGGGCAACAATATTTACTTTCGCCTCCTGAATAAGCCCTCTCAGATAATTAATGGTGGATTGAATGATTCCGGCAAAATTATCCTGTATAGACAATTGGATAATTTCGGTGCGAAGCGGCGCATAGAAAAATTTTAAATATTCAGTCGCTATTTTATGATTAATAGTCTGCATCTGTACATTCATCGTAATTAAGATTTTTCAAAGTATCTGTATGTTGGCGAAAACCGTACCAAAGTTTACAGAAATGCTGCAAAAACAAAAACGCTTACAATTACAGCGATATGCGTTGCTAAAATCTCAAGGTTATGTTTATCAGTCGAGTTTTTAAGGGTTTTCCAGTCGGATATTCTACGTATTTTGGATTTCATAAATTTTTGATTTTTAATCGATTATAATTATTGGTTTTTTTTGCTTTTTGTAATGAAACAGGCTGAAAATGTAATAAGATCAGATATTATGGCTATAAATCTGTCGGGCATATACGTGCTGCAGTTCCGGTGAAAGGCGGTTGAAAATCAGATCCCGGTATTCTTTAGTACAAAATGCAGTACAGCTGTCCAGCGAATAGATAAAAGAATTTTCAATGGCATTTTTCACCATTTTATCGCCGTCTTTGTACAGGTCATCCATTTTCCGGAGGCACTTGAACAGACAACTGGTATTGTTCTGCTGGATCATGGTCTTTATCTTATCGGTTAAGAATTCAATAATATGGTAAGAATTCTGAATGGTGGTTTTTTTGAGATCGTCGCAGATTTCCGGAATGGCAACGGTAATTTCCTGGGTAGCTTGTAAGTAGTTCATATAGGTGGTGTTTTGGTTAAAAAATTCTTATTAATAAACTTATAACGGCGATGGCGAGCAGGATAAAAACAAGAGCATGATAAGGCCTCAACCACTTCGGGGTTTTCGGACCTCTGCTTCTGATCCTTCTCAGCGTATCAATCCTGTTTAAGGTTTTTAAGTCCATAATCTGTATTTTAAATGTTCACAAGTAGAATGCCAAATTCCGTACCTGTGAAGGAGATTGTCTTTTATGTATCTGACAATTAGTTACATAATTGTAAAAGGTGTGATGGTGACGAGGGAAAACCGTTTCAAAATGAGAAGTTTTTTATCAGAATGAAATTATCAGGATTATCTGATATAATTAATATCTTTGCAGTCCAAAAATAGTCAGTAAAATGTTTTCAAAAATTGTAGTACACAGAGTAGGAAATAAAATCAACGGAGAATCTTTGATCCTTTCGCAGGAAGAATTGCAGCTGGAGGAAGGAATGGCGGAACTGCTGGAAAACTATTTTTTAGGTTCCTTTAAATCGGAAGAAACCTTTCATTTTTACAGTGATTCGTATCTGGTGAACAATCCGGTGTACAGTTCGGTATCTGAGATTTTTGATGACAAGGCAAAATTTATGTGGGAAGCCGAAAATATAGCCAAACACCTGTTTGAAGCCGCGGAAAACCCCAGGGTTCAGGGCGGGGAGCTATTTATTGTTTACTTTGAAGACGAGAGGGAAGGAACAGAAAGAGTAGATAAGATCGGAATCTTTAAAACTGAAAAACGAGAATCTTTCCTGAAAATTTCTCCCCAGGAAGACAATTTTGAAATTGAAAAAGACCAGGGGATCGGTCTGTCTAAAATTGATAAGGCCGCACTGATCTATAATAATGATAAAGAAACAGGATATGTACTTTCCGTGGTAGATAACAACAAAAACGGTGATATGTATTACTGGTTCGAGGATTTCCTGAAGGTGAAGCAGCGCGACGACGAATACTTCCATACCCAGGAAGCCCTGATGGTCTATAAAGACTACATCACCAAGCAGCTGCCTCAGGAATTTGAAGTGTCCAAAGCGGACCAGGCGGATTTCCTGAACAAATCCATCAATTTCTTTAAAGAAAAAGAAGAATTCAAACTTGATGAATTTGCGAGCGAAGTATTGGGGGACGAGCATGTGATCGAAAGCTTTAATAATTTTAAAACCGATTACGAACAGGATATGCAGATCAATATTGCCGAAGAATTCCCGATCAGCGAAGCGGCCGTAAAAAAAACGCAGCGGCATTTTAAAAGCATTATTAAGCTGGATAAAAACTTCCACATCTACATCCATGGCGACCGGCAGAAGCTTGCACAGGGAGAAGATGAGAACGGGAAATATTATATGCTGTATTTCGATAAAGAAGTTTAGATTTTTTGGGAAATTTATTTTCCTGAAACACAGGATTTAACTGTTCAGGATCACACCGGAGTTCCGTTGTTTGTGAAAGTAAAAATCGGTTATAAATTATATAGACTGATATTTTTGGCATAGCGTATTCCGACAACTGATTTATTTATGGAAACGGAACGGCTAGCCTTAAGACTTGTCTGTTCCCTCTGAAAATGGCAGGCACATCTGCAGCCCTGGCCAGGGTGGTAGCGACTATCGTTTACTATATAAACTATATAAAGTGTATAGACTGGGAATAGGGAGCATCTCCATTATCACAGACTTATAGGGATTGATAAATAAACTCTTGTCAAGTTGTGTGGATCAAGAATACTATCTTGCAAATGTCCTGAGTGTGTGAATTTTTTTATCAAAATTGTGGTATTTATTTGTACAGAAAAAATATCGTACCACGAAAAAAAGAGTTATATTTGATTGGTCAAAGTATTATATGAATTTTGTAGAGTGTCATGAAGAGCCTATCCATATTCCGGGCTATATACAAAGTTTTGGTTATCTGATTGGCATTGATGCAGATTCTCATTCCATTACTTTTTTGAGCAAGAATATCGAGGATATTTTTTCTGTCGAAAACCTGAACCGGCTTTTCGGCAGGAATCTTACGGACTTTCCGGAAAGCTTTTCAAGCATTATCGAATCAGACATTTACAGTTCTCTTCCTAAGTTTACCCGGAGAGAAAACGAAACCTATTACGACAAAATTACGATTGGCGGAAAAGAATACCACTTCTCCGTTTATAAAAACAGCAATATCATTTTTCTTGAATTCGAAAAGGTACTTCATAATCCCGATAAGAGAATTTCCAATAAATACGATAATTTCTACATCATCGATGATTACCAGGAAATCTGGGATCAGCTTCTGAGCACCTTATCGAAAATCATCAACTACGACAGGATGATGATTTATAAGTTTGCGATGGACGGATCCGGAAAAGTAATTGCCGAAAAGAGCAATGAAAGTATGGAGAGCTATCTGGGACTGCATTATCCTGAAAGCGATATTCCGAGACAGGCCCGGGATCTGTATCTCAAAAAGAGAAAAAGGATTTTCAGCAATGTGCATTCGGAAACCGTTCCGCTTTTAAGTAAATCTCAGGAAACGATCGATCTTACGTATTCCGCTTCACGCGGGATGTCGCCTATTCACGGGCAATATATAAAGAATTCCGGCGCTTCTTCCAGTTTCAGCATCTCGATTATTATCGACGATCAGCTTTGGGGTCTGGTGACCTGCCAGAATGTTGAGCCGAAACACATCGATCTGGAGGACCGGGTGCAGGCAGGAATTTTTACGGCTCTGGCCTCCAATGCCTACTCATCATTTAAATCGAAAAATGAACTGAATTACCGTCTGGAACTCAACCGGAAGATGGGCTTTCTTAAAACGGAATTTTTAAAGCACAATAATTTATTCAATTCTTTGATAGAAAACAAGGTACAGATCAAAAGCCTTCCGGATGCGGACGGGCTGGCCATCATTGCCGACGAAGATATTGTAACGGACGGTACTGTGCCGGCACGCGACCATATTCTCAGGATCATCCAGTGGGCACATGCCAATACGGAAGATGATATGTACCTGAGCCGGAGTTTCCTGCGCGATCATGGTACGGAACTCGGTCTGGCTGACAATGCTGCAGGAGTAGCCATTTATTTTATCGAAAGAAGCAAAAATAACCTCCTGATCTGGTTCCGGAAAGAGTTTGACGAACACATTGACTGGGCGGGAAATCCGGAAAAGAAGATAGACACGATTTCCCAAAATGGAGAAGAGTGGAAGGTGGTTTCGCCACGTACCTCTTTCGATATATTTACCGAAAACATCAAAGGCAATTCAAAAAGATGGAACTCCAGGAACATTACGGCTTTGCAGGCCATGAAAGATCTGATCCTTGAAACCTCCCATAAAAACTACAATACGATTAAGAGACTCAATGACGAGTTGAAAAAAGTAAACGAGGAACTCGACAGCTTCTCCTATACCATTTCCCATGACTTGGGGACACCACTGACCGTCATGAAGCTGAATGCACAGATGCTTCTGAAAAGCCTGAATGACGAGTCAGATAAAAGCAGAAATAAAATCAATTCCATCATCGAGGAAATCGACAATATGGCGGAAATGATGAACGATGTTCTGGAACTTAGCCGTGCCAAACACAGCGAAATCCAGCTCGAAACCCTGCAGACGGCCCAAACGATAGCTAAAATTTCGGAAAATGCAAAAATTACTTTCGGAAGTCCTGAAAGTGAGGTTGTTATTAAAGAATGCCCGGATGTGCTTGCCGATAAAACAATGGTTCATCAGGTATTTCTGAACATCATCAACAATGCCATAAAATATTCTTCCCGACAGGAACAGCCGAGAGTAGAGATCGAAGGAAAGGTGGAAGGGGATGCTGTGGTTTACAGAATTTCCGACAACGGTATCGGGATTCCTGATGAGAACAAGCATAAAATGTTTAAGATTTTTAACAGAATGGATAATGCGAAGAAATTTAAGGGAAACGGAGTCGGCCTTTCCATTGTACACCGGATTATGAAGAGGTTAGGAGGAAATGTGAATTATGACAGCAATAAAGACGGCACTTGTTTTATTTTAACATTTAAAAAGCCTTAAATTTGGACACTTTTTAAATTTTTATGATGCTATCTGAATATCTGAAACAACATACGGCAGCGTATCATGATGCTGCGGAAAAACTTTTTAACTCAAAAAAAATATTCAACAAAACTTTTACGCTTGAAGATTATAAAAAAATCATCGGCACCAATTATCTGATGCTGCTTCATTCGGAAGATCAGATTTTCAGCAGCCTTTCCGCAGCATTAGCCGGAAAACTGCAGTTGGAAGAAAGAAAGAAGCTGCCGCTTATCGAAAAGGATCTTGCCAGCCTTTCCCTTGCCGGTGAAACCACTGCCCAAAATCTGGAATTTATCAGTGAAAACGAAGCTTTAGGCGCTCTGTACGTAATCGAAGGCTCTACCCTGGGTGGAAATGTTATTGCAAAACAGCTTTCTAAAACAGAAGGTTTTGAAAAGGTAACGTTCAATTTCTTCGGATGCTACCAGGAAAATACAGGGACGATGTGGAAAAACTTCAAAGAAGTTCTGGACATGGAAGTAAACGAACAAAATTACGATGAGGTCTTGTCGGGAGCCAAAAAATTATACACTTTTTTATTAAACATGAATTAATTTTCTTCCAAACCTCACAAAATATCGCTTTTAAACATAATTAAATTCCTGAAAGATTGCCCAATTTTTCAGGAATTGTTAAATTTGGGCGTTCCCAGTGGAAGGCCGGAACACCATAAACAAATTAAAAATAATAAAAAGCAAACATTATGAAACTGTAAAGTTCCATAATACCATTAAAAACAATAAATCAATATATTATGAAAGTAACTGTAGTAGGTGCAGGCGCTGTAGGAGCAAGCTGTGCAGAATACATCGCAATGAAAAACTTCTGTTCGGAAGTGGTTTTGGTAGACATCAAAGAAGGATTTGCGGAAGGGAAGGCAATGGATCTGATGCAGACGGCATCGCTTAACGGATTCGATACGAAAATTACCGGAACAACAGGAGATTACAGCAAAACTGCAGGTTCTCACGTAGCGGTTATTACTTCGGGGATTCCGAGAAAACCGGGAATGACGAGAGAAGAACTGATCGGGATCAACGCGGGAATCGTGAAAGAAGTAACGGAAAACCTGGTAAAGCATTCTCCGGAAGTGATCATCATCGTGGTTTCCAACCCGATGGATACCATGGCTTATCTGGTACACAAGACGTCTGGCCTTCCAAAGCACAAGATCATCGGAATGGGTGGTGCACTGGATTCTGCACGATTCAAATACAGGCTGGCGGAAGCTCTGGAAGCTCCGATTTCCGACGTAGACGGGATGGTTATCGCAGCACACAGCGACACCGGAATGCTTCCTTTATTAAGCAAAGCAACAAGAAACGGAGTACCGGTAACAGAATTTTTGGATGCTGAGCAACAGAAATACGTAATTGAAGAAACAAAAGTTGGTGGCGCAACCCTTACCAAATTATTGGGAACTTCTGCCTGGTATGCACCGGGTGCGGCCGTATCCGTAATGGTTCAGGCGATTGCATGCGATCAGAAGAAAATGATCCCTTGTTCTCTAATGCTGGAAGGCGAATACGGACAGAACGATATCTGTTTGGGTGTTCCTGCCATTATCGGGAAAAACGGAGTTGAAAAAATCGTGAACGTTACCCTTACAACAGACGAACAGCTGAAATTTGCTGAAGCGGCTAATGCTGTGAGAGAAGTGAACGGCGATTTGAAGTTTTAATGTTATTGAACTTTAGATATTGGAAACCGCGCCCTCTGGGCGCGGTTTTTTTAAATTAATTTGGATTTCCAAATTTCTTAAAAAATTTTTCCCGTCCTTTTTTATTATAAATGTAGGGATCAGCAAAACTGTTTGACCAGTCACTTTTAATTTCATTTATGCTTTTGCCGGTAAATTTTATCAACTCAGATTTTTTAACATCAATTTGATAGGTTTTATTCTCGAACGGTAAAATAATTTTTACTTCATTAATAAAGTCAAGATTTTTCATGATTCTTGCCGGACTTCCAACCAACATCTTTTTGATAGCATCACCTGTTAACCAATAAGATTTTAGATCACTTTCTGTTAATCCGGATTGAGGATTTAGTTTTTTATACTCTTTGAAATTTTTGATATAAGTAATTGTAGCTTTACCATTTTTTAATTCAATATTCTTTATTGAATTTCCTCCTTTCAGTCGATAGGCCTCAGCTCGGAGCTGTTCAATATTAGTTTCATCAGATTTAGAATCTATAGATTCAGATACTGATCCAGAGGATTGAATTGCACTATTTTGACTATCAGTGTATTGCGATGATAAGTTAATGCTATCACTTTGATTAGCTGTTACGGCTGTCTCCTTATTATTACAACTAAAAAGAATAAGTAAAAGAAGGAAGACAAAAAAAATTAGCTTTGTATTCATAATCATTTTTATGTTTCAAAACTAGATAATCTCTTAACTCTTTTGTTACGGGAAACCATAAGAGGAAAAAGATTTTTCATGTACAATCTTAAAAGATCAATCAGTTTAAGAGATCGGCGAAAAACCCGTCAGGTTTAATTATTCACAATTCAGTTTAGAATTGCCCACAAAAAAGAGCGGTAAAAACCGCCCCTTGAAAGAGTATTTTGAAGTTTATTAAATGTAAACACATCCGCAGCCTTCTTCCCAAGGCTCGCATATTCTTTTCGGTTCAAGGCATCGCGGCCCGCCGCCGTTGATCAAAGATAATTCTTTGCGTACTAATTTTTTTAGATTTTTCATAAGAATACGGTTTTGATTTGCTGATAACGAATATACACATTATTTTTATAATACACTGTAAAGTGATTTAAAAAAAACATAAGAATAAATTTTAAGCTCAAAAAAATCAGATGCTGCTCAGGATCTCCACCAGCTTTTTTCCCTGTGCCCTTGCTTTGGTTTTCACATCGTCTTCGGTGTATCCTGCATTCACGGAAGTCCCGTGAAAATAGACAGGTTCTACATAATTCATCTGCGTGTAATAAGCAGTCTGCTCCAGGTTTTTACAGAACTCATAAATCCTGAAATGATGCTCGCCCAGTGCATGGTATTCATTTTCAGGAGCGCCGACGGTAAAGCTCGGAATAAAGGTTTTGCCTTTAAGCTTATCGCCTTTCGAGCCGTAAGCAAACTGATGGGTAAGCACCACATCAAACCACTGTTTCAGGATTGCAGGCATGTTGTACCAGTACAGCGGATACTGAAAGACAATGTTCTGATGTTTTAACAATGCTTCCTGTTCAGCTTTCGCATTAATATTAAAGTCCGGATAAAGCGCAGACAGATTTCTGATTTCAATCTCCAGGCTGCTGTTTTCCAGCTCTTCAATGATGGCCTTATTGGCCATTGATTTTTCAATATCCGGATGTCCAAGAATAAGTAATGTCATTTTTTTATTTTTTAACTATACAATTTATAGTTGCAAAATTATTTTGAGTCGGTTACATTTGCAATACCTATCCGATTCGATAGGTTAAAATAAATGAAAAAGGAGTGTACAGGCAATTATGTCAAAGTAAAGGGAAAGACTTATCCATGCACGGTGAGCCTGGCGATGGATTTGGTAGGCGGGAAGTGGAAGAGTGTCATTTTGTATCACCTGAAAGATGGGGAGAAACGGTACAGTGTATTGAGAAAGGAACTGTTTTCGGTAACGGAAATGACCTTAAGCCTGCAGCTGAAACAGCTTGAAAAAGACGGACTGATTTCGAGAAAAGTTTTTGGCGAAAAACCGCCGGTCCGGGTTGAATATGCACTGACTGATTTTGGAAAGACTTTTATTCCGGTATTGGAAGCCATTACCCGATGGGGAAACCAGATTGTGGATAAAAGTGGAGAATTTGTGGATAACTTTTAAGACGTTGTGGATAACTCAGTATTTCTCAGTTTAATTAAACTACAAGGTTAGATAATCAAAAAGTTATGATTTTCATCTGAGGTGTTCTGAGATAGGCGCAATACTTCAAATAAAATCTAACGTGAATCATAATCAAAAACTTGTAATAACCTTTTCAAATCAGTTCAAAACTCAAGAATAAAGCGGTTTCCGTAGAATCATTATATAATTTGGTATTGATTCCGGTGATTGCAAATCCTGCTTTGCGATAAAACTGGATGGCCGGATAATTGGTATTCTGGGTTTCCGCTTCTACAATCCGGCAATGCAGTTCGCGGGCTTTGCGGTTGATATTTTTAATCAGCATCCTTCCGGCACTCTGTCCTCTGAATGCTTCACTCACCAGTAAATGTTCGATACACAGGCTGTTGTTGGATTTCCTGTAATCGCAGATGGCCCAGCCAACCAGTTCATCTTCAGCGAAAGCCCCGAAAGAATGCCCCTGCTCTATAACGGCATTCAGCTCTTCAATATTCAGGGGACTTAACTCCCAGGTTTTGGTATATGCCTGATCCTTTTCCCGTAAGATAAATTCGATGGAAGATCCGATTTCAATGGCGGAAACCACAAAAATTTTATCCGTAGAATAACCGTTCATTCCCCAGATAAGCGTAGGGTTGCCGGTGAGTTTTTCTAATTTTCTGATTTCTATATTCATTGGTTACTCTTTTGAACCTGAGAAATTTCCTTTCATTGCATAAAGAACAATCTGTATAGCCGCCAGGACGGAAATGACAACAATCCTAATCATCGCATTCTCCGAAAATCTTTCCCGGATCAGTTCCAGGTAATTGATTTTCTCAGTGGTAAATTCTTTCAGCCTGTCCATATCCGTAAAAGCATCAACTTTTCCCACTTCCGATCCGATCTCGGCCTCATTAAGTGTTTTAGCAACGTTAATCAGATTAATATTGCTCATCAAAAGACATCCGAACAGCAAAATGGAAATAAAAAGAAGAAAAGGGCTGAGCATATTCACTGCTGCTGATGTTTTGGGTTGGGGCATAAGGGTAATTTGTGCTGATTCAAATTTAAATAAAAATCATTGTTATAAAAGAATGAAATTCATAAAATACAGATCAAACCAATAATTCAGTAAAGTATCCTTTAACTTTTTTATTTAATTCAAACCGGTATTGTACGAAACCTGAAGCAGAGATTGATGTATTTCTGCGGAATTAATTAATCATCAGTAATTTCCGACAACCATTATTTCTTTCGGAAGATTTTTCTGAAGTGCTTAATTTTTCTAGCTCAGTAACAAGATGAATTGTTGGATGTTGGATAAAGCTATAATGTTTAATGGTATATCTATGCGGTATCGTTAATTCAAAATATTCAGTCTTTTCACTTTTATAAAATTTATAATAATTGATAATGTTTGAACCGCCATAGGAATAACCAATGTCAAAAACAATTTTTCCATGATCATAAATCATTGGATAGTTATCCGTAAAATAGATAGTTTTATCCAGAGTATTGAACAAAATATAGCTGTCAATTTCAAAAGCATCCAATTTGAAAATATAAAAGCTTTCTTCTTTACCTATTAAAATTATTTTTTGCCTGTTGCTGCAATATGATATCTCTTCCGTCTGGCCTCTTCCATATTGTTTACCCCGGATGCAATGCGTAGAAATTTGATCCGGAAATAGGTTCTGAAATTCTTCGTAAAGTATTTTATCTTCTTTCAGTAAGATTTTTTTTGGGCGCTCAATGCTGTCTTTTAGTTCTGAATGATAATTATCCTGACTGATGAAAGAAAGGGTGTTTCTTGCATTGGACTCTATTGTTAAGCTTAAATCGTCACAGCCGGATATTACAGATAAATGATCCTGTGCGGATATTTTTAAAGAAAGGAATACAATTATGAATAAAACGTTTTTCATTAACTCTCCTAAATAAAGAAAGTCAAATTTAATTAAAACTTCACACACTAAAACTTTCAAAACCCTTAAATTTGTTTCCAATAAAAATTTAGTGGATGCTTAGGAAAATTTCGGTTGCGGCGGCCATGGGCCTGTCTGTAATCACAATCAATGCACAGAAGAACAAGAACCCCCGGCTGGAAAGACCCAAGCTGGTGGTCGGTCTGGTGGTAGACCAGATGAGATGGGATTATCTGTACCGTTTTTACAACAAGTACGGCAACAACGGTTTCAAAAGGTTATTAAATACAGGCTATTCTTTGAATAATGTTCATATTCCTTATGTGCCTACCGTTACGGCTTTGGGCCACACCTGCATTTATACGGGATCGGTACCTGCCATTCACGGGATTGCCGGAAACGACTGGACGGATAAGGAAACCGGGAAAAATGTCTATTGTACTACCGACGAAAGTGTACAGCCGGTAGGAACCGCCAATGCAAAAGTCGGCAGCCATTCTCCAAAAAACCTGTGGTCTACTACGGTGACCGATGAGCTGAGACTGGCTACCAATTTCCAGGGTAAAGTTATCGGGGTTTCCCTGAAAGACCGGGCTTCTATCTTGCCTGCAGGTCATACGCCGAACGGTGCTTTCTGGTTCGACGATTCTACAGGAAATTTTATCACAAGCACCTGGTACATGAACGACCTTCCACAGTGGATCAAAACTTTCAATGCCCGGAACCTGCCGGAAAAACTGGTAGCAAACGGTTGGAATACCCTGCTTCCAATCGATCAGTATACGGAAAGCGCACCGGATAATTCCTCCTGGGAAGGGCTTTTAGGAAGCGCCAAAACACCGACTTTTCCATACAGCAACCTGGCAGCCGATTATCAGATTAAAAAAGACAACATCCGCTATACGCCTTTTGGAAATACCTTAACTTTAAAATTAGCTGAAGCCGCTGTTGAAGGAGAGCAATTAGGCGGGGACAACGTGGTGGACATGCTGGCGATCAATCTGGCTTCAACCGATTATGCCGGGCACAAATTCGGCCCGAATTCCATTGAAGTGGAGGATGTTTATTTAAGGCTGGATCAGGATTTGGCCCAGTTTTTCAACTACCTGGATTCCAAAGTCGGAAAAGGGGAATATACAGTATTCCTGTCTGCAGATCACGGCGGAGCACACTCGGTAGGTTTTCTGCAGGAACATAAAATTACCACCGGATTCTTTGGTGACGGAATGGATAAAAACGTCAACCAGAAATTAAAAGAAAAATTCGGAGTGGATAAACTGATTAATGCTGTGGATAATTACCAGATCTATTTCGACAGAAAATTGCTGAAAGACAATAATATCAAACTGGAAGACGTAGTAGATTTCACCGTAAAAGAAATCGAAAATGATCCTTCCGACCTGTATGCCGTTGCGGTGACAAAAGTTTCCGAAGCAACGATCCCCGAACCGATCAAGCAAAGAATCATCAACGGGATCAACAGGCAGAGAAGCGGGGATATCCAGCTCATTTCGCACGACTCCATGCTTCCTCCCTATTCTAAAACAGGAACTACCCACAGTGTATGGAATTCCTACGATTCGCACATTCCGCTTATTTTCATGGGATGGGGCATCCGGCATGGCGAAAGCAGCAAGCCTTATTTCATGACCGATATTGCACCTACGGTTTCTTCTCTTCTGAAGATACAGTTCCCAAGCGGAAATGTAGGAAACCCGATCAGCGAAGCGATTGGAAAATAAGACCGTTTTTACATAAATTAAAATCCTTAACCGCCTGAGCAGTTAAGGATTTTTTTCATGGCAAATCCGGGTTTAACAGCAAGCCTGTTAAAAAGTTTTACTAGGAATTTAGCAATGACCGGTACAGGAAAACTCCCGGCGTCAGCATTCCTTTACCGGCCTGGTCACCTGGCTTCTTCGTCAACCTCACGTTTTAAATATAGATCTTGCTGTTGTCAATTTTCAGGACTTCCTGTTTTTCCATCTTTTTGATGGCCCGGATTACCGTTTCAATCCGCATTCCGGTAAGGGAAGCCAGCTGCTGGCGGGTATAGGGAATCAGGAAAGAAAATTTATCCTTAAAGCCGAAATGGGCTTTGATGTACCTCATCAGAATATGCAGCTTTGTTACCGGGTCTTTAAAGAAAAAAGGGGCTGATGTTATAAACCGGTAATGCATCCGGTCTGCTGTAAAAGAATAAAGATTGAGAATAAGCTGTGGCTGCGAGAGCAACAGATCGGTAAACCGGTTCTTTTCAAGCCGTATGATTTCACAATTGGTAATGGCAATAGCATTTACTGCATATTTCTTGTCCGTAAAAAGATACGTCTCCGCAAAGCAATAACCATCGAACGGGATCCCGTGAATAAATTCTTTACCGTCTTCCAAAAAGCTGCTCAATTTGACAGTGCCGGATTTTATTTGAAAATAATATTTAGGGGTGCTGTCTTCTTCGATGATAAAACCACCGGAATGATAATTTTGCACTTCAGCTCCATGAGAAAACAAGAGGTTTTCCGAGATGATCATAGTTTTTCTTTATAGTTGATTATAGAAGTTAAAATTAATAAAATAACCCATCGCCGGAAAACATAAAGATACCACATAGATGCCCCAAAAATGCCTTAAATAGGTACGTTTTGATGTTTTTATCCGGCATGCCGGATCTTTAGGTTAAATAAAGAGTTTTTAAAGAGAAAAAATAATAATTTGCTGGGAGGCGGATGTTTGATTTTTATGCCGGTACCTTTTACCTGATTCCGATAAGAATATTTTAAAGGCAATTATGCTAAAAAGAAATTTTATAAAGAAAAAACCCGCAAGTGTTTGCGGGTTTTGATAGGGCTATTTGGTCTGTTCGGTATCATGTTCGTCATCCTCATCTTCATATTGCTCGAGGAAGTAGGTGAAAGTAAAATCTTCCATTTCGTCCTCAGCGTCTTCAAGCGTGGTGAGAAGGTCTTCAAAGATTTCCAGCTGATCGACCGTCATGTTTACAAATTCGAGGTGGAGGGGCATTTCCAGCCCGCCTTTAATCACATCTGAAAGTGCATCCAGATTGTCGCCGAAATATTCCGGAAGCGGAAGCTTTTCCTTGAGTTGTGCATAGAAGTCTTCATCATCTCCTATATCTGTAAAGTCTATATATATTGTACTCATATTGAATTGAATTAAATTGAATTTCCCGTTTTTACGGATTAGCATAAGGAAATAAAAGCAGAACAGAACAGCAACATTCCAAAACTACTGCTGCTCAAAACTTTTATAATGGTTTTTGGTAAGGTAAACATCACCGTCTTTGGTAAAAACGATCCGGTCTGCTTTTCTGCTTCCGCAATGATAATTTACATCGGCTTCAAAATATTTTTTACCGTACGGCAATTTCCTCTCCCTGTTCCCGAATACATCTCCGCCGATCGCTTTTCCAGGAGCCGCTTCACAGAGATTTCCCTTGGAAGGATTCCAGCCGAGGCTTCGGGCCTGGTTTTTTGTAATATAATAATCCGGAAGCTTATGGTTTTGTCTGATAAACTGAATCACCGTTTTTTCTTCCGTCAGCTGATCGATGTTCTGATTTTGTTTGTATACGGGCATCGGACTTCCGTTGGCAGTTTCTCCGGGAGCATGGTATCTCGGACGGTTATCTTCAACAGTAGCTGTTTCCTGATGGTCTGCAATAAAATTATTGTAAATATACATCACCGACATTCCGAAGAGAAGGCCCAGAAAAATAAAAAACAGCGATCTCATTTTACCGTTCATATCTTTTAATTAATGTAGCAATGTAACCGTGTAGCAATTTACCAAAATCCAGTAAATCATTACACTGCTACATTATGATATTGTTATATTAATTTAAGCTCTCCACTCTTCCGGAATATCGCAGATCGGAATCGGAACCATTTTGTGTTTTGCCGCTTTGTGCATTCTGTCGAAGATCATGAATACTTCCTGATCACGGCCTTCATAGTCTTCAACGGCTTTGGTCCCATATTCCTTCTGGATTTTTTCGAGCTCCGGATAGGTGGCGCCGATCTGGTCTTCATCCGTTCTTTCCGCATCCCAAAGCCCGTCGGTAGGAATGGCATTCTGAATGCTCTCAATTAAATCCAATCCCCTGGCAAGTTCATAAACTTCGGTTTTATAAAGATCGGCAATAGGGGAAACATCTACACCGCCATCTCCGTATTTGGTATAAAACCCGATCCCGAAATCTTCCACTTTATTTCCGGTTCCGCAGACCAGAAGCCCGTGAAGCTGTCCGAAATAATAGAGATTCAGCATTCTGAAACGGGATCTTGTATTGGCCAGTGCGAGGTTGTTGCTCCATCTTCCTTCCACATGGTCATGGACCACCTGCTCAAAACTTTCGAAAACAGGAGTCAGGTTGATGGTTTTGGACTGTACGTTCGGGAACTTTTTCTTCAGGTACTCCATATGCTCCTGGGCGCGGTTCACCTGGTCTTCTTTCTGGCGGATCGGCATTTCGAGTAATAAAACTTCAAGGCCTGTCATGGCACACAAGGTAGAAACCACTCCGGAATCCACACCTCCGGAAACTCCGATAACGTATCCGTTTACATTTGCTTTTA
The DNA here is from genome assembly GCA_022701545.1 of Weeksellaceae bacterium. Lineage (GTDB taxonomy): Bacteria > Bacteroidota > Bacteroidia > Flavobacteriales > Weeksellaceae > Chryseobacterium. Next base: position 386 of record JAKOOG010000197.1, on the reverse strand, counting down.
CCGCATAATCTTTCAGCCAGCTTACAATATGATCTATTACTTTTTGGGTCTGCATTGTTTATATTTTTAGTCTGTTATTATTTATGAAAGTCAAAATTAAAAATTTTGGTGATGTTTAACGATAATTTTCACGGCTAAGTTCGTACCGGAAACAAATTCCGTCCGGTTCTGCGAACCCAACGGTTTTTACAGAGCTTGATTTTAACGGAAGGAGTCACGATGTATTTCATGAATTCCGCATTCTAGTCAAAAGAACAGACGTTCGGCGTCTGTCTCTTCAAGTTTTTTTTAAAATCAGTCTTTCTGTTTCCAGGTACATCTTCTTAAGGTTGATCCAATCCAAAAATCGTGACATTTGCCGGTCCTTTTTCAATATCTTTTTCCTT
>JAKOOG010000188.1 GCA_022701545.1 Weeksellaceae bacterium | reverse complement strand
TGAAAGGCGTTTGCTGCATCATCTTGAATCTAAGGGAAGGTATACATCAGGTACGGATGATTGGAAAATAGTCTATATACAGGAATTCGAAAATAAATCCGAAGCTTTGATGGGAGAAAAACGATTGAAAAGATTATACTGTTCTTCTATCGAAAAACTTATCCATGGATAAAAAATGATCCGGTATTCAGCTGGTTTGAGCCCCGTCCGGACCGCAGTTTGTTACATCAAAATAGGGTAAAACGCTTTAAAAAAGATGACACAATCCCAGGTTAGTTAAAAGTAATTTCCAAAAAGAATAATCTCTTAAAAAGCTGAGTAAAATTGAAAATAATTCAGAGGTAAGGTTCAGCGGAAGACTGCTTTCAGCTAATCTTAATAACATGACGGCTGGAAATGAGTTTCATAATTTTGATATTGAAACGTATTTTACGGATATTAAAAAGAGGAAACAGGCAATACACTTTCGGGTGATATATATAATGATACCATGCAAATTTAAGTTTTATGATCATCAATAAGTTATACGGTACAAATAAAAACAGATCCCCGTATTTTTACGGTATTTTTCTTCTGCATTTTCCCAATCCGTTTTTAGGTCTGATATTTGTACTGAGTAGCAAAAATAATTTCGACCTTATTTATGAAAAACATATCTGTTAAAAAATCTTTTCTGTCTGTATTATGTGTAGCATTTATGCTGCTTTCCTGTAAAAAGGAAATGGAAAAGATTGGCGACAAAATCAAAGACACTTCTTCTTCGGTACTGGATGAATCTGATGAAAAAAAAGATTCGGTAATTGCTAAGAAAGATTCGGTCATTCAGAAAGAATCGATGCCGCCCGCAATGCAGGAAGATGGGTTTTATAATGCTTTTATCTTTCCGAAAGACAAAAAGATGAAAGATTCCTTGTTTGCAGTATTCAATAAAAAATATTCGACTTCAGAACGGTATGCAATTCTCGCGCTGAACCGTCTGGATTCCAAAAATAAGTGGAATGCCGATACATTGGTGGTTCCTGCAAAAATCGATACGACGCTGATGGAATACGCACCATTCCCGATGCAGCTGGATGTATTAAGCCCTGTGAAAAAATTTGTCGTATTCTCATATCCTATTCAGGCTTATGGAGTATATTCGAACGGATCGTTGGTAAAATGGGGCCCAACCAGCATGGGTAAAAAATCTGCGAAAACAAAAACAGGATTAACGTTTGCCAACTGGAAAAAACAATTGGCCATTTCTACGGTAAGCAGCGAATGGAAACTGCCTTATAACTTCAATATTTTTAATCTTGACGGAATCGGATGGCACCAGTATGACCTTCCCGGTTATCCTGCATCCCACTCATGCTTACGGTTGCTGATGAATGATGCAAAATGGCTGTACAACTACGCGGATACCTGGGTGCTGAATCCGGGAGGAGCAACTACAAAAGCCAAAGGAACACCTGTTCTGGTGTATGGAGATTATGGCTGGGGAAAAAGAAAGCCGTGGAGAAGATTGTTGAGCGATCCTAATGCCAACAGCGTTTCCGTGGAAGAAATGACTAAAATGATCCAGCCTAACATCGAAAAAATTCTGAAAGAGCAGGACAACCGCGAGAAAGTAGTCGACTCCATAAAAGCGGCAAAAGTTGTATTGGAACAAATGCCGCAGACTACGAAAACCGTCGCTCCCTAATTAATCATCCACTTTTTCAAAAGGTAAAGTTGATTCTTCGGCAAATTTCCTGAGCTTTATCATTTCATCTTTGCCTTTATGCTGACCGAATCTTGCGGCAGCATAAGTGAGCAGAATGAATGCCAGCATAACAAAGGATGCGGTGAGAGCCCACGGATATTCCTGACTTCTGATTTGCTTTTCCACATAATACATGGAAAAAAAGACCATCCAAAGTATCGAAAAAGAAAAATACAGGAACATGAAAAAGGTCCATACTGCGGAACTGGGACCGAAAACGCCACGCACCGAAGTCTTTTCGTCTTCTGTCTCGATTCGCAGGGATAGTCTGGGTTTCCAGTAAGTTTCATATTCCGTTTCCACGCAGATGGTGGCCACTTCTTTATTGATGTTGCCCGAAAATTCATCCCGGTGTTCCGCAAGATATTTTTTTAGGTTTTCCGCATACTCTTCTTTGGTAAGGTTTGTAAACATGGTAAACCTCGGGCGGGTCCGGATTTTATCTAATGTTGTTTCTTCTGTATTCATATTATTCCTGATAAGGTATTGGATCTTCCAGCGTAAACCGTAAGGTCATGGGTTTGTTTTTTCTCTCAATCATCATTTCTATGGTCTTGCCTTCTCCGGATTTCATCATTTCCAGGATCTTCTGCAAAGTCATATCTGCAGTTTTCCTGCCATTTATGCTGATTAGCCGATCTTCTTTCTGAAGACCTGCTTTGTCAGCCGGTGAATCCTTACGGACACCTGCAATGGAAAACACCGGTTTCAACACAAAATGATACTGCAGGTTGTTATTGATCACTTCCGTGCCGCCGGAAGGAGAGCCTTTGCTTCTGGCAGGAAGGGCCACCAGATCTTTCGTCCATTCCATGCCGTCCTGCCTGAAATCCAGTCCGCTCATATTAAAATGAAAAGGATCATTGAAACTGGCATTTTTTCTCAGGTACATTTTCTCATGCGTATAATCGAAAGCCACCGTAAAACGCCGCATAATGTCACCGCCTATGGAACCTCTGCGGCCTTCGACCAGATTTACATGCTGAATCGAAGATTCGTCCGGCATTGCAGTAAGCGGTTTTTCAAAAGCAAAATTGCCTAAATACAGATGATGGATCCGGCTCCTTTTACCGTAAACATCACCATTGAATCCTCTTCCGAGATAATCATCGATGTTCGGTCTGTTGTAGACGAAGTCTTTTATAAGAGCCGGGAAAAGCCAGGCGGGATCACTGTTGCCGAGATCAATCAGCAATTTGGAACGCTCCCGTTCGTTGATCATTTCCACATCGGCGAATACATACGGCTTGTTTTTCTCAATGCTGATGTCGATCTCCTCATATTTTTTAATTTTTTTCCTGAACAAGCTTTCGTTGTTGTAAATCGTAATCTTTTTTGAAGAATAGTCGATTACCACAGGATGATCCTTAAAAAAGTGATAACCGATAATTCCGTTCACAGGTATCCCGACATGGGATGAGATATTAAAATCCTGGTCGACGATAATATAAACCGTCATTGAACGGTTCACAAAATTTTTCCCGATCCTGGCTGTATTGTTATCCGAATGGAACCCGTCGATACTTACATTTCCTCCCAATCCTGAAAATTTAATCTTTGCCACATTCGGCAGTTTCAGTTCCTGATTTTCCAGGCTGAAAATCGATGTTTCAGAAACCCCGGTATCCAGTAAAAAAGTAAGATCGGCTCCATTGATGTTAACCGGAATAAAGATTAAGTTGGCTATCAGTTTAAAGGGAACCACTGTTTTCTCTGCATCTTCCATTTTAAAGGAATTCTGAGCATTTATAAAAATGCTGCAGAATAACCATATAAAAAGATGCTTCGGTTTCATATACTGAATTTACTCATTTTATCTTTATCATAAATAAAAAACATTCCCGGGCTTGGGAATGTTGGTATGTAGATAAACAAATAAATAAAAGGCTGAATTTTCCGCAATTATTTTGAAAAGAAATCCATCAGGTCCATGTAGTTCTTCTGATTCACTCCATGTCCGCTCATGTATTCCCTGAAAGTAAAGTAGCAGCTCAGGTCATAGAGTAAATCCGCGGCTTTTCTTCCCCATTCCAGAGGGATTACCGCATCATCCGTACCGTGGGAAACAAAGAAACGCAGTCTTTCCAGCTTTTTCCTGTCCTTTACAATATCAGTCAGCAGCTTTTCTTCGGGATAACTGCTCAGACACGCGACGAGGTTAAACATTTCAGGATATTTCAAAGCCAGGGCGTAACATAAAATTCCTCCCTGGCTAAAACCGCAGAGATGGGTTTTCCCGTTGGTAATGCCGTACTTGTTGATGATTTTTAAGATATTTTCCAATACGCTGTTAAGGGATTCAACGGCCTGTGGCACGTCCACAAATTTCTCAGGATTGTTAAAGTCTATATCGTACCAGGAAAAGCCCTCAAACTGAGTCGCCCTCGGTGCACGGAAGCTGATAATAATCCAGTCTTCCGGAAGCGTCTCCCTGAAACTGAAAAGGTCCTGCTCATTGCTCCCGTAGCCATGAAGCATAAAAAGAATGGAGGTATCGGGCGTAATATGTTCCGGCTCTCTAACGATGTAATCTAAATTCATTGCGCAAAGATAATTAATAATGATATATATAAGCCTTGCCGTGTAAAAATGATACCAATACAAAGTGTCTGACAAACTGGCTGAAATCAGGCGGTTAAGCCTTAAAAATATTTCAGCGGAATTCGCGTTCCATTATTTATTGAATCAATATTATTTAGAAATCTTTGTTGGAAATTTTACATAAAAGTTATTTTTATATTGATAAAAAACCTATATTTGAAACATTAAAAATCTATTTGGAGAAATGAAGCAATTTTACAAATCAAAAAGTTTATTTAGACTTTCTTTTTTATTCGCTGTACTATTTTCAGTAATTTTTGTGGTTAACTCTTGTAAGAAGGATGACGATGATGGATACACGGATCACATTATTCAGTTTGAAGCAAAAATAAATACCAAAGGCCCGAATCCTCCTGCAAACCCTCCGGTTGTAGGTGTTTTCAAAACCGTAGTAACACAGATCGGAACTGGACAGAGCACAACGTTCAACCCAACAGGGACTACCTGGTCAAGCGGTGATATGTATGTAAGCTCAAGCCAGTCTCAGCTTAACCTGGCTGCCAATGCGACGCTTCCTTACTCTGATTCGGAACTTATCGTTACCATTTATGTAGACGGTGAAGTTGCCAAAACACAGAAAGTAGTAGGAACCGGCGATAAAAGTGCTGCTGTTTTCTACAGTTTCTTAGAACTATAGGATATTTTACTTAAAAATATATAAAGCCATCTTTACGGATGGCTTTTTTTATTGCCGGCTGAAAAATGACGGGCGCAACATTAAAATGTCGCGCCCGTATGATATTTTACAGAAAGTCTGATTTAAATCACCTTTACGATAAAGTAGCTTTTTTTTCCTTTTTGAAGCAGCAGGAATTTACCATCGATCAGATCCGTTTCATTGGCTGTATACACCTCATTGATCTTCTGCTTGTTTACAGAAATGGAGTTTCCTTTCAGCTCTCTGGTGGCTTCACTTTTAGATTTAAGAAACCCTGACTTTTCAGAAAGAAGATCAACGATATTTACTCCCAAAACATCATCTTTAGCTACTTCCTTTTGAGGAACACCATCGAAAACTTCAAGGAATGTTTCTTCATCCAGGCTCACCAGATCTTCAGCGGTAGATCTTCCGAAAAGAATTTCAGAAGCTTTCAGGGCCTTTTCATATTCTTCTTTTCCATGAACCCAAACGGTCACTTCCTCAGCCAGTTTCTTCTGGAGCTTTCTTTCGTGCGGAGCCGTTTTATGCGCTTCGATCAGTGCTTCAATTTCTTCTTTGCCTAAGAAAGTATAGAATTTAATGAATCTTTCCGCGTCTTCATCCGTGGCATTCAGCCAGAACTGATAAAATTTATAAGGCGAAGTTTTCTTTTGATCCAGCCAGTAATTTTCCCCGCTTTCGGATTTTCCGAATTTGGAACCGTCGGCTTTGGTAATCAGAGGGACCGTCAATGCAAAAGCTTCTCCCTGGGCTTTTCTCCGGATAAGCTCGGTTCCGGTGGTGATATTTCCCCACTGGTC
>JAKOOG010000175.1 GCA_022701545.1 Weeksellaceae bacterium | reverse complement strand
CAATGGCTGTGTAGCCCGCAGGAAAGTTTCCATTCACATCATCGATATAGGTTACGTTGGAAGGATTGAAGTTGGCCACCTGAACCTGTGTTTTTAAAGAGGTAACACTCGCTTCGGTAACGGCATCGATATCGGTAGCATTGGGAATTTTTCCGGCCGCCATCATAATCGATGAATTTAAAACTACTTTGAAGGCGCTTCCTGAGTAAAAAGCAAGATCCCAATCCGTCCTCTTGGTAAGAATCTGTGAATCCGTTCCCAGGTCAAACCAGACTTGGTTTGGCTGTGTTGCACCACCCACATTGGCATCTACCCTCGCCCCATCAGAAGGCGCCACTGCTACAGGATCTTCATTATCGTTAATACACGATTGAGATATAAAAGAAGCTCCTAGCACTAAGCAAAATAGTATTTTTTTCATTTTAATTTATTTAAAAATTATAATTTAATCGGGCAAAATAGCTTCTGCCGTAGAACAGATTCTGTTGTCCGGTTGCTGCATTGTGCCCGTCTCCTGACTGGATGGTGTTTTGCACGCTGGTTATATCAAAAATATTCTTCACCCCCGCACTAATTTCAAAATGGTTTTTAAAGAATGGCTGGCTCACTGTGAAATTCAGCATATTGAAACCGCCGATTTCGCCCAGAATATACTGTCCCGGATCGATAGGGCTATTTTTGTCCCCGACATGCGTGTATCTCCGCTGTGTTCCGGTATATTTATAGTAAAGTGCAAACAGGGTCCCGGCAGACGGTAAGGTGTAATTGGCCGCCAGGTTGGCTTCCGCATAATAATTGTAGTTATCCGGGGAAGTAATGTTTCCTGTGCTTAATGCCTGGGAAATTCCAAGAACCGAAACACCGACTTTCAATGATAGGGCTCCTTTTCTGAGATTTACTCCGCCTCCGAATAATATCGATTTGTAATTGTCTACATTCAGATACGTCATCTGCAACGGACTGTTGTTGATGATAACACTTTCAATTCTGTTCTTTACATCCAGATACATTCCGGAAAGGCTGAAATTGAATTTCCAGTTGTTAGAATTCGTCAGGGTATAATCCCAGAACGCAGCGGCCGAATATCCTGTTTCTGGTTTCAGATTCTCATTCCCACGGATGTCATGGTTGCTGTCTACCACATAGGTGTACAGTTCGTCATATATTGGAAAACGGTTTGCAGATCCGAAAACCGTCCGGATATCTGAATTTTCAGAAGTTCTGAACCGTAAAGTTCCTGAATAATTATACTGGGAATCGAACCGGTCGCTTAAAGCCATCCGTACTCCTGGCCGGAAAGACAGCCAGTCATTAACGGTCCATTCTGCCGAAAGGAAATTAGCATAATTGAAGATAGAACGTTCAATACTTCTACCATTGTTATTGCTTTCAAAAGTGGAGGCATCGGCAAAGCCTTTGGTCTTGTCCAGTTCATACCCGATCTGGAAATTAACTTTTTCGCTGTCCAGGAAATTGCTGAACATTCCCCTTGAATAAATTACATCGGATTTGTAAAATGTAATTTCAGCATCTCTCGAAATCTCTTTTCGGTTGGGAATATCATAGGAATATTGCTGTGATTTTCTTTCTTGGCTTTGATAGGAGAAGTCCCCGATATAATTGATCCTTCCCAGCTTGCTTTGGATATTGAACTGGTGGATCCAACGGTTGGTATGGTAATCTTTATCGTTGGCGGTATATGTCCTGTTTCCTCCTCCGAGATACATTTCGTTAACGATCGGATTGTAATAATTTATCTTTTCGTTAAGGAAATTCAGCTTATAGAAAAAGCTTGTGCTGTTTTTGCTGTAACGGATGGTCCCGTTTGTTGTCAGCTGATCTTTAGGCTGCCAGTCGTAACCACGCAGGCCGTCGTTGCTTTCGTTGAAATATTTATACCCGTTCAGCAAACCTTTGTATCCCTGAAAATCGTTATGATTAATGTCTGCAGCAACCGACCAGTAATCATTGATTCTGTAACCTAAATTTAGAGACTGGATATGGCGGCCGTTCCCTTTCTTGAACCAATCGTAATCCTTTCCTACGGTTTCTTCCTGCAAAGAGGCTAAAGCGGTAAATTTTTTGCTGTAATTTTTCCTGGTAATAATATTAATGACTCCGGCTACCGCATTATTTCCGTATTCAACGCCCATTGAACCTTTTACGACTTCAATTCTTTCAATATTATTTACATTGATTTTCGTAAGATCGACCAGGTTTCCCATTCCTTCGTCACTTACCACAGGGATATTATCGATAAGGATTTTGGTATATTCACCGCTTAATCCCATGATATTGGCATTGGAATTCCCAGAGTTTCTGTTGGGTTCAATTAAGATATTAAGATTTTGATTGAGAACTTCCGCTACATTCGTCACCGCCATATTTTTGATCTGCTGTGCATCGATAACCTCAACTTTGTAAATCGACTTATTGATCGACTGTTGCATATACTGTCCGGTAATCACTACCTCTTCTATTTTCGTCTGATTAAGAGAATCTTTTTCCTGCGAATGCACATAGAGAACAGCAGATAATGACAGGACGGAAAGCAGTTTCTTCTTCATGGGGTACAAAAATTTTCGACAAATATAATGCTTTATTTAGAATAGTTAAAAATAAATATGTACTTTTGTTGAATAATTCTAAATAAAAATAATAGTATGAAATTAGGACTACTTTTTGGAAGTTTGATGCTCGCAGCTGTCTCAGCGAATGCACAAGTAGCGACAATTAATGAGAATTTCAACAACTTTACGGCAGGCAACACCACTTTTCCACAAGGCGGATGGTCTGCTGTAGTAGCTTCGGCGACTCCCACCCCGCCACCGGTTTCTCCGAGAATGATCGTAGCAGCCGATGCCAATGATTCCAATAATAAAATGGTGCAGTCGTATGCCGGAAATAACGGCTCTGCCCCTTCTTATCTGATCACGCCGCAGATCGTGGCCCCTGCAGGAGACAAGACTTTATCTTTCCAGACCACGCTGGTATCCCCGTCTCCCGGTCCCGGAACCATCCAGATCGGTATGGCTTCCAGCCAGACGGATATGAGTACGTTTGTAGCCGTTGGAAACCCGATAACGCTGTCGACGGTAGGCACCGTACAGAATATCAGTGTGAATATTCCGGCTTCTGCTTTACAGTATATCGTATTCAGGTTTACGCCTTCCACGAGCCATGTTGCCGTCCAGATTGATAATGTGGTGTACAATACCGCATCAAGCCTTTCGGTTTCCGATCCTGTAAACTCAAAAGGAGCGGTTCAGTTTGCCGTTAATGCGGATCATACCGCTTTAGAATTTATTGCCAAAAAAGATCCTAAGAACATCCAGGTATACTCGGCAGGAGGCCGGAAGGTTGCTGCTGGTAAATTATCCGGAAGATCTTTCGATATTGCCAACCTTCAAACCGGTGTATATTATATCCTTATCGAAACAGCGGAAGGTACTCTAATAAAATCAAAATTCATTAAGAAATAGATTTATTAGACCGTTTTGCATATAAACTGATTTATGATTTCATAGATCAGTTTTTTTTTAATCCTATTTAAATTAATCTGAAAGGTTTGGATTCTTTTAATACTAAATTAATAATACAATATCAAAATAATTTTCAGCTGAATAAAATTTAACAGGCTTTAAAACAGCCTGATAAAGAAGATCCAGATCAAATTAAATTAAAAACACGATAAAAATCATGTTTCTATTTAGAATAATTAAAAATAAATATTTAGTTTTGTGGAATCATTCTAAATAATACAGAAACCATTATATTATGAAGACAAAATTACTTTTTACAGCCATGTTTGCTTTGGGTATACAGCAAACCGTACTTTCCCAGACGGATGCCAACGGATATACGACCGTTAATATGTCGATGGGCGCAAGTTACCAGAACCGTGTATTTTTTGATCTGAGTGCCAACAATATGGTGTCCCAGCCTGCGAATACCTGGGATATTGCCTTTTACAGGAATTCAAGCATGAGTTTCGGAACGAGGATGAACGATGCGCAGAATATTGAAGTGTATCAGGCTTCAAACAACCCGAACGACTGGAATAGCATTACCACCAACAGTGTCGCTTCGTACGGATCGCCATTGTACAATCTTGACAATACAACTACCATTCAGAAAGGTGCGTTCGAACAGGGAACGGCAACGTACGGCTGGGGAGAATACAATCCGGGAAACCACCACATCGAAGGCAAAGTGATCTTTATCCTGAAATATGCTTCTGCCAACACGTATTATAAGTTTATGATCGACGATTATTTTGGCGGCTATACTTTTAAATATGCCAAATGGAATGCAGCCAATTCTTCCTGGGATGCCACGACTTCCAAAACTATTGCGAACGGAAGCGATGATGCCTACTTCAATTATTTCTCCTTCGCAACCGGAGATAAGGTAACCGGTCTTGAGCCTTCAAAAACAGACTGGGACTTTATGTTCACGAGATACTGGACGGATTATCCCTATACGGATCCCAACACAGGACAGCCTGCTACCATGAAATACAGAATGGCGGGTGTAATCCAGAATACCAACATCACGGTTGCCAAAGTACAGCCCGAAACCCAGGCCACCTCTTCTTCTACCCTTCCGGTTTCTTCAGCTTTCTCGAACAATATTACAGCGATCGGACACAGCTGGAAGCCTACACAGGGGGTTTACAACAATGTGGTGTATTACATCAAACAGGGTTCGGAATATTACAGGATGTATTTCACTTCCAATGAAGGATCTTCAACCGGAAACATGTACTTCAAATACAAAAACATCACCTCCTCTTTAGGAACAACAGATATTGCCTCCAAAAAAGCCTCTTTCGGTATTTATCCGAACCCGACAACGGCAGACAAACAGGTTACGGTTTTATTTGATATTAAAGAAAAGGTGAACAGCAAAGGCCAGGTGGAAGTCTATGACCTTTCAGGGAAAAAAGTGTATTCGGCTGAACTGACGAACCAAACCGGTTTCTACAAGCAGGACCTTAACCTTTCCCACCTGTCTTCCGGAAACTACCTGGTGAAAATATCCTTCGGCGGAAGCACGGAAACGAAAAAGCTGATCGTGAAATAAGTGAATGGTGAATTCAAAATTGACTTATTAACCATTCCCCATTTACTCAAAAATAATACTTTCTATTTTTTCTAATAATGAAGCTGTCCAAAATTTTTGGCAGCTTCTTTTTATTTGTATCAGCAAGAACATTTCCAAAATCAGGTTGCTGCAGAGCCTCGGGAATATCATTTCATTAGCGGTTCGCAGTTATCATCCATTTGTTATAGATCATAATGATTACCTTTGATGCCCTTCCGTACGCTGAAAAAATTTAATTAAAAATCCATTGGCAGAAAAAGATATTAAAAAAACTATTAATCGGTATTGTAAAATGAATGAAAAGCATCAGGTACAATACCTTGACAAAAGTTACAAACCGGATTATGGTGCGTCTCCATTAGAAGTTAACCTGCAGTCCTAATAGCTCAACAAAATTTGAAATGTACAGACAATTAGAAGAATATATGACAAGCAGAACGGCAATTGATGAGAAAACGCTTGCTTATATCTGCTCGTTTTTTCAATTAAAAAAAACCAGGCGAAACGAAGTTCTATTGAGGGAAGGTGAAATCTGCAGACATTATTATTTTGTAAATAAAGGCTGTACACGGCTTTTCAGCGTTAATGACGGGGGAGAGGAAAGTACAAGGTATTTTCATTTCGAAGATGCTTTCGGAACGGCTTTATCAAGCTTCATCAATCAGAAGCCGGCTTTCGAATTTATGCAGACCGTCGAGCCTTCGGAACTGCTGGTAATCAACCGCGACGATTACTTCCATCTGGTGGAAACGGTTCCACAGTTCGCTTTTATTTACCGACAGATTTTAGAGCTGGCCTATATCAAATCCCAGGAACGGATCTATTGTTTTCAGAAGTTGGAGGCCATCGAAAAAGTCCGTTGGGTTTTAACCAATCAGGAAAAATGGCTGACCAGGCTTTCAAACAAAATGGTTGCCTCTTATTTGGGGCTCACCCCTCAGACGTTAAGCAGATTAAAATCAAAACTCTGAAAACGTTAATCCAGGACAACGTTTTCAGAAAATACTTTTATCATCTTTGGACCTCCATTAAATAATAAAAAAGTTCAATTTATGATTTTAGTAACAACGCCGACAGGCAACACCGGTTCAATGATTCTGCAACACTTGGTAGAGCAGGGACAACAGGTTAAAATTTTTGTCAGGGATCCCGGAAAAATACCAGCCGGTATTTTGGAAAACGTGGAAGTGGCCACAGGCTCTTTACTGAACGAATATGAATTTACCCAAGCCCTGGAAGGTTGTGACACCCTGTATTTCTGTGTACCTCAAAGCAATACCCAGGAAAATGTAAATGCTTATTACGAAGAATTTGCAGAAGTGGCATCAAAGGCCATTAAAAATGCAGGCACAAAAAGAGTGGTTTATTTATCCGGCGGCGGCAAAGGAAGCAATCTGCACGCAGGTCTGATAACTGCACTCCACAGAAGCGAAGACATCATCAGCCAATCAGGCGCATCCGTAAGAGCGTTACGCTGTCCTGTGTTTTTTGAAACCCTTTTGTATCAGAGGGCGTCCCTGAAAGAAAAGGGAACTTTCTCCCTACCCATGGACGGCAATTACAAATTTCCGCAAATTGCCATAAAAGACATTGCCGCTAAAGCCGTAGACTTTTTAACGGATCAGACCTGGACAGGCGTTGAAGGATTTTCGGTTCACGGTCCGGCAGACCTCAGTTATCACGAGATTGCATGGCAGATGAGTGAATTAACGGAAAAGCCTATCCGTTTTCAGCAAGTTTCAAGAGAGGATTATATAAAGACGCTTCTGGAACAGCATCATACTAGCGAAGCATTTGCAAACGCCCTGACAGATATGCTGACAGCAATCGGCAATGGCCTGCATGACGGGGAACCGAGAACCAGGGCCTCTGCAATGCCGACCACGATTAGAGAATGGATGAGTGAAAATTTGGTCTCTGAAATAAAGTAAAGCCAGACCATGTTATAAAGACTGGTAAAACAGCAGGGAACAAGGTTTTGCGATATTGGGGCATTAGTAATTTTTAAATGCCCCGATATTGCAAAGTACCCTATCTTTATCTTTAATATGATCCCTGACCTGAAAGACAGACGTTTTTCAGTGTACTGATTGTCTATACCGAATTACAAGGTTCTGAATCCTTTATGCACCATTGTTGAGCTTTCCAGCATTCTGGAAACGTCTCTTCTGAAATCCAGCAGGTGATCCTGCCCGTTGTGGCGGTTCAGGTGCTCCTCACTTTCCCATAATTCGACCATGAAAAAGGTTCCTTTGTTGTCTTTGTCTTCGATGAGGTCATACTGAAGACAGCCTTCTTCCTTTCTGGTCTCCCGAACCAGTGTCTGAAAAAGTTCCACCGCTTCCATCAGGTAATTTTCATTAAATTTAAAAAGCGCAACTACATGTATATTCATTGTTAATTTTTTAGCGGTGTAAATGTAGAATATTTTAAAGCCTGATTAGATGTTTTGCAACTTTATTTTTCAATATTTCACCACACTTATCTCTAAAAAACTGATTTATAAATGGTAATGAGGCTCATGGCAATAACCAGGGTACCAATGACCACAAACATGCTTTTTACCGGCAGTTTTGCCGTAAGCATGGCAGAAAAAGGAGCCGTAACAATACCTCCGATCAGCAGCCCCAGAATAATATTCCAGTGCTGGATGCCCAGTGTAAAAACAAAGGTAATGGCCGCCGTTAAGGTTAAAATAAACTTGGCTACCGTAGAGCTTCCTACCGCAAACCGCGGCGTAAAGGAATTTCTTATCAGTGTTCCCGTTACCAAAGGGCCCCAGCCGCCGCCGGCAAAAGAATCGATAAATCCGCCGATTAGCCCGAGTTTGGTAAGGTTGGTTTTCTTTTTGAGTTTTTTGTCCTGCTTTTCCTTGAAAGCATTTGATAAAATCTGGATTCCGAGATACAGTGTGTAAAAAGAAATAACGGTTTTTGTGATTTTGGAATAATACTCTCCGAGGTAAGTAAGCGAAACCGCACCGATAATAGCGCCGATAACTGCCGGAACAGCCAATCTTTTCACCAGGTTTTTGCTTACGTTTTTCAGCTTGATATGGCTGATGCTTCCTGCCGCCGTAGTAAAGCTTTCCGCCGAATGGATGCTCGCACTTACGGCGTGCGGCGGAATTCCCAGGAATAAAAGGGTCGTGGTACAGATTACCCCGTAGCCCATTCCCATAGAACCTGCTACAATTTCCGCCAGAAACCCGACCAGAAGCATCCAGTAAAAAATGTAGTTGTCCTTTGCCAGAACCTTCAGCAGCTCATCGAGATAGCCCATCTGGTACATTGAAAAAACAATGATCAGCAGCACCGCAAGCGTAATGAAAAAGACATTGAGCCTGAGCTGTACTTTCCTTGATATTACCATTATTATTCAGTTTTATTGGTTATCTGATCCATTTGAGCTGTTAAAAGCTGTATCCGCGCAGACCATAGATTTTTTTCATTCATTTAATTCTTTGGTGATGGTTCAGGTTATTTAAATTCAGATTACAAAATCATTAAAGCCCCTACGGTGGCATTGCTTGTCTCATCTATCAAAATGGCGTTTCCTGTCGCACTGCTCTCTTCAAAACGGTCATAGACCAGAGGGGAAGCGGTTTTTAATCGGATTTTGACGACTTCATTCAGTTTTATGCTTTCTGAAACGGGGATTTTCTCTAAGGTATTGACGTCAATTTTATAGTCGATCTCTTTAACAATGGCTTTCAGCACCTTGCTTTTGTGCTGAATGAAATATTTATTTCCTTCCTGCAATTCTTTCTTATCCAGCCAGCAGACGATGGCTTCGACTTCATTTTCCACTTTCGGAAGGCTTCCCGTTGCTACCAGAAAATCGCCGCGGCTGATGTCGATATCATCCTCGGTATGCAGTACGGCAGGCTGACGGGCAAAAACAGCCTCCACTTCTTTTCCGCCGGTTTCAACTTTTGAAATCCGGGTCTGGATATGTTGTGGGAGAACGGTAATTTCATCCCCTTTCTTATAGACTCCGGAAATCACCTCCCCGGCGTACCCCCGGTAATCGTGGAACTCACCGGTCTGCGGACGGATCACGTACTGCACCTGGAATCTCGGACTGTCAAGGTTTTGGACTGAATTAATCTCTACCGTTTCAAGAAAATCCAGCAATGCAGGACCTTCATACCAGGACATTTTTTCAGACTTCCCGACGATATTGTCTCCATGAAAAGCGGAAATCGGGAAGTAACTTACATTTTCCAGTTCCAGCTTCTCAGCCACCAGCTGATATTGGGCTTTAATGTCATTAAAAACTTCTTCCGAATAATCCACCAGATCCATCTTATTGATCGCCACCGCTACATTTTTCATCTTCAGCAGGGAAGCAATAATCGAATGCCTTCTTGTCTGTTCGATCACCCCCTGCCTGGCATCAACGAGGATGATAATCAGCTGGGAGTTGGAAGCACCCGTGATCATATTCCGCGTATACTGAATGTGTCCCGGCGCATCGGCGATGATAAACTTTCTTTTCGTGGTCGAAAAATAACGGTAAGCAACATCGATCGTAATGCCCTGTTCTCTTTCGGCTCTCAGGCCATCCGTCAGAATAGCGAGATCAATCCCGTTTTCATTTTTATTTTTCGACTGTTTTTCCAGCGCTTCAAGCTGATCGATCAGTATATTTTTGCTGTCGTACAGAAGCCTTCCGATCAGGGTACTTTTTCCGTCGTCCACGCTTCCGGCAGTGATGAATCTTAATATGTCCATGTGTATTTTTGGGTAATGAGTGATGGGTAATGGGTAATTTTAATATCACCCGTTACCATTCTTCATTATTTTTTAAGTTTAAATTTGATTTTTACAAATAAATTGCAGTAATAAGATATTATAAAATTGATTATCTATTACTCATGGCTCATTACTTATTAAAAATAGCCTCCTTTTTTACGGTCTTCCATAGCCGCTTCGGTTACTTTATCATCGATTCGGGTTTCCCCGCGTTCTGAAATTCTTGATGCGGTAATTTCGGTAATAACCTCATCCAGTGTTTCAGCATAACTTTCAACGGCAGCGGTACAGGTCATATCGCCGACGGTTCTGTAACGGACCCTTTTGCTGACAACCGTATCATTTTCATCGATCCTGATAAAATCCGATGCTGCGATCCACTGGCCTTCAT
>JAKOOG010000172.1 GCA_022701545.1 Weeksellaceae bacterium | reverse complement strand
TAGTGGATCATCTGGAGGACTGTGCATTTTTCGAAAGACTGGAAAGTATGGATGCCCGGATCCGCCACAGCCACAAAGTCAAGGTCTATACTTCCGCAAGATGCATCGGCCGGACAGAAATCGGTCTATCCTATCAACTGAACGTCTGGAAAAATTTGGGAAATCATCTGGAAGAATATTTTGTTGAATCATGCACCTCCATCGTCAGCAGACTGACGCAAAAAAGAAACCTGATGACCTTATGGGAATCTAAAGACCATTCGCAGTCGGATTTTAATAAAATCCTAAAAGAAACCGTTCCTGAAATTACAGTGAATCAAGAAATTTATCAATCTTTTCTGAATACCGTTTATTTTGGGGAATGGTACAAAAAAGTAATGCAGCTGCAACAGCGTTCAGCCAATAACAGATTCCCGGCTGCTCATATCGACCACGTTATTGAAGATCTACAGATGAAGGTACATGAATACGCTGATTATGATTTTGCCCAGACGTCAATCCGGTAATTTTCTGCCCGGTCTGAAAAAACCTTGGTCATTTTCTCTTTCATCAGTTTTTCAAAACTTTCGTGTACCTCATCTCCCGTTTGCGGATAATCATGAACTTCCGGAAGCCAATGCACCAAAACAATATTCCCTTCCGGCTCCAGCCGGTGATACAAATTTCCGGCAGCAGATTCCCAATCGCCTGGCGACAGATAATAAGCAACTTCAGAAACCATGATTAAGTCATACCGGCTGTCTGGAAGTTCCTTCGCAAAATCCATTTTCCTGAAAGATATATTGCCTGATTTTCCGCAGCGCCTGGCAGCAAGATCCAACGCTTTCTGCGAAACATCTGTAGCCAATAAATGCTTGCTTTTTTGTGCGAGCAGCTGGGTAAGGACGCCGATAGAGCAGCCAAGTTCCAAAACATGTTCGTACTGTTTTTTTGGAAGCGCTGCGATGGTGGCTGCATATTTTTTCGCCTCATATTCACTGGTTTCAAAGTTCCAGGGATCTTCGCTGGCATCATAGACGCCTTTAAAATATTCGGGATCCAGAGATTTTTTTTCGTTCATTATTTTGAGATAAAAAAAGTTTCGTACGGCACATTAAACTGACTGAGCATTTCCTGAGAAAGCTGAAATCCTTCTGGGTCATCGCTGATTAAACCAGTCGTCTGAGAACGGTGCTGCGAGATGGCTTCCTGCTTCTGATCCAGCACACTGGTGATATTTAAGCGGAAAGGCATTGATTCCTCAGAAGAAGGTTCATCGCCGTCCTGCCCCAGTTCGTTCAGCCAAATCGGGTATTCATATATTTTTGCGTTTGAAGTTTCAGCAGCATTCATTAGCTGAAAAGCAGCCTGATGATCGGGATGAGGATCCCTTCGCCAGGGAACGAAAATACTTTGCGGTTGAAGCATCCCCATCATTTTAGAGATATTCTTTACAGCTCCTTCAAATTCCTCATGATGAGCTGAAGGTACATTCCGGTCTGTATATCTGCAAAAAATAATGTTTTCGGCAGGCACTTGCAGAATTCCGGCGGCATCCAGCAGCTCTTTCTCACGCAAATCCCTCAATTTGTCAGCCGGATATTCTTTGCTGTTCGGGTGTGACAGCGTACCGTCGCTGAGCAGCAGAATATAAACAGTCTGTCCGTATTTCCGCAACAGGGAAATCAATCCGCCACAGCCTAAACTTTCATCGTCTGCATGCGGAGCAACGATAAGCGTGGTTCCAAATCCGGTAACACACTGTTCCGGTGCCAAAGGTATTGTATCTAAATTCATTTGATTCAATTTTTTTTATTTATTAAAGTTGAGATTCCAGATTTCGCCGGCTGAGGTATCGGATTGTAAAATATGGGCTCCGACATCTGCCAGTACCGCATCGGGTGCAGGCTGCCGCAGATAAGTACTGAGATCACGAATAATCCTTTCAAAATGATACGGTTTGTTGAGACCACGGGCACCGACACATTTTTGACAAAGATTCATCACCAGGGTACAAATCTGCTCGATGGCCGTTCGCATCATATGGGCATAGATGATAAAGCTTTCGCCCTCACTTTTCGCCGGCTGTTTCATATAACGATCCAACCTGGCCGCTGCAGCGGTTAACCACTGGTTTCCTGATTCGACCGCGATAGCCATTTGACCCAACCTCATTTTTTGAAAAGGATCATCTGTTCTGTTTAGACTTTTAAGGTATTTTTTTGTTTCATTTAAAAGTTGTTCGGCAGCCCCGAGCTGAACGGCGGCAAAGCGGATGGCTCCGCCGCTGAAGCCTGGCTGCCGGTAATAATCCCCCGCTAATCCCAACAGGCTTGTTTTCGGAATATAAGCGTTCACAAAAGTTATTTTAAAACTTCTGCTGCTCTTCATTCCCATGGGATCCCACCAGCTGGAGTCACTTTTTGCTGTTACCTTATCCAACAGAACGACACTCATCTGCCAGGATCCGTCTTTCCTTGCAGCAGTCACGATTGGTCGCGTAACATAATCTGTTCCTGTTGCAAAAGTTTTCGACCCGTTAAGCTGATAAATGCCTTTTCCTATTTTTGATAAAAAAGTTCCGTCCTCAGCCTGAGTATTCCAGACACCAAAGAGTTTACCGGCAAATGCATCTGCGGCAAAGATTTTTTTCTGCTTCTCACTTCCGAACTGATTGATTAATATCTGGGCATTGATGTGCCCTTCCAGAACTCTTCCCATGACCAAATTCCCACGGCCTATATTTTTCAGAATCGTGAGCATGGCTAAATTTGTTCCTGGTACCAGGCCCAAATTATGACCACCGTATTTTTTAGGAATACCTGCTGTAAGAAGTTTGGAAGATCTCAGTTTTGCCAAAGCTTTTTCAGGAAAAGAGTTTACGGAATCTGTTTCTGCAGCCTCAGCGACGGATTCGTCTCCGATAATCCGGGCAGAAATAACGAGTTCTTCCAATTTGGACGGATTAATTTTTGCGTGTTTTTTTTTCAATTTTTAGATATAAAATAATCATATAAAGTCTTAATCTTAACTCCTGATGATTTGTTATAATTCGATGACAAGGTATTCATCATCACTCAGATTTGAAGATAATGTCTGGTGGGCGTTCATCCGTTTTCTAAAATCCATCATGGCCTTCATGCTATCCGTATCGGGAATTCTTTCTAATGTATTGGTATTGAAAACATCCCAGACCCCACTGTGATGCCAGTCATTTAAATCATCCCAGTCCGGCCGGTCGATAATCGGATAATAACAGCAGCCCAAAAGCGGAATTCCTGATTTGATAACAGAATCACATTCCTCAGTAATGGACCGGATCCACTTTGCGCGGTCTTCACCCGGATGGCTGGTTTCTGCTATGATTATTGGCCTGCCATATCGTATGAAAACGTTTTCAATTAGAGAATGAAGCGAACGGAACAACGGATGAGGCGGCTCTTCCGCCCAGGGCAAAAATTCATGGGTCTCATTAATCCATTGATTATTGTAATAGTAATTAACTCCGATAATGTCCAAATATTCCGGTTTGCCTCTAAGTTCCGGACACATCTTTCCTGAAAGAATGTCATGGACCTGAAACTGTTCGGCATGTTTCTCTTCAGCAGATAAAACGGCTCCTGAATTATCGGGATCACCGGAAACAATGCTTACCAGCGGTTCCGTGATCAGTATTCTAATGGTAGGATCTGCCGCCTTCATCATTTCAATCCCTTCGATATACGCTTTCATCAAAGCATACTTCACTTCCCATCCCTGCCCTATGCAATATGGAGAAGTCCCTCTCGCATCGCCACCCAGCCAGGAAATAAAGCTGACTTCATTGATTGGCGTTACAATTAAAAGCCCTTCCGGAACAAGACTCCGGTATCTGATGACAAACTCGCGGCATAAGCGGCTGAATCTCCGTGCAAACATCGGATGCAGCGGAGTGAGATCATCAGGAAAACCAAAATGACAGATGTCCCAAACCACCTGGATATTTCTGGATTGAGAAACTTCAATGATGCGATCTACCTCGCTCCAGTTATAGTGGTAAGGTTGGGTTTCAATCACACTCCAGCGAATGCCTTCCCGGATGGTTTCAATTCCCAATTCATTTAAATTGTCATAATCTTCTTCCAGATATTTCCCGTGGCCGGATACCGTATACAGGTCGATCCTTTCTCCAAATGCATTCTGCTGGTCTGCACACTCAAAACCGCCCATCACAAAACTTTTAAACGGATTGATATCTGAAGCCGGAAAATCATTGCTAAACATACGCTTCCCTGCTTTTTAATTTTTTGAACAGCGCTAAAGACTGTGCTACAACCTGATCCATATTATAATATTTATATGTTCCTAAACGGCCGGTGAAAAATACGTTGGGGTGGTCCTCAGAAAGTTTTTTGTACTGATTGTAAATTTCCTGATTCTGCTTTCTCGGAATCGGATAATACGGATCACCTTCAGCCGTTGGGTATTCGTAAACAATGGTGGTCTTCTCGTTTTTCTGCCCGGTTAAAAATTTGAACTCCGTAATTCTGGTATACAGATTCGAGGTCGGATAATTTACCGTTCCCGTTGCCTGGTAATTTTCCTGATTTAATGTTTCAAATTTAAAATCAATAGATCGGTACGGTAATTTTCCGTAGCAGTAATCAAAATAAGAATCGATAGGGCCGGTGTAAATCAAGGTTTTAAAAGGAATTACATCCACAATATCTTTATAGTCTGTCTGAAGCATAATGTTGATGTTTTTATGCGACAGCATTTTTTTAAACATTTCCGTATATCCGTTTTTTGGCATTGCCTGAAAAGTGTCGGTGAAATAGCGGTCGTCTTTATTCGTTCTTGTGGGAACACGGGCGGTAACTGAAGCATCAAGCTCAGAAGGATCCAGGTCCCACTGCTTTTTGGTGTAACCTTTGAAAAATTTTTCATAAAGTTCTTTACCGACAGCATTCAGCACAACATCCTCGGAAGTGAGAATAGGACTTCTCTTTTCAGCTTTTGAAGCTAAGAAATCGGTAACTTCATCGGAGGTCAGATTTTTACCATACAACGCATTGATGGTGGTCAGGTTGATCGGAACCGGAACTAACAATCCGTCGACACTTCCCAGGACACGGTGCTCATACGGGCGCCAGTCGGTAAATTGTCCCAGGTATTTAAAAACATCTTCAGAATTGGTATGGAAGATATGAGGGCCATATTTGTGAATCAAAATTCCTTCTTCGTTATAAAAATCGAATGCATTGCCTGCAATGTGATCGCGTTTATCAACAATTAAGATTTTCTTTCCTTCATGAGCAAGGCGCTCTGCCAAAACCGCTCCGGCGAAACCGCAGCCTACTATTAAAAAATCATACATGGTTGATGTGCTTTTGTGTATTTATAATTTGAGCCTGAACCTTTTTTACATTGTTAATAAGGGCATTCATTCTATTGAACGTATGATCCCAGGAATCATTTTCAAGAAAATGATCCACCATGCTCAGCCAGTGCTCTTTTTCCGTATCGTCTAAAATTTTTGTTGCAGCCGAAATAAATGAATCTGCATCGTCAACGATTTGTACCAGACCTGCATTACCATACGGCTGAACCACATCTTTTATCGGGGTCGAAATCACGGGTTTTCCCGCCGCCAGATATTCCGGAGTTTTGGTAGGACTGATAAATTCTGTTGATTCATTTAATGCAAATAAAATCAGTGCTATATCCCACTGGGCAATGTACTGTGGCAGTTCTGTATAAGTTTTCGGACCGAGATAATGAATGTTATGTGCCTGGGGCAAATCATCCGGATTGATTTTAACAACGGGACCGATAATCACAAACTGCCAGTCCGGGCGTTGTGCAGAAACCTCACGGAGCAGTTCTATATCAAACCTTTCGTCAACAACCCCGAAAAAACCCAGCCTCGGAAAACCGATCTGCATTTGATCTTCCGGTTCATGCTGAATCTTTCGCGCTTTTCCGAAGTGAGCCTTATCGATGCTGCTTGGCATTGCATGAATATTGTGGTGGCGATTTTTCTTAGCCTCATAAAGCGAATTGCCACCCGTGAACACCACATCAGCTATTTTGAAAAGCCGGTCTTCCAATTCTAAAAGGTGAGGCGGGGCAAACCTGAATGCAGACAGCTCATCCATAGAATCATAAATAATTTTTTCAGGATTCAGATGATCGGTAAACTGCAGCGCCATTGGTGTATAATACCAATTGATATAATTTTCGATATCATATTCTTTTAAAACCTGATTGATCAGATCCTGGATCCTTTCATTGGTGGTATCGTCATGTCCGGAGACAAACAGTTCGACGATAGAAACTCCGTCCTGAATATTTACAAGGTACCGGTCTGAATCTCCAATTTTTGGCTCTTCAAAATAAAAAACCTGATAAAACTTTGAAAATCTTGTCAAAAGATGTTGGGGTCGCTGGTACACAAAATTCCACGACAGATGACTAAAACATAGTAAATATTTCATATATTATTGGTGATTTAGTGTAAAAAATTCTAATTATTTTAAGTTTGCACTAATTAATTTATACATTTGCAATAATTCTGCCAGTTATTGAATTTAACGTCAAATAGTGTAGCAAATATTATAACATTATCAAAATTTGCCGTTTAAATGACAAATTATGCTAATAAATCGTAAAGTTATAATTTTAAATGTTACAGATGATGATGCTACCTGATCCACGATTTACAACAGGGAGGACATACCCTATTTCGACCTATAAACTACTCGCGCAGAAGAATATAAATTTAAATATAACAACATCAGTCAGAATTAAATCATCATGATAAAGCAGGTAAAAAGTCGTTAAAAACATCTTATTAGCTGATCAAGATAGTTTATGAACTAAGAATCTTCAATGATTAAAATATCCGGGAAACACAGACATATTAAACGGCCTGTGGAGTCTTAACATTAGCCCAAGCGGGTTCTAAAATTATCAAATCAAAATATTTCCTGAGATATTAACAATTTTTTGGCAGAACGGTTATCTTCTTTATGTTCTGAAGTGACGTTGCCTGATACATCCAACTGTTTTGAAGATTACAGCAACGATAATAATAAATAGTCATTTGTAGTTGATCTTATACGAACATAAGTCTGGCCGATTACTTAACTAATTTCTAATTAAGTAACCGGCCAGTAAAATGTATGGTTTCTTTAATTTTAT
>JAKOOG010000159.1 GCA_022701545.1 Weeksellaceae bacterium | reverse complement strand
ACACATTCCTGAGAATGCCAGCATTCTGCATATTGCAGACGATTTCGGGCAGAAAGATATATTGTTGACGCTTCAGCAGGCCGGCCGGAGAATTTTCAGCCTGATTAAAGATGAAGAGAAAAGGAATGTTGCAGAGCAGACTTATCTGGTAAGAAGACGAAAGATAAGTTACATAAAAGGTTTGGAAGAAATCAATAAAAAAATTGATGTCCTCCTGATTTCCGATGGAAGTTTTGACATCGGTAGTCTGCCGGAGCTTCCTGAGAAAATCATTTATGTTAATGTAAAAAATAATGACATCAGCCATGCAGATTATACCGTAAAGTTCGGTTCTGAGACATTAAAAGTATTTAGTCACGAATAATACATATGAAAATCATATTTTTGTAACCTGATAAATAGAACTATGAAGAAAAATATACTCGTTATTTATTATACTCAGTCGGGACAGCTGGAAGATATCGTAAAGAATATCGCCCGCCCGTTTGAAGATAAAAACGAAGAATATGAAGTAACCTATTACAATATAAAACTGAAAAAGGATTTTCCTTTTCCCTGGAGCGGCGATGTATTTTTCGATACGTTTCCGGAATCTTATCTTCAGATCCCGAGTGAGATCCTTCCTCCACCGGAAGAGGTCCGGAATAAAAAGTTCGATCTGGTTCTTTTCGGATATCAGGTCTGGTACCTTACCCCTTCTATTCCGGTTATTTCATTTTTGAAAAGCGGGTATGCGGAAGGTATTCTAAGAGACACCGCGGTGGTTACCATCTCCGGGACAAGAAATATGTGGATGCTTTCCCAGGAAAAGCTGAAAGGGTATCTAAAGAATCTCAACGCAAAACTGGTAGGAAACATCGCTCTCGTAGACCGACATGACAATTATACCAGTGTACTGACCATTCTCCGCTGGATGACGACCGGCAAAAAAGAAAAATCGGGGATGCTCCCGGCAGCAGGCGTTTCCGATCAGGAAATTTCAGGCGCCGGTAAGTACGGAAAGATTATCGAAAAGCATTTTTCGGGAAATACATTGGAAACACTCCAGCCCGATCTTGTAAAAAACGGCGCTGTAGAAATCCGGGCATTCCTGGTACGGGTGGAAAAAGTGGGAAACAAAATTTTCACGGTCTGGTCAAACCTTATCATTAAGAAAAAAGAAAAACGACCATTGCTCATTAAATTCTTTAAGGTATATTTGATGGCTGCCATATGGATTGTTTCACCTGTTGTACTGGTTTTGCATCTACTAACGACACCAATTTTTTGGTTTAAAAGAAAAAAACAAAGAGAATATTTACAAGGAATTAATATAAAATAGAATGAACGACGTATTTATAACAAAAGCATTTACATACCTCCCCAATGAACCGGTTTCTAATGATGAAATGGAAACGTATCTCGGTTATATAAACGACGCTCCGTCCAAAGCTAAATCGCTGATCCTGAGAAACAACAAAATCAAGACCAGATATTATGCATTGGACAAAGAAGGAAATCCCACCCACACCAACGCCCAGATCGCCGCTAATGCAGTGAAGGGTCTTTTTGATGACAAATTCAGGAAGGAAGACATGGAGCTTCTTTCTGCGGGAACTTCTTCTCCGGACCAGATCCAGCCTTCCCATGCTTCCATGGTTCACGGAGAGCTCGATATTAATAAATCTCTGGCCATCAATACGGCCTCCGGACTCTGCAATTCCGGGATGAATGCCCTGAATTACGGCTTTCTGTCCGTTAAGGCAGGTGTTCATAAAAATGCAGTCTGTGTAGGTTCGGAAAGAATGTCTGCATGGATGACAGCGGATAAATTCAATCACGAAGCAGAAAATCTGATCCTGTTGGAAGAAAGGCCGATTATCGCTTTCAAAAGAGAATTTTTGAGATGGATGCTGTCCGACGGTGCCGGAGCTTTCCTTCTTGAAGGACAGCCGAGAGAAGATGAGGTTTCATTGAAAGTGGAATTTATCGATTTCTACTCTTATGCCCATCAAATTGAAGCCTGCATGTATGCCGGAACCGAAAAGCAGGAAGACGGAAGCCTGAAATCATGGGCAGACTACCCGTCTGATGAATGGCTGAAGCAGTCTATCTTTGCATTAAAGCAGGATACTAAAATTTTAGATAAATACATTCTGGTAAAGGGCGCCGAAAGTTTAAGAACTTCTTTCGACAAGCATAGCCTGGATCCGGATACCGTTGACCACGTATTGGCCCACGTATCTTCAGGCTATTTTAAGGAAGGCTTGAAAGAAGAATTTGCCAAAGTAGGACTGGACTTCCCTTGGGAAAAATGGTTTTACAACCTTTCCGAAGTGGGTAACATCGGCGCCGGGTCGATTTTCATTGCCCTGGAACAGCTGATGAACTCAGGGAGATTGAAAAAAGGTGAAAAAGTATTGCTTTGTGTGCCTGAAAGCGGAAGATTCTCTTATTCTTGCGCTTTATTAACGGTTTGCTAATGGAAAACAGACTGCCCACCTCCGATCCGCAATTTGTCGAAAGCCTGATCCCGCAAAGGTTTCCTTTTGTCATGGTAAGCAGCCTCACCGAATATTCTGATTCCCATCTGGTTTCGGGTTTTGAGATCAAAGAAGAAAATCTTTTCGTCCGGGACGGGATCTTCCAGGCTTCGGGACTGGTAGAACACCAGGCGCAGAGCGTTGCCCTGCATACCGGATACAAGTTTTATCTGCTCGGCAAAGAAGCGCCTACAGGATATATCGGGGCGATCAAAACATTTGAAGCCATGGCATTGCCAAAAACCGGCGACCGGCTGAAATCCGAAATTACCATTCTCAACGAAATGATGGGAGTAACGCTGGTAGATGTGGTAACAATGCTGAACGACGAGGTGATTGCCAGATCCCAAATGAAAACGGTTATAATGTAAGAACATGGAAATAAAGGAAGGAAACATTATCAACATCCATCATTTTCTGCCCCATCGGGAGCCGATGCTCATGACAGATTATATTCTGGAACTAACCAAAGAAAAAGTGATCACTTCCTTTGAAATAAAAGAAGACAACATCTTTGTAGACAAAGGGGTATTTGTGGAAGCCGGGCTGATTGAAAATTCAGCGCAGACCTGCTCTTCTATTTTAGGGCAAAGCTTCTTCGAAAATCCTGAAGCCGATACCAAAGTAATCGGTTTTATTACCAACATCAAAAAGATAGAGATCTTTTCCCTTCCGAAAGTAGGGACTACCATTATTTCCAAAGCTTCGCTGATTTCACAGTTTGAAAACATCTGCCAGATTTTCTGCGAAACCTTTCTGGAAGACGAACTGCTGATCCGCTCGGAAATTAACCTTTTTATTCAGGAAGTAAAATCATAAAAATTAAAATAGAGAAAGCCGCTTCATAAAAGCGGCTTTTTTACGGGCTGTGGTAACCTTATAGATAACACACCATATAAATCAGCATCTCATCTGGTGTAATAATGGGAATACAACCACAATATTATCAATGTGCGCCGGAATGCGTGTATAGAAATTACAGCAACAACTAACCAATGAAGCTTTAGGGCCTTCCTTTTTTATGTTTATTAATTAATTCCCTCCCAAAATCAGGATGGTCCTATGTTCTGCATTTTTATTATCTTAGCAAACTCATTTAAACCATAATCTAACACAATTTTTTAAGTGAAAAAGCAGGATCTTCCACAGGACGAAAGCAACTTACAATCAGCGAACATGACGGAAGTTTTGTATGTAACTGATGAGAACAACAATTACACAACGGCGAACAGCATTGGCTGGGATGCCAAAAAAGCCGCTTTGGATGAATCATTAGCTTTAATCAATGAAAGAATTGAGGAAGCCAGGCAAAATGTCGCGAATAATACTGTAAGCCCAATCGTCTATTTCATGGAACTGAATAAAATGGATCTGCAGGTGCTGGCAGCTTATGTCGGGATGTGGCAGTGGCGCGTGAAGAGACACGGCAAACCCAAAATATTTAAAACACTAAGCGAATCTGTACTGAAAAAATATGCCGAGGCTTTCGGGATTTCAGTGGATGAACTGAAAAATTTCAACGGAAAATAAAAAGAACCTTCCGGGTTCCGTAATACCAAGCTAAGAATGAAACTTAATTTTGAACACCATCAGACTGCACATTGCGAAAACGGTGTTGCCTCCAATTTATTATTAAACAAAGGGTTGAAACTCAGCGAACCTATGATCTTCGGAATCGGTTCCGGATTATTCTTTGTCTATCTCCCTTTCTTAAAAGTAAATTTCGCACCCGGATTCAGCTATCGTCCGATGCCCGGCGCTATTTTCAGCAAGGCCGCAAAAAGGCTGGGAATTAAAATTAAAAGGCTGAAATTCTCCAATCCGGAAGAAGCTCAAAAAGCACTTGAAAAAAACCTTGAAAATAATATCCCGACGGGGCTGCAGGTAGGGGTTTTCAACCTGACGTACTTTCCTGAAGAATATAAATTCCATTTCAATGCCCACAACCTGGTGGTGTATGGGAAAGAAGACGGAAAATTCCTGATCAGCGATCCGGTAATGGATTATACCACGACCCTTACCGAAGAAGAACTGGAAAAAGTAAGATATGCCAAAGGTGCACTTCCGCCGAAAGGCCATATGTACTTCCCTACGCATATCCCGGAACACGTCAACCTGGAAGAAGCGATTAAAAAAGGCATCAAAGATACCTGCAAAAATATGCTGGCCCCCGTTCCGATTATCGGGGTGAAAGCCATGCGGTGGGTCGCAAAAAGCATCCCGAAATGGGCAGCGAAAAAGGGGACGAAAACCACCAATCATTACCTGGGGCAACTGATCCGGATGCAGGAAGAAATCGGCACCGGCGGCGGCGGGTTCAGGTTCATCTACGGGGCCTTTCTTCAGGAAGCGGCCGTAATCCTCAAAAATGACCAGTTAAAAGAACTCTCCAAGGAAATTACCATGATCGGTGACCTGTGGAGAGATTTTGCCGTTGATATCGCCCGGGTTTATAAAAACAGGAATTCCAAAAGCGATATCTACAACGAGCTTTCAAAAAACATGCTTCATATTGCCGATCTGGAAGAAGCTTTTTACAAAAAACTGAAAAAGGCAATATAAAGTGGAGCATTTCATAGCAATAAAAAACCTGTACAAGAAATATAAGAATGCCGAAGATTTTTCGGTAAACGACATTTCTTTAAGCATTGATAAAAATGAGATCTACGGAATTCTCGGACCCAATGGAGCCGGAAAAACAACATTGATTTCCATGCTTTCAGGGTTGATCAAACCCACTTCGGGGCAGTTTACAATCGACGGACTGTCTCATCAGAAGAATGGTTCAAGATTAAGGCAGATTATAGGGATCGTTCCTCAGGAATATGCGCTGTACCCTACTTTAACGGCAAGGGAAAACCTCATGTTCTTTGGGAGCCTGTATGGGTTGAGCCATCAAAAATTAAAGAATGCCATTGAAGAATCTCTGGAGATTATGGGACTCTCAAAATTCGCCGATAAAAAAGTAGAACAGTTTTCGGGAGGGATGAAGAGAAGATGCAACCTGATTGCCGGAACCCTTCACAATCCGAAGGTCCTGTTTCTTGATGAGCCGACGGTAGGTGTTGATGTCCAGTCTAAAAAAGCGATTATCGATTACCTGCTGGATCTTAATAAAAAAGGAACCTGTATCATTTATACTTCCCACCATCTTTCCGAAGCGGAGGAATTCTGTACCAGAATTGCAATCATCGACCACGGAAGAATTCACGCTTCAGGAACCCCCGAAGAGCTTGTAAATAAAGTGGGCCATGCGGAAAATTTAGAAGATGTTTTTATTTCATTAACCGGAAAAGAATTAAGAGATGTTGTTGTATAAATTGTGGAGAAGCTTCATGAAAGAAATTCTTCTGCTGAAAAGAGACATCGGAGGAATTGTCATCATTTTCGTGATGCCTTTATTGCTGATTATTACCATTACCCTGATCCAGGATTCTACCTTTAAAAATCTGGAGGGCTCGAAAATCCCGATTATTTTCGTTGATAACGATCAGTCTGAAGTTTCAAAAAACATCAAACAGGAACTTGAGCGCAGCAAAAGTTTTGAGCTGCTGACCGATTTTAATGAAAAAACAGCCCAGAATGCCGTTTTTTCAGGGGATTACCAGATGGCCATCATTATTCCTGAACATTTAACAGCGGACATCAATTCCAATATCGATTCCAAAGTTCAGGCGATTGTAAGCTCATTCGGGCTGGAAACGGATTCATCGGCCGTGAAAAAAACGGCTTTGAAAGCCAAAGACATTCACCTTTATTTTGATCCGGCGACCAATATCGGATTTAAGAACAATGTGATGAATGCCATTAACAAAATGGTCTTCGAAATCGAAAATAAAAAAATCTACAAAGCTTTCCAGGACCAGCTGGGTACAACGGAAGACCTCTCTAAAAACAAGAGCCTGATCGGTTTTAAAGAAATTACCCCGAAAAAAGGAGCAATGGATGTGATGCCGAATTCGGTTCAGCATAATGTTCCGGCATGGGCCCTTTTTGCCATCTTTTTCATTGTGGTGCCGCTGTCGATCAATTTGGTAAAGGAAAAAAGCCAGGGTACCAGCGTGAGGGCAAGAATCAGCCCGACGCCTTATTTCATTCATATTTTAGGAAAAACTTTCACGTACCTCATCATCTGTGTCATCCAGTTTCTGCTGATGGTTGCGGTGGGGGTCTATCTTTTCCCCTATATGGATCTGCCTCAGTTTGATGTCACCGGCAAAATGTTCCAGATGATTGTCGTGACCATTTTTGCAGGTCTGGCAGCCATTGGTTTCGGCGTATTGCTGGGAACAGTTGCCGATACCCAGGAACAATCCGCACCTTTCGGAGCAACTTCCGTAGTGGTCCTGGCAGCAATCGGAGGAATCTGGGTTCCGGTATTCCTGATGCCTGAATTTATGCAGACCATTGCCAAATTCTCTCCGATGAACTGGGGACTGAATGCTTATTATGACATTATTCTGAGAAACAGCGGCATCGGCGGCATTGCCCGGGAAATCACTTTCTTATTTTTATTTTATGTAGCGATGGTCGGTATTTCATTATTTTACGAAAGAAAACAACATGCAGTCTAAAGAAAATATATTAACGGGTACCGAAGAAGTACGGGTACGATTCAACGAAACCGATCCGCTGGGAATTGTCTGGCACGGCCATTACATCGTCTATTTTGAAGACGGAAGGGAAGCTTTCGGAAGACAGCACGGCCTTACGTATCTTGATATTCAGCAGGCAGGATTTGTTACACCCATTGTAAAAAGCACCTGCGAACATTTTTTACCTTTAAAATATGGGGAAACGTTCAGGATTGTTACGACATTCGTAAATTCGGTTTCTGCCAAACTGATTTACCGGTACGAGCTTTTCAACCAAAAAAATCAATTGGTCTGTTCCGGGGAAACCATTCAGGTGTTCCTTGATTCCGATAACAATTTATGCCTCTATAACCCTGAATTTTTTCAGGTATGGAAAGACAAAATGGGATTATCATGAGGGCCACTTACATCACCGATTATCAATGCATTACCCCTTTAGGCTTTGATGTTACCGCCAACTGGAATGCCCTTCTGCAAGGAAAATCCGGAGTACGCCTGCATCAGATCATCGAAAGCCAGCCTGCTTTTTATGCTTCGATGATCGATACTGAAAAACTGAATGAAGAATTCAGTAAAAATTTCAGCGGTGATCAGATAGACCGGCAGGATTTCACAAGATTGGAAAAAATGTTGCTGTTAAGCCTCAAACCTTTGGTCGAAAAACATCCTGTTTCAGAGGAAACGGCTTTCGTTTTATCTACAACCAAAGGAAACATTACCCTGCTGAAAAACCGGCAGGCTGTGCCGCAGGGAGCTTATCTTTCAGCCCTGGCCCAGAAGGTTGCTGATTTTTTCGGATTTAAGTCCAGACCTGTTGTGGTTTCTAATGCCTGTGTTTCCGGGGTAATGGCAATGGCCGTGGCGAAAAACATAATCCAGGCAGGAAAATACAAAAATGCTTTTGTGATGGCCGGAGACGAAATTTCCGAGTTTGTGATGTCGGGGTTCAACTCATTTCAGGCCATCGGAACGGAAATCTGCAAACCTTACGATAAAAACCGGGACGGCATTAATCTGGGAGAAGCTGCGGCAGCGGTTTTTATCACTTCGGAGCCGAAGGAAAACGATAAATTTAGTTTCAAAATTTCAGGAGATTCGGCCATCAATGATGCCAATCATATTTCAGGACCATCCAGAACGGGCGACGGTTTATTTGCAAGCATCCGCAACGCGATGGACGAAGCTCAGGTTAGCGCAGAAAAAATAGACTTCATCTCCGCCCACGGAACCGCTACCCTTTACAATGATGAAATGGAAGCCATCGCTTTCAACCGGATGGAGCTGCAGCAGGTTCCCCTGAACAGCCTGAAAGCTTATTACGGGCACAGCCTGGGAGCAGCGGGATTACTGGAAAGCATCATTTCTATGGAAAGTGCTCTGAACAGCACATTGATCCCGTCTAAAAATTTTGAAGCACCCGGAACTTCACAACCGCTGCAAATCATCAAAGAAAATCAGTCTGCGGATATCAGATATATTCTGAAAACCGCTTCCGGATTCGGCGGATGTAATGCAGCCATTGTTTTGGAAAAAATGTAAAAAATAATTTTGTATTTTTATAAAATTAATGTTTAAAAAATGGAATCTACTGTAGACATCAGAAAAAGAATTCATGAGTTCATCGATATTGCAGATGAAAGGATTTTGCGAATTATTAACGGAATCATCGATGTTGAGGAACAGCAAGATAACTATCCTGCTGTTCCCGATTGGTATTACAAAAAGCTTGAACTTGAAAGAGAGAAGCATTTAAAAGGTGAAACTCCTTCATACACCTGGGAAGAAGTGAAGCAAAGACTCATGAAGGATTATGACTTATAAATTAATTTTAAAGTCAAGAGCTCACTTAGATTTAGCAGAAGCAATTGAATATTATCAAAGTATAAGAAAAGGTTTAGGTAATAAATTTCTGAAATGTGTCCACAAGTTTTTTGACAGAATTGCCAAAAATTCGCTCCATTATTCTTTAAAAAGCAATAATTTCCGTGAGGCATACATCCAAAAATTTCCTTACGTCATTATTTATGATGTTATAGATAATGAAATTGTGGTGTTTTCTGTTTTCAACACGCATCAAAATCCAAAGAAAAAACCTTAAACCTTAATGAAGAAAACAGACATTTGTATCATAGAAAATTCAACAATTGTTCTTAATAATGAAATCATTTTTGAATCGCCTGTTGAAAACTTTTCAGATTTTGCGAAAGAGGCCTATAAAATCCTGGAACTGAACTATCCTAAATTCCATAAAATGGATAGCCTCAGCAAGCTGGCTTTTCTGGCTTCTGAAATAATATTAAAAAATGAAGATCACAGCCGCACCGCTTTGGTATTCTCCAACCGTTCATCGAGCCTGGATACCGATTTTAAATATCAGGAAAGCATCAATTCCGAGGATAATTATTTTCCGAGCCCGGCTGTTTTCGTCTATACGCTGCCCAATATCTGTGTCGGTGAGATCAGCATCCGGCACAAAATGCAGACCGAAAATGCTTTTTTCGTATTTGACGAATTTGATGAAGAATTTTTAAATGATTATGCACAACAGCTCATACAGTCGGGAAAGGCCGATAAAGTATTGTGCGGCTGGGCAGAACTATATCAGGAAAGTTATAAAGCTTTTGTATATTTGCTGACTAACGAACGTAACAATTTAACGATATAACAAGGTAACAATCATATTCAGTAGTAACCAATTGGTAAACTGGTATATTGATACATTGGTAAATTTTAAAAAATATGGAAAACTTAAGAGAAGAATTAAAACACAAAATCATCGAAGTTCTTAATTTAGAAGACGTTGCAGTAGAGGAAATCAAAGATACGGATCCGTTGTTCGGAGGAGGTCTTGGATTGGATTCGATCGACGCCCTTGAGCTGATTGTTCTTTTGGATAAAGAATACGGTATCAAATTATCCGATCCTAAAAAAGGAAAGGAAATTTTCTCCTCCATCGATACCATGGCGAAATTTATCGAGGAAAACAGAACAAAATAAATCAATATACCAATGGATCAATGTAACAGTTTCCCATAATTGTTAGACTGGTATATTGATCCATTGTTACATTTTATAAAATGGGTCAAAAAATTGCCATCACGGGAATGGGCATCATCTCTTCCATCGGGAACAATGTGGAAGAAAACCTGAGTTCATTACAATCCGGAAAGCACGGGATCTCCGATATCCAGCTGTTTGAAACACGCCATGCCGGGCATATCAAAACCGGCGAAATCAAGCTCTCCAATATGGAGCTGAAGGAAAAACTACAGCTGAAGGATGAAAAAAATGCCACCAGAACAGCCCTTTTGGGGATGATTGCGGCAAAAGAAGCCATCGAAAATGCGGGAATTTCGGATGTTAATGAATATAAAACAGGATTGATCTCTTCGACCAGTGTCGGCGGGATGGATGTTACCGAAAACTATTTCTACACCTACGAAGAATTTCCTGAAAAGCAAAAATATATAGACTCTCATGATGCGGGCAACTCATCATTACTCATTGCCGATTATTTAGGATTAAAAGGCATGGTTTCCACCATCAGCACGGCCTGCTCTTCAGCGGCCAATGCGATTATGATGGGGGCCAAGCTTATTAAAAACGGTGTTCTTGACCGTGTGATTGTCGGCGGAACCGATGCCCTTTCCAAGTTTACCCTGAACGGATTCAACACGCTGATGATCCTTACGGATTCTTACAATACACCTTTCGATAACGACCGGAAGGGGTTGAACCTCGGCGAAGCCGCTGCCTTCATCGTTCTGGAATCGGACGACATCGTAAAAAAAGAAAACAAAAAAATCCTGGGTTATCTTTCAGGATACGGAAACGCCAACGATGCGCACCACCAGACGGCCTCCTCGGAAAACGGACAGGGTGCTTATTTAGCAATGGAAAAAGCCTTGAAGGTTTCGGGCCTCGCTAAAGAAGATATCGATTACATCAACGTGCATGGAACCGCAACACCGAATAACGATTTATCGGAAGGAATTGCAATGATCCGGATTTTCAGTGAAGGAAAAGTCCCTGAATTCAGTTCTACCAAAGCGTTTACAGGCCATACGCTGGCTGCCGCGGCAGGTATTGAAGCGGTATACTCGTTACTGGCAATCCAAAACAACCTTATTTTCCCAAACCTGAATTTCAAAACCAAAATGGAAGAATTTGACCTGACGCCGGTAACGGAGCTTAAAGAAAAAAGCATCCGCCATGTCCTTTCCAATTCATTCGGATTCGGAGGAAATTGTTCAACCTTAATTTTCTCAGAATCATGAGTGCCGTTTACATCAACAGCGCGGCCTGTATTTCCGCGCAGGACACGTTAAATAAAAATTTCTTTGATAATCTTCAGGCTTTGAATTCAGGCCAGGTGCTGAAAGCCATTGAACCGGTTTATAAAGAATTCATTCCTCCTGCGATGATCCGGAGAATGTCCAAAACGGTAAAGATGAGTTCTGTAGCTTCTTCATACGCTTTGAAAGAAGCCGGAATTGAAAATCCGGATGCCATTATCGTAGGAACCGGAATGGGGTGTTCCCAGGATTCTGAAAAGTTTTTAAAGAATGTCCTTGATAACAACGAAGAATTTCTGACCCCGACTTATTTTATCCAATCCACCCACAATACCGTGGCGGGACAGATTGCTTTAGGCCTGCAGTGCCACGCCTACAATTTTACCTATGTGAATACTTCTTCCTCACTGGAATTTTCGATGCTGGATGCAAAATTGCAGATCATCGACGGCGAAGCGGGACATGTTTTGGTAGGTTCTACGGACGAACAGACCGGTAGAACGATGGCGCTGTATGAATTAAACAAAACCATTAAAAAGCAGGAACATCTTCCTGCTGATTACCTCCACTCTAATACAAACGGTGTCGTTTGGGGGGAAGGCGCAAGTTTCTTTGTGTTGGGCAATGATAAAAAAGACAGTTCCTACGCCCGGCTGAAAGACATTCAGATCATCAACAGAATAAACCTGGATGAAACCCAGCACTTCATTGAAGAGTTTTTAACTAAAAATAAGCTGGCCTCCGGTGATATTGATGCAGTAATCCTAGGCTTCAGCGGTGATGCAAAATCCGATGCTTATTATACAAAGGCAATGGATCTGTTTACGGATTCAGTGCTGCTTTACTACAAGCACCTGAGTGGTGAATTCAATACGGCGAGCGGCTTTTCAACTTTCATGGCATGCCACATCCTGAAAAATCAGGAAATTCCGGAAGTAATGAGAATTAATGAACTGAAAAAAGAAGAAGTAAAAAATATTTTACTTTATAATCATCTTGGCGGAAATGACCACAGTCTGGTTTTACTGGAGAAGGTTTAAATCTGAAACTTGCAAGACCTCATAGGTTTATTTGAAAAAAACTAGAAAAATGAAACACTACAATTTTATCCTGTTCTATGTCTTCTGCAACGTTTTTATCTATGCGTTTCAGGGTACGTTCTGGGTATATCTGTTTTGTTTTATAATGCTTTCGGCAATAGTGGTTTGGGGTTCCTTTGATATCGGGCTCGGCTATTTTGTCAACAGCATCACGCACAAAAGAACAAAAATCAAGGAAATTGCCCTGACTTTCGATGACGGCCCAACGGAATTTACCCCGAAATTTTTAGATATCTTAAAAGAAAACCATATAAAAGCAACCTTCTTCTGTATAGGAAAACAGATTGAAAAATATCCTGATACGTTTAAAAGAATTATTTCAGAAGGCCATACCATCGGCAACCATACCTATTCCCATTCCAACCAGACCGGTTTTCTATCGTCTGCAAAGATGGTTGAAGAGATTAAGAAATGTGATGAGGTAATGCTGAAAACCGGGAATTTAAGAACCGACCTTTACCGTCCGCCTTTCGGGGTTACCAATCCGAATATTGCCAAAGCGATCAAGCAAACCGGCAAGAAAAGCATCGGCTGGAATGTCCGTTCACTGGATACCATTACTGAAGACGAAAACAGAATTTACAGGAAAGTGACCAAAGGGCTGAAGCCGGGAAGCATTATTCTCCTCCACGACACTTCGGAAAAAACGTATCATGTTTTGGTAAATTTATTAGTATTTTTGGAGCGTGAAAAGTATTCGACTTTTACAATTGAATGATTTTAATGCCGAACTTGTTTTAGAACACAAGCGCCACAAAATATTTGGATAAAATTATTGAAATTCAATTACATAAAGTTTGATAAGAACACCTAAAAGATCAGAGACTTTTCTTTCAAATTTAAAATAAAACAATGATTAAAAATATTTTCATCATCATAGGATTGTCCGTTTCGGGTTTCTTTTTTGCCCAAAATACCGCCATGTCGGGAGCGGAAGCCAAAGCATTCGTAGCAAAGGTTTCCTCCGAAACCAAAGAGATCAAGACGTTGCAGAGTGATTTTACCCAGACCAAGAAAATGGATTTTCTGGATAAAAACATTGTTACCTACGGGAGAATGTCTTTAAAAACCCCGAATATGCTGAGCTGGAAATATACCAAGCCTTATCAGTACAGCATTGTTTTCAAGGACAATAGAATTTTCATTAACGATCAGGGGAAAAAATCTGCCGTTGATGCCAAAAGCAAAACATTCGAGAAAATCAATAAGCTGATCGTAGGCAGTTCCAACGGACAAATGTTCAGCGACCCGGAATTTTCTGTGGCTTACCTGAAAAACGGCAGTTTCAACATTGCGAAGTTTACCCCCAAATCCGCCCAGCTGCTGAAATACATCAAGCAGATTGAACTGTACTTTCCTAAAAACCAGTCAACCGTTTCACAGGTGAATATGACGGAAGCTTCAGGAGATACGACCAATATCGTTTTCAAAAACACAAGAATCAATGCGCCGGTTGCTGCTTCGGAATTTAGCTTATAGCCTGGTTTTCATTCTGTTCATATCTTGTAAAACCTACAGGCTTACGGATGCCAGACCTGTTCTGAATACGGAAAGAAGGGTGGAAAATCTATATTTTTCCTCAAAGGAAGATTATGTGTATAAATGCCAGATAGACATTTATAAAAATCACGTCAGCGGAA
The DNA here is from genome assembly GCA_022701545.1 of Weeksellaceae bacterium. Classification (GTDB taxonomy): domain Bacteria; phylum Bacteroidota; class Bacteroidia; order Flavobacteriales; family Weeksellaceae; genus Chryseobacterium. The sequence continues at coordinate 2,891 of JAKOOG010000159.1, read as the reverse complement.
TCCTGATCGTAAAGAAAATGGGTGATTCGGCCCACCGTGTGGTACTGACATCCGATTTCGGGAATAAGCTGATCGATTTCGAAATTTCAGAACATGATTTTAAACTGAATTACGTACTTCCGGATCTGGATAAAAAGATCGTTATCAATTTCCTGAAGAACGATTTCCGCGAACTTTTACGGCAGCAATACCCCGTCAGTGAAAGTTTTGAAAATGAAAATGCCCGAATTTACCTCTCAAAAATCGATAAGAAATCCTATTATCTGTTTTTCAATAAAAACAATGGTTTGCTGAAACAGATCGTTTACACGCAAAACAGGAAGGAAAAAATCGATTTTACTTTTGAAGCAAAAAAACATATCTTCGCGGACAGTTTGGAACTTCAGCACAAAGACTTTAAAATAAACATAAAACTATTTCAAATAACCGAAAACGAATAAATTCTCATGAAAAAAATCATTTCCTTACTTGTCTTAATAATTTCAGGAATGTCCCTGGCTCAGGTCACCTTCAATCCGGGGATCCGGGCAGGTGCCAATTTTTCGCACTTTACCAATAAGGCCCAGTGGTATTCTTCTATGGATTTCGATTACTATGGCAATGCTGATCCCAATATGGAATTCAAGACAAAAACCGATTTCTATCTGGGATTGTTCGGAAATATCCGGTTTGCTAAATTTTACGCGCTGCAACCGGAGATCAATTATTCCAGACAAGGTGCCAAACTGGATACCAACATCAACAACTGGAACGGGCAGACGCTCACCGCTTCTTATGTAAGCCTTCAAATCGTAAACAAATTCTATTTCAATCGATTCAATGTCCACTTCGGGCCGACGCTTGAATTTTTGGTAGAGCAGAAAAATTTTGATGCCGCCAATGAGATCGATTTGGGAATTACAGCAGGTCTGGGATTTGATATCACCAATAATTTCGGGATTGAAGCCCGGGTAAAAAAAGGATTCATCCCGGTGTATTCTTTCTACAACGACCATTCAAACATTACTTTCCAAACCGGGGTTTATTATACCTTTAACCTGAAAAAATAATTTTATGCAGACCATTCTTACCGATTTTTATACTTTACAATCGCACGAACAGGCCGAAAACGGAAGCTTTACCGCCTACATTTCCCTGAACAAAGACCATGAGATTTTCAAAGGCCATTTTCCGGGAAATCCGGTAACGCCGGGCGTATGCATGATGCAGATCGTAAAGGAACTTTCTGAAGAATTGACGGGTCTGCCTTTATTTTTAAAAACGGCTTCCAACATAAAATTTATGGCCATCATCAACCCATTTGAGACGCCGGACCTGAAGTTGCAACTGGATATCACGCAGACCGACGGAGAAGTGAAAGTAAAAAATACCACTTTCTTTGGCGAGACTATTGCATTAAAAATGTCAGTTAACTACCAAAAATTGACCTCATGAAAATCATTTTCACCTTCATAGCGGCCTTTATTCTTTTTTTCCAGTCAGGGATTGAATCCCTGAGAGAGAGTTATGCCAAAGCCAATTCTTCCAATGCAGGCACTGAAGCCTTCATCACAATGGCGGAAAAAACACCAGGCTCGGATGCCGTAATCCAGGGATATAAAGCCGCTGCTAAAATCATGGAAGCCAAAATCACCAAATCGAACCGGAAAGCTTTGGTAAAATCCGGAGCAACCAGCCTTGAAGCAGTGATCAAAAACAATCCCGGCAATGCGGAATTAAGGGTAATCCGGATGAGCGTTCAGGAAAATATTCCGAAAATTGTAGGATACAGAGGAAGCCTTAAAGAAGATAAAGCTTTTTTATTAAATAATTACAATAAACAAAACACATCCCTGAAAAATTACATCAAACGGTTTGCCGCACAATCAAAAACCATGACCCCTGCTGAAAAAGCAGCCTTAAAATAAAACAATGACCCTTCCTGAAGTCCAGAACGCCATTTCCGAAAAGAAAATCTGTGTTTTAATACCGACTTACAACAACGAAAAAACCCTGAAAAGAGTCATTGACGGTGTTCTTGGGTATACGCGGGAGGTGATTGTTGTAAACGACGGCTCTACCGATTCCACCAGGGAAATTTTAAGTTCTTATCCTCAGCTTCACATCATCCATATACCGGAAAACAAAGGAAAGGGCAACGCCCTGAAAACCGGCTTCAGGAAAGCAAAAAAACTGGGTTATCATTACGCCGTCACCATTGATTCCGACGGCCAGCATTATCCCGACGACCTCCCCGTCTTTGTGGAAGCCCTGCTTTACGAAAAAGAGGATGTTCTCCTGATCGGAAACCGCAATATGGCCCAGGACGGAATTCCGAAGAAAAGCAGTTTCGGAAACCGCTTCTCGAATTTCTGGTTCTGGTTTGAAACAGGAATTAAGCTGGAAGACACCCAGTCCGGTTACCGGCTTTACCCTCTGCATAAAATTCCGAAAAAATATTTTACTCCAAAATTTGAATTCGAGATCGAGATCATCGTACGGACGGCCTGGAGGCATGTTCCGGTAAAAAACGTTCCGGTAAAGGTCCTTTATGATCCTGCGGAACGCGTATCGCATTTCAGGCCGTTCAAGGATTTTACACGCATCAGTATCCTCAACACCATTTTGGTGACCATCACCCTGCTGTATATTATTCCGCGGAACTTCATCAATAATTTCAGGAAGAAAAGCATCCGCAGATTCATTAAGGAAGATGTGCTGGAAAGTGACGGGACCAACCGCACCAAGGCGTTCTCCATTGCGCTCGGCGTATTTGTGGGCTTCTCTCCTTTCTGGGGATTCCATACCCTGATTGTTATTTCGCTGGCGGTGCTTTTTAAGCTCAATAAAGTATTGGCTTTCTTTGCCTCCAATGTCAGCCTGCCGCCATTCATTCCGTTCATTATCGCTGC
>JAKOOG010000153.1 GCA_022701545.1 Weeksellaceae bacterium | reverse complement strand
CGGATACCGTCAATATAAACATGTTCGCATTTCAGACTTCCCTGATGATACAGGATGTTCTGAAAATTGTTTGTTTTAAACGTTATAAAATCTGCCTTTAATCCTTCTGTTAATCTTCCCCTGTCCTGCAGGCCCAGCGCAAACGCCGAACGGAAGGTTATCCCGGCTAAAACTTCAGCGGTGGTCAGTTTTTCAAAAGCGGCCAAAACAGAAGCCTGGGTAATTAAATTTCCCATCGGTGCCGATCCCGGATTCCAGTCGCTGGCAATAGCGACGATCGCTCCTGCATCCAGTAATTTCCTGGCCGGGGTAAATTTCTCCCCCAACCCCAGACTTGCTCCCGGTAAAGCCGTGGCCACCGTTTCCGATTTTGCCAGGAACTCAATGTCTTCATCGATCGTTGCTTCTAAATGATCTGCAGATTTTGCGCCAACTTCTACGGCAATTCTTGAACTTCCCGGCGTAAACTGGTCGGCATGAACGGTAATTTGAAAACCCAGCTCTTTTGCTTTCAGCAGGAATTCTTTGCTTTCTTCCGGTTGGAAGGCCGATTTCTCTATGAAAATATCAACCCTTTCGGCCAGATTTTCTTCTTGTACTCTCGGTAGAATTTCGGTTAAAATATACTGCAGGTAGCTTTCATTATTTCCTTCAAAATCCCTGGGCTTCAGATGTGCGGAAAGACAGGTCGGCACCAGCGTTGCTTTTGCCGATTCCTGTGCTTTTTTGATGATCCGGAGCATTTTCAGTTCGTTTTCCACATCCAGTCCGTAGCCGCTTTTTACTTCAATCGTCGTAATGCCGAGAGATAATAAAAAATCAACTCTTTCCAACAGCGTTTTCAGCAATTCTTCTTCCGAAGCTTCCCGGGTATGCTGTACGGAACTCCAGATTCCTCCTCCGCTTTCGGCAATTTCAAGATAGGATTTTCCGGCGTTGCGCATGGCAAAGTCATTGGCCCTATTCCCGCCAAAGCAGATATGGGTATGGGAATCTACCAATGCAGGAAGCACCACCTGTTCGCCGGCTATTTCTTCAGTTTCCACATCCGGATTTTCCGATTTTAAAGTTTCATAATTTCCGACTTTCAGGATTATATTCTGATCAGTTAAAATTCCGCCGTCAACGGTAATTTCAAGCTGCTTGTCTGAAAGTTTTCCTCTTAAAGGAAGATTGGCAAGTGTCACCACCTGCTTAAAGGGGCCGATTAATTTCATAATTAAGGTTAAGGTTGAGGTTCAGATGAAGACGATCTTTGTTTAAACTGATTGTCATTTTATCTCAATCATGGATAGCTTCATGAATCAGGTCTTGTATTTCTAAACACTCTCTTTTTAAAAAATATTTAACTCTGCATCCGTATATCAAATGACTTCGGTTTTAAAGGCAAATTCTTTGGAAATATCCTAAAACTGTTTTATCCTTTGCTGTTTTTTGCCAAAACCTTCTGCAATGTCTGCAGATTTGCTGTCCTCAGATCTCCTCAATGGTGAGGTCAGCGTATAATCTTCTCTTTTGGGCAAACGTTCAGCTAAACTGAAACGTTTTCAGCAACATCCGTTGTCTTTTATCATACGGGTATTATTTAAGGTTTATTATTCCTCTCAAAAATACTCAAAATATCCCAATCTCATCAATGCTGAAAAACAACCCCTGCAATCTTAACCTCAGTCTCTCCCTAAACTTTATCTTATCTTCAATCTCACCTCTAAATTATTGTCCGTCTTAAACTCAATTTTCCTATCTTTACGGTAAATGAAATTGAATTAATGCCTGACTTTTTACATCCAGATAAAGACAATTATTCCCGTGAAGAACTGGCACAGGAGGAGCAGATCCGTCCCCAGAGCTTCAAGGATTTTGCGGGACAGCGGAAAACGCTGGATAACCTTGAAGTATTCGTATCGGCTGCCAAAAGGCGTGGCGGGGCACTCGACCATGTCTTACTGCACGGTCCTCCCGGCCTGGGAAAAACCACTCTTTCCAATATTATCGCGAATGAGCTTGGGGTAAACTGTAAGATAACCTCAGGCCCTGTACTGGATAAACCGGGAAGTTTAGCAGGATTGCTCACGAATCTTGAGGAAAATGACGTTCTTTTTATTGATGAGATCCACAGGCTTTCTCCGGTAGTGGAAGAATACCTCTATTCCGCAATGGAAGATTACAAAATCGACATTATGCTGGAAACCGGACCGAATGCCAGAAGTGTACAGATCAGCCTGAATCCTTTTACCCTGGTGGGTGCTACGACAAGAAGCGGAATGCTGACAAAACCGATGCTTGCCAGATTTGGGATCCAAAGCCGACTGGAGTATTATACCATCGAACTTTTATCGATGATTATCATCCGGAGCGCAAGGGTTTTAGGCGTAAAAATATATGAAGACGCCGCCATTGAAATTGCCAGACGGAGCCGGGGAACCCCGAGGATTGCCAATGCATTGCTGCGGAGAGTCCGGGATTTTGCCGAAATTAAAGGAAACGGTGAAATCGAGATCAATATCACCAAATATGCGCTGGATTCATTGAATGTGGACGAATATGGTCTTGATGAAATGGATAATAAGATCATGCGGGTAATGATTGAAAATTTTAAAGGAAAGCCGGTAGGTATTTCTGCTCTGGCAACCTCCATTGCAGAAAACCCGGAAACTCTGGAGGAGGTATATGAGCCTTTCCTCATCCAGGAAGGATTTATCATCAGGACGCCAAGAGGACGTGAAGTCACGGAAAAAGCGTATAAACATTTAAACATTGCCCTTCCTAAAAATCCGGGTGAGCTGTTTTAAAGGATTATGTTCATACCAAAGTTATATAAAAGTGAAGATTTTAATCTGGTGAAAGATATCATTAGAGAACATGCTTTCGCTTTATTAATTTCTTCTGAAGAAAAAATCCGGGCCACGCATTCGATGATGATCCTGAATGAAGAAGATCCCGAAAACAGGTATATCGAAACCCATATTTCAAAAGCCAATCCGCAGGCAAAGATCCTGAAAAACGGGAGCGTGGTGCTTTGCGATTTCTTGGGCGCACATGCCTACATTTCGAGCAGCTGGTACGACCACATTAATGTTTCCACCTGGAACTATGAAGCGGTACAGATTTACGGAAAAGTCGAGCTGATGAATCATGACGAACTCTACCGGCATCTGGACCAGCTTACCGCCAAATACGAAGCCCCTCAGCAATGCCCCGTGATGTTAAAGGATATGGGAAAAGCATTTGTAGAAAAGGAAATGCAGGGTGCTTTCGGAATGAAGATCATCCCTACCGAGATTTTTATCAAACAGAAACTGTCCCAAAACAGAAAAGAAAACGATTTCAGGAATATTATTGCCCAGCTCGAGCATGGTGATGAAAATGCAAAACAGATTGCTGAAAAAATGAAATTGTTATAAGATAATACATTATAGAAACTTAATATTATATGAAACTATATCCAATACAATGTGGAAAATTTAAATTAGACGGCGGAGCGATGTTCGGCGTCGTCCCGAAGAGTCTGTGGGAAAAAACAAATCCGGCAGACGAAAGAAACCTAATTGAGCTGGGAACCCGTTCCCTGCTTGTAGAAGACGGAAAAAAACTGATCCTCATCGACTGCGGGCTCGGTAATAAGCAGGATGAAAAATTCTTCGGCCACTACTCGCTCTGGGGCGACGATACTTTAGACAAGAATCTTCAAAAATACGGCTTTGTAAGGGAAGATATCACCGATGTTTTCCTGACGCACCTCCACTTCGACCACTGCGGTGGCGCCATTGAGTGGAATGATGATAAAACAGGCTACAAACCTTCTTTTAAAAACGCACAGTTCTGGACCAATGAAAACCACTGGCAATGGGCAACAGAACCCAATGCAAGGGAAAAAGCCAGTTTCTTGAAAGAAAATATTATCCCGATCCAGGAAAGCGGGCAGCTTAATTTCTTACCGCTTCCGGCAAACGGAAACTACGGTTTTGCCCCGGATCTTAAAATGGATGTGATCTTTGTAGACGGACATACGGAAAAGCAGATGCTCCCGGTAATCCAGTATCAGGAAAAAACGATTGTCTTTGCTGCAGACCTTATTCCTACGGCGGGCCATATTCCCCATGTTTATGTAATGGGATATGATACGCGCCCTCTCCTCACCCTGGAAGAAAAAGGAAAATTCCTGAAACAGTGTGTGGATAATGAATATCTATTATTTTTCGAGCATGATGCCCACCACGAGCTGGCCAGTCTTAAGATGACCGAAAAAGGGGTAAGGCTTGATGAAACTTTTAGCTTTAATGATGTTTTCGGATATTAATTGTTAAGTATGGAAGAATTGCATTCAGAACCTCAGCAGGCAGAGCCGGATCCGTTATCGACACCCAAAATCATCGGACTTACCGGAGGAATAGGTTCGGGAAAAACCACCGTTGCCCGGTTTATTGAAGAGTTCGGGTTTCCCGTTTATTATTCGGATGACAGAGCGAAGGATATTGTGAATGAAGACGATGATTTAAAGGCAAAAATCAAAGAACTGTTGGGAGAAGAGGCCTATGGTGAAAATGGGCTTTACGACCGGAAATTTGTTGCGGAAAAAGTGTTTAACGATAACGATCTGCTGCATGGCCTGAACGAGATCATTCATCCTGCAGTCCGGACCGATTTTGAAGACTGGTTAAAAGCACAGAAAAAGTATCTGGTTTTTAAGGAAACCGCCTTGTTGTTTGAGCTGAAACTTAACCTGCAGTGTTACAAATCGGTTCTCGTTACAGCTGAAGACAACATCAGGATGAAAAGGGTAATGGACCGGGACAGCAAAACCTACCGAGAAGTACAGGCCATTATGGAACATCAGATGCCTGAAAAAGACAAGATCAAACTGGCAGACTGTATCATCTACAACAATACCAATCTTGAAGATTTGAAGGAACATACCGAGAAGGTGATTTTCGACATTGAATAAAACAAAATAAGGCCCGTTGGATTTTCCGGCGGTTTTTTTATTGTTTATGAAATAATAGGCTAGAAGATGGTGCCGGAAGTTTTTTTTAATATCAGAGGGTATTGTTTGCTAACGGTTAAAAGAGAATTTATTTAAGTCCTGATGTATTTAACGATGTTCCTCATTGGCTGATTTAAAATTAAATGAGTAGGAGAGAATCAACTTAGATAAGCTCAAAAACATTTAACCATTCAATAAAAAAGGCTCTCATTTCTGAGAGCCTTTGTAGTGGATTAATAATTAAATGTAAAACATTTTTACTCTTTAATAAACTTCTTCTGGGCAGAAACTGAAGTTCCGTCCTGAATGTCTATCATATAAACTCCGTTGATCAAAGCATGAACATCAATCTTGTTATTCAGGATGATTCCGCTTGCGATTAACTGTCCTGCAGCACTGTAGATTTTATAATTTGCTTTTTTGCTGATATTTTTCACATACAGCACCGTGCTTACCGGATTTGGATAGATCATAATATCCGTCTGGTTCACAGGATTAGGCACCGGAAGTTTAGAAATTCTTACCGTATAATCCTCAACTTCACCATTCGGGAAATTGGTACAGTTTACAGGGATTGCATCTTTTGCCATAGCCACTCTCATCACGACATATTTATAATCGGTCAAGCTGACAAAGGCATCCGCAGGCACTGTAAACGTTCCGCTTACCGTCTGATCCGTATTCGGTCCGGAAACAAGGATTCTCTCATTGATATCAAAGTATCCGTTTCTGTTGAAGTCGATCCAAACCGCAACTCCTGCATTTCCTGTTGTTTTATCGATGCTGATCTTATTATCCGCAGATCCCTGAATCAGTTCGATGAACTTATTGGTTACACCGGTATAATCCGTATAGTTAGATGCTAACGACGGGTTTGTCATTACCGGCTTCCCATTAGGGGTAACGGTTACTTTCGAAATGTAATTTGCGCTGGCCGTTGTTGCGTGCATCTGGCAATATACGATCGTTGGCGTCGTGAAATAATAAGGAAGCGTATAAGTACCAGGAGTTCCGCTACAGATATTGGCCACCTGCATTTCATACGGTGTCAATTCCAACAGACCGGTTAAGGTGATGGTGTTGGTATTGGAAGTCACCGTTGTCCAGCTCGGAATGCCTACTTTTCGGTATCTCAGGATATACGTTGCTCCCGGGAACGGATCCCAAACCACTACGGCCGTTGTCGGTGTAAGGTTGGTGATGGTTAATCCCGGAGGCGGCAATTCACAGGTTCTTTCAGTAGTAAATACTTTAGGGTTAGACCATGTATTTACTGTCGTTTCGCCATTACAGATATTCGCAACCTGTACTTCATACGTCGTATACGGGCTTAAACCTGTAAGGGTGTACGTATTCAAAGGAGCTGCTGTAACATTGATCGTCGTCCATGCTGTTGATCCTGTAATTCTGTATCGAACTACATAGGTTGCACTTGGAACAACCGGCGCCCATGTTACTACGGCAGAGTTTGTTGTTACGTTGCTCACGGTTACCGCCGGAGGCGTAGGATCACATCTTGTGGTGAACGTCTGTGTCGGAGTGTATGTTCCGGCAGAAGTTCCGCAACTTGCAGCAATCTGTACTTCATAAGTCGTTGCCGGAGTTAATCCCGTTAAAGCCAAAGGTGGATTTCCGGTTAACGTTGAAACAACAACTTCCGTCCAGGTAGTCGTACCCTGAGCTCTGTATCTCACAATGAAGGTAAGGCCTCCTGTCGGTACGGTCCAGTTAACGTTTGCAGAAGTATGTGTAATGGTATTGAATGAAATGTTCGTAGGCGCTGTGGCTGAACAAGGTCTCAATTTTACCGCATAATCTTCAACTTCCCCGTTTACGGCATTCTGACACATAACAGGAGCACTAGAACGTTTGAGAACAACTCTCATGGTCGTGGTAAGCGGACCGTTATATGCTGTTGCCGGCACATTAAATAATGCGGTTACCGGGCTTGCTGTACTTGCCGCAGAAGTCATGATCTGTTCTGTAGATTCGAAAACTCCGTTTCTGTTGAAGTCGATCCATGCAGATACGGCATCATTCTGTCCTCCGCCTTTAGCTACTGAAATCTTATTACCGGTGGAACCAATTTCCAGGTTAATAAGTGTAGCAGGCGTTGTATAACTGATATAGTTGGTCTGTACTGAAGTATTGCTCATCGGAGGAATACCCGGATTCACAGACGTCATGGTCACATTCGAAATATAATCCGTTGTTCCTGTACCCGTCATGTTACAATAGATGATCGGTGTTGTGGTAAACGGCACAGAGGCAGACCAAGGTCCCTGAACTCCGCCACAAATGGTGGATACCTGAACTTCGTAAGCCGTCTGTTCGGTAAGACCGGTAATGTTAAACGTGTTACCGGTAATCACTGTTGAAGTATTCCATGCACCTACGGGGTTCGTGGTTCTCCATCTTACCTGATACGTAGCACCGGTAGTAGAAATCCATGATACGGTAGCAGTAGTTGCTGCAATATTTGTTACCGTGATTCCTGTAGGAGCCGCCGTTGTACATGGCTGGATATCTACAAATTTCACCTGATAATCTTCAACCTCTCCATCACTGGTAAGTGTTGAACAAGCATTGGTTGGGGTAAGGAAATATACGATAACACGCATTTTTACCTTATTGGTACCACTGTACGCCCATGCCGGAACTGCAAACGTAGCTGTAACAGGGGTTGTAGAAGAATAGCTCAACGCCATAATTCTTTCACCACCTCCCGTACCGATAGGGTTGTTATCAAATATACCGTCCCCATTTAGATCAAGCCAAGCATATGTAGAATAAGTGCCTGATAAAATCGTTCTGCCTACGGAAAGGATATTTCCTGTAGAGTTACGGGCTAACGTAACAATCTTCGTAGCATCATTGGAATAATCGGTATAAGTACTGGACCCCGAGTTGTTAGACATCATCGGTGTGTTCGTACCTGTTACGGTGATATTATTGATAAACCCGTTACCTACACTTGTCGTAGTTGGTGTACAGTACGTAGCTGCCGGTGTCGTAAAGTTTACGGAACCAGACCATGCACCGGTAGTACCGCCGCAAATGGTTGCTACCTGTACTTCATATGTTGTTGAAGCATTTAAGTTCTGAATCGTGTACGGGTTGGTTGCAGCAGCAATCGTTGTCCAGGCTCCTGTACCGGTTCTGTATCTTAAGGTATAGGTAGCTCCTGTTGCATTGATCCAGGAAACCAAAGCTGTAGAAGCAGTAACATTGGAAACAACAATTGGAGACGGAGCAGCCGTCGTACAAGGTGACTGGTCGATAATCTTCACAGCATAATCTTCAATCTCTCCATTTGCTACCGTAGCACAAGGGTCACTGATGGTAGATGTAGAGAAGATAACCCTCATATTAAGCGTCAACGGTCCGTTGTAAGAAGTTGCAGGAACCGTAAACGTTGCAGTAATAGGCGTCGTTACAGAAGCCGTTGTACTGATTACTCTTTCAGAAGTTTCAAAAATACCGTTTCTGTTAAAGTCGATCCAGGCCCCTACTGCCAATGAAGCCGTTGTCGTGGTTAACCAGGATTTAGAAACTGAAATACTGTTATTGGTTGAGTTACGAACCAAAGTAATCAATTTCGAAGGATCCGGCGAATAGTTGGTATATGTATTTGCTCCTGAATTGTTACTCATTACGTAAGAGTTCGTCGGGCTAACCGTCACATTGGAAATGTATCCGTTGGTATTGTTGGTTGCCGTGATGTTACAATACGTAACCGCAGGAGTCGTAAACGGATAAGGAGCCGTATAAGTACCCGTTGTACCGGAACAAACGTAGGCTACCCGAACCTCATACTGAGTCTGTTCAGTTAAATTATTGATCGTATAAGCATTTGACGTCAGCGGCACTGTAGTCCATGTTGTTGATCCTGCCGTTCTATACTGTAATATGTAGGTAGCTCCTGTAGCAGGATCCCACATTACATAAGCAGAAGTTGCCGTTATATTGGTCACGGAAAGGTTCAGCGGTGCATTGCTTGTACAGGCAATCGGCTGAATCAGTTTTACTGCATAATCTTCAACTTCCCCATCGCCAAAGCTCTGACACATTACAGGAGAGGTGGAGTATCTCATGGCCACTCTCATTTTTGTGGTAGCCGGTCCGTTATATGCCGTGGCAGGAACGTTGAAGGTAGCTGAAACCGGAGTGGTTGTACTCGAAGGCGAGTTCATAACCTGTTCCGATGCTTCAAAAACTCCGTTTCTGTTGAAGTCGATCCATACACCTACCGCTTCACTCCATATGGTACCCGGGAAGAATTTGGTTACGGAAACCGTATTTCCTGTAGATCCGATTACCAGATTAACCAAAGCACTTGGTGTTGTGGAATAATCTGTATATGTAGAACCTGCGGAGTTGTTGCTCATCACAGCAGCTCCTACCGGTGTTACCGTAACATTGGAAATGTATTCCGAAGCAAAGTTGCTGGAGGTCATTGTACAATAGGTAAGCCCTAATGTCGTAAAGTTAACCGATGCAGAGAAAGGCCCCTGAACACCGCTACATACCGTAGATACCTGTACTTCGTATTGAATACCGTCATTTAAACCGGTAAGGTTTACGGAATTTGCTGTAGCATTAACCGTAATCCACGTTGTGCTTCCTACCGAGCGGTACCGTACGATATAAGTCGAATTGGCAGTAGCCGTCCAGCTAACAGTAGCCGTACTCTGGGTAATGGCGGACACGGCGATTCCTGTCGGGGCCGCGCCTGTACAGGTTAATAAGGCCGTTACATTCGCACTTCCAATAGCATAGAATACGTTTCCGATTGCACTTACCCTGATTTTTACGGTACCTCCGACAGTAAGACCTGTTAAGTTCAGGGTCTCGTTTCCGTCATTCGCCGTAGAAGCAGAAGCTACCGTCCAGGTTGCTCCGTTATCGGTTGTATAGTCGATTTTTACGTTGGCCACATTATAAGGTGCCGCCGTTGTATTGACAACATCCCATGTTATATTGGTAGGGCCATTGCTGAATGCGCTCGTGTTGGTTACCTTAAAAGGTCCGTCGTTTCCGACGATAATCTGCTGATTGGCCAACTGGGTCTGCTGCTGTGCAGGATCCGGATTGTTATCGCGTACCGTTACCCTGAAATTGGTTGTTCTTGCCAGTGTGGAAACAGATTCCCAGCCATTGTTGGAATTATTTAAAACACCTGACAGTACGGAAGATAATTTAGGGAAATATCGTGTAGGGCTGGTTGTCGGGTTGAATGACCTGAAAGTAGCTCCCGTGGAAGTAGTCCCTAAATTATTTTTATTGATGGTTGTACTTGCATTATCCACTTCCTCCCAGCAAAACGTCATCGGATCGTTTTCAGGATCTGTTGCAGAAGCTGTTAAAACGAATGCCGTCCCTTTAGGAATGTTATAAGTAGGTAAAGCGGTAATTACCGGAGGGTTGTTGGTAACAGTAGTTTCAATATCGCAGGTCTTACTGGTCAGGTTTGTCTGAACCTGACCGATGCTTACCGCATGAAAATACGGATCAGAATGGGCCTGTACATCGGTATTGGCACCGGTAATTCCGGCATATCCCATAATCGTGGATCCTGAGCCCGGCTCAACATTCATTCCTGAACCTTCAAGAGCGTGTGAGAAGGTATGGTTCCCCCCAAGCTGGTGCCCCATCTCATGGGCCACATAGTCAATATCAAAATTGTCTCCCTGCGGAATTCCATCTGCCGGAGAAGTATATCCTGAACCTTTTCCTCTCGGAACGGAGGTGGTAGGATCGATACAGACGCATCCGATACATCCTGCGTTACCGCCACCACCCGAAGCTCCGAATAAATGGCCGATGTCATAATTGGCATTTCCGACATTTGCGGTAAGGGTTTGCTGTAATTCCAAATTCCATGCACCGCCGGCACCGGTAGCGGCAGGAGAATAAGGATCGGTAGCTGGATTTGTATAAATAACCCCCGGATAATTCTGAAGGTTTAAGTGTAATGCAAAATCTTTTTCAAATACGCCGTTTACACGGGTTAAACTTGCATTGATTGCTACCAAAGCGTTAGCAACGGTACCCCCGAAAAACTGAGTATACTCTCCCGTTACAGACATTACCAAACGCATGGTTCTGTATTTCTTGTCAGAAGATTTATTGAACACCGTCGGCTGATTGGCGAATGCTTTGCCAGCAGTATACAGATTTTCTATCTCTTTTTTGGATAGTCTGTCTTCATTCATGGAACAAAGGAAGCCTTCGTTGCTTTTATCAGTTTTCGGGTGCACACCGTAGACTGTCTTATTTTTATCAGCCGGCTCTATGAATTCATATTTGCCTTCTTTGATGATCATCGACTGAAAATCATCGGCAGACAAACTGAATCTCAGGTATTTTCCGGGATCATCAATCCCGACTCCCGCATAAGAGCCTAATTGGTACTGGTCTGCCAGTTCTTTCACAACCACAGGGAAGCTGTAAACGGCAAATTTTTCAATTTTTCCTTCTAAAGTGGGCAACGATATGGTAACGGGTTTTGCATTTTTGCCCGATTCCTGTGCATTTGCCAGCTGAGACTTTAGTAAAGAAAGGTCAAGAGAGTAATAGTTCTTAATGTCAGAACTTACCCTCGTTTTTTCCCCCCGGAATGTTGCAGGACTCCATTGTGCACTGGTAATCGCAAACAGAAAGAGGAAAAAGAAGGAAGTAAAAATTTTCTTCATAACTTTCTCAATGTATTCTATTAATTACACAAAGCTAAACATTTTTTATTATTAATTTAAAAATACATTTATTTTTTTCCTGCATATATCACAATCATTTAAATTATGTACTAAAATGACATAGATTATGCTATTTTTCTTATCAATATCAATATTCCTTATTTTAGAATTATTCACCTTCATTTAGTGATAAATGTGCTAATTAAAACATAGAATTCTTATCGGTTAAAGCAAAAAAATCCTCAGGTTGCCCTGAGGATTTTATATTTAAGTTGAAATTATCTTAATTACTTCTTGATGAATTTGGAATTGAATGTCTCTTTTCCTTTTTCTTCAATGGTAATTACGTAACCTCCTTTAATCAGTTCAGAAACATTGATCTGTCCGCCAGTGATATTTCCTTGTCTTACCAGCTGACCGGCTGCACTATAAATTTTGTACGTTGCCTTGTCGGATACTTTGGTAATGTTAAGGATATCTGATACCGGGTTAGGATAAATCTGAATTCCGTTTTTAGGACCGGCTACGTCGTTAGTTGCTAAAGGATTTCCAGAAATAACGACATTATAATCTTCAATCTCGCCGTAGTCAAAGTTATCTCCACATACATAATCTGCGCCTAATGAGAAACCAACATTGCCTCCACCAGTACCGGCGCCTACATAAACTGCCATTACTCTCATTCTTAAAGGTTGCCCTTCCACCGCACTGGCAGGAATCGTAACATTGCTCGTTATTACAGTAGGTGAAGGAGTAAGTGCTATTGGATAATTCAATACTTTTTCCGAATCAGTAAACACCCCATCTTTATTAAAATCAATGAAAGCAACTACAGCATCATAATCTGGAACATCCGGATTTGAAATCGTAACAGACATAGGATACGTAACTCCTTTTGTCAGGTTGATCTGAAGTGCTGTATTTGTTGTATAGTTGCTGTATGTACTGCTTGCTGTAGTATTGTTAATATTGCTAAGCGTAACGTTTGAAATATATTCATAATCTGAATCCGTAGTTGATGCAGAACAATACTCAAGAGCCGGTGTTGTAAAATTAACCGAAGCAGAGTATGTACCAATTGTCGTTCCGCAAACCAAGGCTACCTGTACTTCATATGTATTATTATCTATTAAGTTGCTTAGGTTGATAGAAGGAACGGTTGTATCAAACTCAGTCCACACACTTGTACCGATCTTTCTATAACGTACTTTATACGTTGCTCCTGTATAAGACATCCAAGATACACTTGCCGTAGATACTGTGATATTGCTTACAGCAACATTTGTTGGCGCAGCACTGCTGCAAGCAGCAAGCGGACCTAGTGTAACAGGTCCAACTGCATAGAAAACATTTCCTACAGAAGAAACCCTCACTTTAATTGTCTGTCCATTCAAAGAACTAGGGAAAGTAAAGTTTTCACTTCCGTCGTTCGGAGTAGCATTGGATAAGACCGTCCAGGATGTTCCGTTATTTGTTGTGTAATCAATCTTTACATTAGTCACATTATAAGGAGCAACATTAGTATTGGCAACGATCCACTGGATTGGAGTTGGTATATTTACATCAGCATATTGATTGGCTAATCTGAAAGGACCATTATCTCCAACTACAATCGTCTGAACTTTAAAGTTGGACTGCTGTTGCGCTATATTTGGATTATTATCTCTTACCGTAACGGCAAAGTTTGTAGTTCTTGCTCTTGTAGATACCGCTTCCCAAGTATTCGTAGAATTGTTTAACACGCCGTTCATCACAGAAGTAAAGTTTGGAAAATACCTGGTTGGGCTGGCAGATGGAGCTACTGATCTGAAAGTTGCACCGGATGTTGTATTTCCTAAATTAAACTTATCCGTAGTTACTGTTGCATCATCCACTTCTTCCCAGTTATAGGTCATTGGGTTATTTTCAGGATCTGTAGCAGAAGCTGTTAAAACAAATGCTGTTCCTTTAGGAATATTATACGTCGGCAAATCTACAATAACCGGCGGATTATTTGTAACCGCAGTTTCAACATCACAAGTCTTTGCAATCAAATTATCCTGAATCTGATCGATACTGGCAATATGAAAATATGCATCAGAATTTGCCTGAACATCTGTATTAGGACCTGTAATACCTGCATATCCCATAATAGTAGATCCAGAGCCCGGTTCCATATTAACACCGCTGCCTTCTAAACTCATAGAGAAGGTATGGTTGCCTCCCAGCTGATGTCCCATTTCGTGAGCAACATAATCAATATCAAAAGTGTCTCCCTGAGGAATGGCATTTGCAGGAGATGTAAATCCTGAGCCTTTTCCTAAAGGTACATTGGTGGTAGGATTGATACACACACAACCGATACATCCTGCATTTCCTCCGCCTCCTGATCTTCCGAACAAATGCCCGATGTCATAGTTAGCATTTCCTACATTGTTGGTTAATGTTGTTTGTAGTTCCTGATTCCAAGCTCCTGCAGCTCCTGCATTGGCAGATGAATACGGATCCGTTGATGCATTTACATAAATTATGCTCGGGTAACTCTGCAGATTCAGGTGTAATGCTAAATCTTTTTCAAAAACTCCGTTCACCCTCGTTAAGGTAGCATTCATGGCAACAAGTGCCACAGCTCTCTTCTGATCATCAGTCGCAGTAGTAGGCAAACCTGCCTGAGTGGCAAAATATTGTGTATATTCACCGGTTACAGACAGCGCCAATCTCATGGTTCTGTACTTTTTATCAGAACTTTTAGCAAAGTTGGAAGGCTGATTTGAGAATGACTGCCCTTTTTTAAGTAAGCTTTCTACCTGTTTTTTGGTAGCGGGTGATTCTTCCGTAGAACATAAAAACCCACCTGCATTCTTTCTGGTTTTCGGGTGAACAGCATATATGGTTCTGTCTGTCGAAACCGGCTCGATAAACTCATAATGATCTCCATTGATAATCATCGATTGAAAATCATTAGGAGCAAGGCTGAATCTTAAGTATTTTGTAGGATCTTCAAGACTGGCTCCTACATAAGATCCTAACTGGTATAGATCTGCCAGCTCTTTTACAACTACCGGAAAGCTGTATACATTAAATCGTTCAATCTTCCCATTTATGGTAGGAAGAGAAATTACAACAGGAGTCGCATTCGGCCCCATTTCCTGCGCATTCTTCAACTGGGATCTTAGTAAGTCCAGATCCAATTTGTAGTACCCGTTACTTCTTACAGCAGCCCGCTCTACATTCAATCCCGCACTTCTTTTGTTATCATCTGTTTTTTTAAAGGAAGTAGGTGTCCATTGGCCGAACATCGCTCCTCCTACCAGAGAAAACATTAAAGTAGTAAGTAATCTTTTCATAAATTAACTCTATTATAAATTTTTTCAAATGTAGACATTTTCAATGTTATACTGTAAATAATTTATGCCTTTTTTAATTTTTTTCGAATACAATCACCGATAAGCAGGTGAATATCAAAATATTTATATCAATTAAAGACAGAATAAATTTGATCTAGATTTCAAATTGAAACTTTGACTTTTTAATTGATAAAATATATTATTTTTATAATAATTTGCAGGTTATATTTTAGCAAATAACAAAAAAAGCTCTGAGCAGATACCCAGAGCCTTAATTTATATTTTTAAATAATTGTTACTTCTTGATGAATTTAGAATTGAATGCTTCTCTTCCTTTTTCTTCAATGGTAATCACATAACCTCCTTTAATGAGTTCAGAAACATTGATCTGTCCGCTAGTGATATTTCCTTGTTTTATTAACTGGCCAGCAGCACTGTATATTTTATATGTTGCTGTATTTGACAGTTTAGTAACATTAAGAATATCAGACACTGGATTAGGATAAATCTGAATTCCATTTTTAGGACCAGCTACGTCATTGGTCGACAATGAAGTTGCTGTAACAACAACGTTATAGTCTTCAACCTCTCCATCATTAAAATTGTTTCCGCATGCCCATGTAGCGGGAGCATTTAATCCAGCATTAGTTGATCCTGCAAATCCTAGTACTACCCTCATTCTTAAAATCTGTCCTTCAACAACTCCTGTTGTAGGAACTGTAAATGTTCCGGAGAATGTAGAGGTAGAGGTTACCGGAAAGTTTAATACCCTCTCTGTAGATTCAAATGTTCCGTTTCTATTATAATCAATAAACACCATGGCAAAATCGTATGCCGCAATATTACTGTTAATCACCGTAGGATAGGCAACTCCTTTTACAAGGTTAACCTGAAGGGCTGGGTTTGTAGTAAAGTTTGTATAAGTAGCTCCTGTTGAACTATTATTAATATTTGCTACCTGTACTTTGGAAATATAAAGATTCGCTGCTGTAGTGGAAGCAGCAGTACAGTAGGCAATTCCCGTAGTTGAGAAGTTGGTTGAAACAGAGTAGGCACCGGGCGTACCTGAACAAACCGCTGCGACCTGAACTTCGTAATTTGTAGCATCAGTTAATGACGCCAACGTAACAGTAGGATTAGCAGAAGTTGTTTGTTGCCAAGCCGTTGCTCCAATAATTCTAAAACGAATAATGTAAGTAGCATTTGAAACCGGAGTCCAGCTTACAGTGGCACCATTAGAAGTAATATTACTTACGGTAACACCAGTAACAGCAGAGCCATCACACGGAGCGAAGGCTGTTACATTTATTTTGCCAATCGCATAGAATACATTGCCTATGGAAGAAACTCTCAATTTAATAACCTGTCCATTAAGTGTAGAAGGTAAAGTAAAATTCTCTACTCCATCATTCGGTGTAGAAGCAGACAATATTGTCCAAGTCGCTCCATTATTTGTAGTATAATCAATTTTTACATTCGTAACGCTATAAGGAGCTGCTGTCGTATTAGCAACATCCCAGTTTATTGCAGTTGGAACACCTACGTTTGCATATTGAGTAGTAACTTTAAAAGGTCCATCATTTCCAACTACAATCTGTTGAATATTATAATCTGCCTGCTGTTGTGTAGCATCCGGATTATTATCTCTTACAGTAACTGCAAAGTTCGTTGTTCTTGCCACCTGAGAAACAGACTCCCACGTATTATTGCTGTTATCAAGATATCCATTCAGTACAGATTCTAATTTAGGGAAATAACGGGTAGGACTTGTTGTTGGATTAAATGATCTGAAGGAAGCACCTGTAGCAGTTGTTCCGATATTCGTTTTGTTAATAACAACACTGGCATTATCGACTTCTTCCCAACAATAGGTTAATGGATCATTTTCAGCATCCGTTGCGCTTGCCGTTAAGACAAATGCAGTTCCTTTAGGAATGTTATATGTCGGCATATTAGCAATAACCGGAGGATTATTGTTAATTGTAGTTTCTATATCACAGGTCTTATTAATCAAATTTTCATTCACTTGATCAATGCTGACTACATGGAAATATGGATCAGAATGAGGCTGAACATCTGTAGTAGCGCCAGTAATACCAGCATATCCCATAATTGTTGAACCTGAACCTGGTTCCATATTTGTACCTGAACCTTCCAAAGAATGTGCAAATGTATGATTAGCTCCCAATTGGTGTCCCATCTCGTGAGCAACATAATCAATATCAAAATTATCTCCTGAAGGAGGATTGGCAGTAGAAGGATTCACACTTCCCGTAGCAGGTGAAGTAATTCCTGATCCTTTACCATAGCCTGCTACTGAATCGTAAGTAGTACCCACAGGGCTTAAACAAACGCAGCCGATACAGCCTGCATTTCCACCACCACCCGATGCTCCGAATAAGTGACCGATGTCGTAGTTAGCCTGCCCTACGTTCGTTGCTAATACATCCCTGAGGGATGTATTCCAGGAAGATGGAGGTGAAGAAGCACTTGTTACCGTTGCATAAGGATCTGTTGCAGCATTCGTATAAATAAGTGCAGGATAGCTTAATACATTTAAATGCAATGCAAAGTCTTTCTCGAATACACCATTTACTCTTGTCATTGTTGCATTAATTTGAGTTAATGCTCCTGAAACTCCTCCGAAGAAATTAGTATATTCCGCTGTTGTTGACATGGCCAACCTCATAGTTCTATACTTTTTATCATAGCTTTTATTAAAGACTGTTGCTTGATTTGTAAATAATGCACCTTTTTTTAGCAATGCATCAATTTGTTTTACTGCAGCAGGATCCTCTCCCGTAGAACATAAAAATCCATTTTCGTTCTTTTGAGATTTAGGATGTACACCATATACTGTTTTATCAGTATTGGCCGGTTCAATAAATTCATATTCTCCGCCTTTGATAATCATAGATTGAAAATCATTAGGAGCAACAGAGAACCTCAAATATTTTGAAGGATCATTAATTCCCACACCTACATATGACCCCAATTGATATTGGTCTGCAAGGTCTTTTGCAAACACAGGGAAACTGTATACTGCAAATTTTTCAACCTTTCCATCTAATGTTGGCAAAGAGATTTCCACCGCTTTCGCACCTTTTCCCATTTCCTGAGCATTTGCCAACTGGGATCTCAATGCTGAAATATCCAATGAATAGTAGGCTTTCATATTAGCCTCTTTTCTCACTTTCTCTCCTTTATATGTTGTTTGTGACCACTGTGCACTTACCGTACCCAACACAAAAAGAGAAAAGAAAGAAGTAAAAAGTTTCTTCATAGCTTTTCAAATTAAATTTACCTGCCAAATATAACTATTTTAACCTGAAAATATCATATCCGCATCAGATTTAACTTTTAAAAATAATTATTAAGCGTAACTATGAAAAAAAGCGAATAATTCTTAGACTTATTTGACAATCATTTATTTTTTTAAAGTTAATTAAATGAATATTAATTTTTGATAAATGAACTAATTTCGGGTTTTTCCTGTGCTAATAATATATCTTTTAATGCAGAAATCCCCCCAAAAGAACTGGAGGGATTATATCAATTGTTAAAAGGTAAATCTCAGATATTGATAAAGTAATATGGCAGACGCCCTAAAATTTATAGGCCAGATTCCAGGCGAAGCCCATTGTAAATTTGGATGAACTTTTCCCGAAGCCCGGGACAATCATGGGCTGGATCTCCTCTTGTTTGGTAGTATACACCAGGTACCGCGGCTGCATATTGACATCGATGTAAAAATTAGTGTCAAACAGCTGAACCCTTCCTCCTAAGGTGCCTTCCAGCCAGTAAGAAGATTGGGTGGATGAAGGAAAGGATTTCGAAGAATTGCTTCCCCCAAAGCCCCGTACCGGAACCGCCATGTATTCCTGGGTATAGAATGAGCCTGCCGCTTTTCCTCCGGCATAAAAACCGTTGAACTGGTTCTCCGGGTCTTTGGCCAGCATATAAAAGGCACCTAACTTCAGAAAAGGACCATTTACCTTTGCATCATAGCCATTTTTCTGGTAGATATTGGATTCGAAGCCAGCTTCGACAATGGCGTGGATATTTTCTTTTATCCTCGATGATACAAAACCCTGGTATAACTTTCGGTCCGAAAAAAAGGAAACCCCGGTATTGAGAAGGTCGCCGCCCACCATAAAATTCGGCTCGTATTTCCATTTTTCTTTTTCAGCATTTTTTGCATTATTCTCCTGAGCAAAGCCCAAAAGGCAGATGAAACTAAAAAAGAAGGTAAAGATTTGTCTTGTCTTCATTCTCTATAAAATTTTGTCCGGCCTGGATGCTCTTTACCGGAGACGTTGTAGTTACCGGATCCAGTACGGCATTTAAATTTTCGTAATTTAATTTGATTCCGCAACCCGGCGAAACGTAACTTGCTTTTGTGGTATAGTTTACCCTGACTTTGGATTCGGCCCCTTTGCTGGTTATTCTGAAATAGATATCGGTATATGGCGCAGTGTCCACTCTCAAAGGAATGATTGTGGAAGTAATCTTTGCCTGGCCTCCAAGCTGTACTTTACCGGATCCGTAATCTACGGCGACATACAATGAGTCAACCGTTTTTTCCTTACCGGTTTCCGCATTCAGGAAAGAAACTTTCATTCTCGGCGTTCCTTCTCCGTTTTCACAGATATCATCATCACTGCCGCATGAAAACAGCAGGGTCAGAAATCCGATTGTTAGCAGGAATTTAAAATACTTCATGAATCATAAGATTTGGAATTCAAATTTAAATAAATTATTTCTTAATCAGTAAAGCAATATTCTCAACATGGTGGGTCTGCGGGAACATATCGACCGGCAGAATTTTTACCACTTCATACTGTTCTTTCATTAATGCCAGATCCCGCGCCTGTGTTGCTGAATTACAGCTGACATACACTACTTTTTGAGGTGACAGTTTTAAGATCTGCTCCACCACTTTCTGATGCATTCCGTCTCTTGGCGGATCGGTAATCAGAACATCCGCTTTCGGATGAGCGGCGAGAAATTCATCATTGAAAATATCCTTCATGTCTCCACAGTAGAAAGTGGTATTGGTAAGACCATTCAGTTCGGCATGTTCAATAGCTGCGTCGATCGCCTCCTGAACTGATTCGATACCAATTACCTGCTTGGCATTTCTCGCTACGTACTGAGCAATTGTTCCGGTTCCGGTATATAAATCATAGACTACTTCGTCACCTTTAAGATCAGCAAATTCAAGCGTTTTTCTATATAATTCCAGGGCCTGCTTGTAATTGGTCTGGAAGAATGATTTCGGACCGATCTTGAATTTCAGTCCATCCATTTCTTCCATTAAAAAGCCTTCGCCGAAATAAACATTGATATCCAGATCGTAGATGGAATCGTTCGGCTTCGGATTGATGGCATAGACCAATGTTTTGATTTGCGGGAAAGTTTCCAGCAGGAATTCAAAAAGTTTTTCCCGGTTTTCTTTTTCCTCTCTGTACAGCTGGAAGAGCACCATCCATTCTCCTTTGGAATTCTGCCTCATCATCAGCGTTCTCAGAAAGCCTTCATGATTTTTAACATCAAAAAAGTCCAGCCCGTGTTTTACCGCATATTCTTTTACCGCCAATCGTATCGTATTGGAAGGCTCTTCCTGAAGAAAACACTCTTTAAGATCTAGGATTTTGCTCCACATCCCCGGAATATGGAATCCCAAAGCATCTCTGTTCCCGAAATTTTCCTCCGAGCTGATCTCGTATTGGGTCAGCCAGCGGGCATTGGAAAAAGAAAACTCCATTTTATTCCGGTAAAAATACTGTTCTGCGGAACCCAGGATCGGAACGGTCTCGAAATTTTCAATCCCTCCTATTCTTTTGATATTGTTGTAAACTTCTTCCTGTTTGAAAGCCAACTGCTTCTCATAACTCATGTTCTGCCATTTGCATCCGCCGCAAACACCAAAGTGGATGCATTTCGGATCGACCCGGTAAGGAGATTTTTCCAGCAGGTCTACGGCTTCCCCTTCATAATATTTCGACTTTACTTTTTTTACCTTTACATTAACGAGGTCTCCCGGGATGGCTCCCGAAACCATTACCGTTTTTCCTTCTTCCGTACGTCCGATCGCAATTCCTTTGGCCCCGGCATTTACAAGCCTTATATTTTCAAGAACTATATTTTTATTCTTTTTTCTACTCATTCTAATTTCTATTTTCCTATATGAAACATTTCTGTATCAGTCTGCAAAAGTACAAATAAAAAAACCTTATCCGGGGATAAGGTTTCTATCTGTATTGAATTTAAATTATTTTGTCTCAGCCGGCTGTGGATTTGCCTGTTGCTGAGGAGCCTGTTGAGCCGCTGCTGCAGGATCCATTCCCATACCGCCCGGTTGTAACTGAACATTTGGATTTACTTTTGGAGCGGAAAGTCCCGTCTGCTTATCCAGAACCGTTACGAGCTCAGGATCCCCTAAGTTGAAGAACGGCTTGCTGGCGATTTTCCCATCTTTATCAACTACGATAAAACAAGGCAATTTAAATCCGTAAACCCCGTATTTTTTAGCAATATCAGAATTCAATCCGTTTTCCGCATATACATTTGTTCCGGTGATGCCTTTTAATAGAGAACTGCTTGTTTTTACAAACTGGTCTTTGGTATCATCTACATTTACAAAAACGAAATTCATTTTCGATTTATAGAAATTTGCCACTTCTCTCAATACAGGAACGGTTGCTTCTCCGATGTACGGGTTCCATGATGCATAGAAGGTAAGCAGGTAAGGTTTTCCCTTGTTTTCAGAAAGGTTGTATGATTTCCCGTCTGCTTTTACCAAGGCAGCTTCAGGAGCCGCTTCACCGATTTTAAAGCCGTTGATGGCAAACTGGATTTTCTTTAAATCTTCCTTGATTGTGTTGTCTTTGATATCGGTATCAATAATTTTCTTGATTTTCTCAACTGTTTTTTCCGGGGCACCGGGATGGATATCCGACTGCGCCATTACAAAAGCCAACAAATAATCTTTAGCGGTCTGCGACAGATCTTTTTGATTTTTATTTAAATATTCTGCGAACAGTTCTGAGGTAATCACATCTGTTTTTCCTGCACTTTTGGCCTGAGCAAATTTCTGGAAATCAGGGCTCATTTTGGTTAAAAGATATTCTCTGTACAAAGGATGCTCTTTAACCAGGACATCTTTATTCTCTTCCAGCTTATTGGCAAAATCCGTGAACGCTTTGGTTACCTTAAACGAAGGATTTCCCATTTGCTTATGGCTTAGTTCATATTGGTTAAGAATCGTGAGTAAAGTGCTTGAAAGGTCATTTTTCTTCCAGGTTACCACTTCGTTATCCGGGCTGAATTTTTTAGCGTTTTCGTCAATATTTTTATTAATATCAGCCTGAACCTTTTCAATTCCTGCAAGGAATGTTTTTTCATCTTTTGACATCAGCTCATTCATATTAACCGTCTGAGCGTAAGTGGCAAGATATTTTTGAGTAGCCGTAAAGAAATCGTTGTTCTTTTTAGCATCTCCGGTAATTACATATTCGGTAGGAAAAGTCATTGCATTTCCGGAAATTTCAAGCTTCTGACCGCCTTTCAGGTAAATCAGATTTCTTTTTCCACCGTAAGAAACCATGTACATACCGCTTTTCGGCACTTCAAAGTTTCCGGCAAATGTACCGTCTTTGTTTACACCAATATTAATTAAAGGTAAAGTTGCTACGCCCGACGCTTCAATGAACTCGATTCTTTCCAATGGGGAACCGCCGGTTACTTTTCCTTTTACTTCTACTTTTTTAGAGCAAGACATCGCAAAAACCGCGATGATAAACAATAAAAGATATTTTTTCATTTTGAATTTATAATTAGGCAAAAATAGTTTTTTCAGTAAACTAAAAGCAATTTAATGTTATTTTTATGAAAGATTTAACTAAAAAAAATCGCCATCCTTGAAGGAGACGATTTTTTCCGTTATTTCTATTAATTTTATCCCCTGTCAACAAAAGCAGTGATATATTCTCTGTTCATTCGGGCAATGTTTTCAAGAGAAATTCCTTTCGGACATTCCACTTCACAAGCACCGGTATTGGAACAGTTTCCGAATCCTTCTTCGTCCATGGCTTTTACCATGTTCAACACCCTTCTTTTCGCTTCTACCCTACCTTGTGGCAGTAAGGCATACTGGGAAACTTTAGCCCCTACGAAAAGCATGGCAGACCCGTTCTTACAAGACGCGACACATGCTCCGCAAGCGATACAGGCAGCGGCATCCATGGCTTTATCGGCATCTTCTTTAGGAACCGGAATGGCATTGGCATCCAAAGTATTTCCAGAAGTGTTCACGGAAATGAAACCACCTGCAGCCATTACCCTGTCGAATGCGCTTCTGTCTACGATCAAGTCTTTAATTACAGGGAAGGCGGCACTTCTCCATGGTTCGATGACAATGGTTTCACCGTCTTTGAACATTCTCATGTGAAGCTGGCAGGT